>JAFTFT010000006.1 GCA_017458335.1 Oscillospiraceae bacterium
CTAAATTATATCTCGTAAGCATGAAATAGTCAATGATGAAATGCGGTATATTTGCAATGAAATGCGTCAAATTTTGAACTTATATGGATGGTTGAATATCTCTTTTGAGTCAAACATACCTAAAAACGGAAATCGTCGTGACTAATTCAAACGGTATCATCGAGGATGCCGATTTCATCTCTGATGAAACCCGCGCCCGCACCACTGCAAAAAATACAAAGGCTTTAAAGGAGGTAAAAAATGAAAAAAATTCTCAGCATTGTCTTAGCAGTTCTGCTTCTTTCCGCTCTGGGGATGTTGGCTTATGCCGATGACACTGCAAGTCCCAAGACGCAGCTGCAGCTGATTGTTTCTCAGATTGACAGTCTGAAGCAGGACGACAGCACAAGAACCTGGTATTACTGCGTTACGGACATGGATCATGACGGCTGCCTGGAGTTTCTTGCGGGCTCACTTCATCCGGCGGATCGTTCGACCAATCTGAAAGTCTGGAGCGTCAGCCCGGACGGCTCGGAGCTGAAAGAGTGCAGTCTGACCAAGGATAACGATGAGTCCTTCCCCGACATCATGGCCGACACCGTTGACACCTTTCATGTCAAGGATACTGACACGTGGTACTACATGGTCAATGACAATGTCGTCCTTTCGGACGCCGAGGTCTATACCGTCAAAACCGCTGTCAATCTGAAAAACGGTGTTCTCTCCTATGAAAGCTATGCTACGGAACACACGGTTGTGGACGGCACCGGCAAACGGCATGTCACCTGCACGGATGCGAAAGGACTCGGCATATCGGCTGCTCAGTACAACGCCGCCGGCGTCAACAACTTTGCCGGCGCTGCGAGAAGCAACACGGCTTTTGAGTGGCTGGTCGCGGATGAGATTACAAATCTGGATCGTCTGACAGAGAGCTATGAAGTCTTCCTGGGCACCAGAGAGCCGACCGAGGCCTTCCCGGTACCGAAGCCGGTTGCCCTTGGCGGAACACCGACTCCGGCCCCCTCGCCCCAGCCGGTTGCGCCCACGTATCTCGTGATCACCAAAAACCCCACCAACGAGAACAAAAATGTGGGCGAAAACGCGGTTTTTGTTGCCGGTGCCAGCGCGTATGAATCCCTGAACTGGACCTTTGTATCACCGGACGGCGGCGAATACACACCTGCAAACTTTGTAGCCGGCTCCGGTGCGACAATCGGCGGCGAAAACAGCTCGACAATCACCGTGATGGGTCTGGAAGAATGGATGGATGGCTGGGGTGCTTACTGCACCTTCTACTTCAAGGGCCAGACGGCACGTACCAGCACCGCCTATATCTGCGTCAACAGCGTGCCTCCCGTGCCCCCGACGCCGACTTACGGCACCATGAGCGGCACGGCCTCTGAAGCCGGCGGCGGATACGCCATCGATCTGCAGAACGGCGACCAGGTATATGTTGACAGCAATATCTGCAACATCGAGGGCAAGTTCTACGACGGCTGCTCCGCAACGGTCTATTACACCGACTATCCGAGCACCGACACCATCTACCAGGTGGATATCTGGGGCGATCCGGGATTCAATCCCCCCGACCCTCCCGAACCGACCTACGGCACCATGAACGGCACGGCCTCTGAAGCCGGCGGCGGATACGCCATCGATCTGGAAAACGGCGATCAGGTATATGTTGACAGCGGCATCTGCAATATCGAAGGCCAGTTTTACGACGGCTGCTCCGCGATGGTGTATTATGTCGATTATCCCAGCAGCGACAACATTTACCAGGTAGATATCTGGGGCAACCAGGGGATGATCATTCCCGAAGAGCATGCCACAGGCTTTGATCCCCCCGACGATGAGCCGCATGCCACTGGTTTTAATCCTCCCGCATGATATTGAATACGGCAGAGGGACGGTCAGAATCTGAACCGCCCCTCTGTTTTCATCTCTTCACTTTTTATCATCCGCGTTATTCTATCGTCCCCAGCTCATCCAGGTTGAGCTCAAAGGCCGGTATAAAGTGCTCCAGGAAGTAGTCCACCTCCGGCATGTGACTCTCTTCGAGAATCTTCCGGGTCTGGGCTTCCGCGGAGAGGAACTCGTTGTTGCCGGCCTTGCGCTCCTCAATGCACTTGATGTAGGCAGAGAGCTTGTCGGCGGCCTTGACGAGATCGTGGACGCGCTCCTCCGTCTCGCCGTCGAGGAGCGGCTCGTAGGCGCCGCGGAGTTCCTCCGGCAGGGTGGCGAGCAGCTTGTGGCAGGCCAGCGCCTCCACCTCCTTGTAGGCGTCTCGGATCTCATTGCTGTGGTACTTGATCGGCGTCGGGAGATCCCCGGTGAGGATCTCCGCGCTGTCGTGGAACAGCGCCACCGTGGCCGCCTCATCGGGGTTGCACGGCACATGAAACACATCGCGGCGGATCACGCCCAGCGCGTGGGCCAGCACGGCGACCATATGGCTGTGCTCCTGAATGTTTTCCGGCAGGGAATTGCGCATCAGGCTCCAGCGGCCGATGTAGCGCATGCGGGAGATATAGGCAAAAAAGTTCTCTTTCATGAATGGATCCTTTCAGGGCGCCCGTTTACTCGTTCCGATAGACTCTCGGCACCCGCTTGGTGACCGAGCATAACAGCTCGTAGGGGATGGTCTGCGCCGCGTCGGAAATGGCCTGGATGTCGTTGTTCGGCCCGAAGATCTCCGCCTCGCTCCCGACCTCTGCCTCGGGAATGTCCGTGAGGTCCACCATGCACATGTCCATGCAGATGGTGCCCAGCTGCGGCGCGTCCTTTCCCTCGATCCGGTAGCTGCACCTGTTGGAGCTCAGCCGCGGCAGCCCGTCGGCGTAACCGGCGGCCAGCACGCCCATGCGGGTCCGGCGCTCCGTCATAAACCGGCGGCCGTAGCTGACACAGGTTCCGGCCTCGTGGTACTTGATGGTGCTGACGGTGGTGACCAGCCTCATTGCCGGCCGCAGGCCGAGTTTTCCACCGTCGCCGTAGCCGTAGAGCAGCAGGCCGGGCCGCACCATGTCCATCGCCGTCTCGGGGTAGGAGACCACGGCCCCGCTGTTGGCGCAGTGCCGGATGGGGAAGCGGATCCCCGCCCTGGCCTCCACCGCGTCCAGCACCGCCGTAAAGAGCCGAAACTGCTCCCGCGTATAGGCCTGGCTTTCTTCGTCCGGCTCGTCGGACACGGCAAAGTGGGTGTAGAAGCCCTCAAAGTCCAGATTCGGCAGGCCGCAGGAGGTGATGATGTTCTGCACACCCTCCTCGAAGAGCTCGCCCTCGCAGAGATAGCCCAGGCGCGACATGCCGGTGTCGAGCTTGATGTGCAGCTTCAGCGTCTTCCCGAGCCGCACGGCCTCCTCGGAGTATTCCACGGCCTTGGCCAGGCACGTGGCCGTCTGCGTCAGGTCGTTTTGAATGAGCATTCCGGTGTATTCTTTCGGGGTGTGCCCGAGAATCAGGACCGGCATCGTGATGCCGCCGCGGCGAAGCTCCATCGCCTCGTCCAGACAGCTGACCGCGAGATAGTCCGCGCCCTCGTCCTGCAGCAGCTTTGAAACCCGCAGCGCGCCGTGCCCGTAGGCGTCGGCCTTCACCACGCCGAGAAAGCGGCAGCCCTCCGGAAGCACGCCTCGGATCGCATGATAATTGTGCCGGATGGCATCGAGGTCAATCTCGGCCCAGGTACGCTTCATTAAATCATCCATCATCCTTGCCTCTGTTTCGAAATTCCCGGATATTATACGCATTTTCTCAGAAACTGTCAATTCGCCTCTTGCAATCCGAATCGCTTTGTGTTACTCTATGCCTTGCTGTGAACGGGAAAATAACGCCAAGCGGCTCGAAGAGAGTGGGGGTCACCGGCTGCAAGCCCCCTGGGTGCGCGGTGTTTGGTTCGCCCGGGAGCTCCGGCCAATCCCCGGCGTGTCGGGCGCGTTAAGCCCGTTGAAGAGTGCGGCAGCGCCCCGCCCGGTCTGTGGCCCCAACCGGCCAAAACCGGCCCAAGGGCCTGGCCCATGACCGGCCAACCGGTCCCCACGGACCGAACCGGCCCAACGGCCCCGAGCGCGCAGCCGAAGATAGGTGGTACCGCGGAAGCTGAGCTTTCGTCCTGTTGCGTATGGCGCTGTTGCGCGCTGCGCGGGGGACGGGGGCTTGTTTTTTTACCCGGCCTGCTGCGCAAACTGATGTCAGTGGAAACATATTTTCACCACAAGGAGAAACACATGAAAGAACTATTGCAGAAGCTGCACGACGCGGCGATGCAGGCGATCCTGGAGACCGAGGACGTGGACTCACTGGAGAGCCTGCGGGTGAAGTACCTGGGCAAGAAGGGCGAGCTCACGTCGATCCTGCGCCAGATGGGCCGCCTGTCGGCGGAGGAGCGTCCGGCTATGGGCCAGCTGGCGAACCAGCTGCGCGCCGAGATTGAGCAGACCCTGGAGACCCGCCGCGCGGCGCTGAACGAAGCCCGCCTGGAGATGAAACTCCTGCAGGAGACGGTGGACGTGACGCTCCCGGGCAAGAAGCAGCCCCAGGGCCACAAGCACCCCATGTACAACGTCCTGGACCAGATCAAGGACATCTTCATCGGCATGGGCTTTGAGATCGTGGACGGCCCGGAGGTGGAGCTCTCGGACTACAACTTCACGAAGCTGAACATTGACGAGGGCCACCCCTCGCGGGAGTGGACGGACACCTTCTACTTCACCGGCGACAGCCGCATCTGCCTGCGGACCCAGACCTCCCCGATGCAGATCCACGCCATGGAGACCAGGCCCCTGCCGATCCGCATGATCGCGCCGGGCCGGGTCTACCGCAAGGACGAGGTGGACGCGACCCACTCTCCCATGTTCCACCAGATCGAGGGCATGGTCATCGACAAGGGCGTCACCATGTCGGACCTGAAGGCGACGCTGAACCTGGTGGTGGAGAAGATCTACGGCAAGGGCACGGTGACGCGCTTCCGTCCGCACCACTTCCCCTTCACCGAGCCGAGCTGTGAGCTGGACATCCAGTGCCACAAGTGCGGCGGCCGCGGCTGCCCCACCTGCAAGGGCGAGGGCTGGATCGAGGTCCTGGGCGCCGGCATGGTGCACCCGAAGGTGCTGGCGGGCTGCGGCATCGACCCGGACGTCTACTCCGGCTGGGCCTTCGGCATGGGCCTGGAGCGCCTGGCCATGGGCGAGTACAAGATCACGGACCTGCGTCTCATCTTCGAGAACGACGTGCGGTTCCTGGAGCAGTTTTAAGGAGGTGCCGGCATGAATCTTTCCAGAAAATGGCTCACCGAGTTCGTCGACCTGCCGCTCGCGGAGATTGACGACCGCAGCTTTGCCGAGGCCATGACGGTCTCCGGCTCCAAGGTCGAGGTGACCGAGGACCTCTCCGCCCACCTGAAGAACGTCGTCGTCGGCCGCGTCCTCACGATGGAGCGCCACCCCGACTCGGACCACATGTGGGTCCTCCAGCTGGACGCCGGCCGCGCGGCCCCGGTCCAGATCGTCACCGGCGCCTGGAACGTCCACGAGGGCGACCTGGTGCCCGCGGCCCTGGACGGCGCGCTGCTCCCCACCGGGGCTGAGATCCGCGCCGGCACCCTCCGGGGCGTCCGCTCCGAGGGCATGCTCTGCTCCCTGAAGGAGCTGAACCTCACAACCCATGACTACCCCTATGCCGAGATTCACGCCGCCGCCGTCCTTGGGGACTACCACCCCCTGGACAAGGCAAAGCCCTCGATCCCGGCGGACATCGCCCCCGGCGACAAGATCTTCGGCAGCGTCCTGGCTGCCTCGGTCACGTCCCTCCGCCGCGGCGCGGACGGCGACACCTGGGACCTGGACCTGAGCCTCTCCGGCCGCTCCGTCACGGCCTCCACCCGCTGCTCCAACCTCCACCCGGGCGACCTCGTTGCCCTGGATACCCGCACAAACCACGTCTGCAAGCTGAGTGACCTCCGCGCCGAGCAGAAGGAGTTCCCCCACTGCATCCCCGACGGCATCTTCATCCTCCGCGAGGACGCCCGCCCCGGCGACGACATCGCCGCCCTCACGGGAAACGACGACCACGTGGTGGAGTTCGAGATCACGCCCAACCGCCCCGACTGCCTCTGCATGATCGGCCTGGCCCGCGAAGCCGCCGTGACCTTCCACAAGCCCCTGCTCCTGCACACCCCGGTGGTGAAGGCAGAAGCCGGCGGGGATATCCGGGACCTCACGAAGGTCGTCGTGGAGGAGCCGTCCCTCTGCCGCCGCTACACCGCCCGCATGGTGAAGAACGTCAGGATCGGGCCCTCCCCGGCCTGGATGCGCGAGCGGATCCGCAACGCCGGCATGCGCCCCATCAACAACCTGGTGGACATCACCAACTACGTCATGATGGAGTACGGCCAGCCCATGCACGCCTTCGACTTCTCCTGCGTGAGCGGCGGCGAGATCCGCGTCCGCTGCGCCCGCCCGGGCGAGACCATCCAGACCCTGGACGGCACCGACCGCGCCCTGACCGAGACCATGCTCTGCATCTGCGACACCGAGAAGCCTGTGGGCGTGGCCGGCGTCATGGGCGGCGCCAACAGTGAGATCGTGGGCGACACGGCCATGGTCCTCTTCGAGAGCGCCAACTTCGACGGCGTCTCTATCCGCCGCACCGCCACCGCCCTGGGCATGCGGACGGATGCTTCTTCCCGCTACGAGAAGGGCCTCGACCCCGAGAACACCTACGCGGCCGTCCAGCGCGCCTGCGAGCTGGTGGAGCTCCTGGGCTGCGGCGAGGTGGTGGAGGGCGTCATCGACGTCTACCCGGCCGGCCGCCGCGAGACCGTCCTCCAGCTCGAGCCGGAGAAGATCAACGCCCTCCTGGGCACCGACATCGACGTGCCCACCATGACCGCCATCCTCCGGGAGCTCGGCTTCACCGTCGAGGGCGAGACCGTCCGCGTCCCCAGCTGGCGCGGCGATGTGGAGCATTACTCCGACCTGGCCGAGGAGGTGGCCCGCTTCTACGGCTACAACGAGATCCCGACCCGCTTCACCGGCGCCATCAGCACCTGCGGCGGCTTCACCCCCGAGCAGCTCTGCGAGCGAAAGATCGGCGAGATCTGCCGCGGCATCGGCCTGGACGAGATCATTACCTACTCCTTCATCAGCCCCACGTATTATGACAAGATCTGCCTTCCCGCCGACTCACCCCTGCGCGACAGCCTCCGGATCCTGAACCCCCTGGGCGAGGACACCTCCATCATGCGCACCACGATCCTGCCGTCCATGCTGGAGATCCTGACGCGGAATTATAATTACCGGAATCCGGCTGCCCGCCTCTACGAGATCGGCCGGACCTACCACAAGAGGGAAGACGGCCTCGCGGACGAGCCGAAGACGGTCTCCCTGGGCGCCTATGGCCCTGACATGGACTTCTTCACTCTGAAAGGCTGGGTCGAGGAGCTGCTGGATGGCCTGGATACGGCGAAGCCGCGGTTCAAGGCCGAGACCTCGAACCCGTCCTACCATCCCGGACGCTGCGCCACCGTCTGGATCGGGGACCGCTGCGTCGGCACCCTGGGCCAGATCCATCCCCGGGTCATGCGGAATTACTCGGTGGACGCGGAATTTTACTGTGCCCAGCTGAGCTTCGAAGCCTTGTTCGAGGCCCGGGGCGGGGTACCGGTCTTCAAGCCCCTGCCGAAGTATCCGGCGGTCACCCGCGACATCGCGGTGATCTGTGATCTGACGATTCCGGCGGGCGAGATGGAAGAGACGATCCTGGCGGCCGGGGGAGAAAGGCTGATCGACTGCACGGTCTTCGACGTCTACACCGGCACCCACATCGTCCAGGGCAAGAAGTCCGTCGCCTTTTCCCTGACCATGCGCGACGAGAACCAGACCCTGACCGACGAGCACGCAGAAGAGGTCGTAAGGAGCGTTCTGCAGGCCTTGAAGGAAAAATATGGCGCCGAAATGCGCTGACTACTACAAAATGTGCAAAAAAGTCTTTACTTGAGCACAAGTTATGGTATAATGGCTTACAGAAGTCCATAGGAACGGAAGGGAAGTGGTTTTGATGCAGGATGTCACGAGGAAGTTTGCGGCACTTGACAGTAAGGCCGAGATGAAGGAGATTCTCTCCTCCGTATACAATTCCCTCATGGTCAAGGGTTACAACCCGATTAACCAGATCGTCGGATATATCCTCTCTGAGGATCCGACCTATATCACCAGCTACAACAACGCACGCAGCCTGATCTGCCGGCTGGACCGGGATGAACTGCTGCAGGAGCTGCTGAAGACCTATCTGGACAAGTGAGCATCCACTATTTTGATAAGCCCGGCACTGCCGGGCTTATACTCTATACAGGGAGTCTGAAAAGAACATGGTTGATCTGATACTCATTGCGGCTGCGGTGGTTCCGGCGGTTTTCCTGATGGTCAAAGTCTATCAGGCCGACCGGCTGGAGAAGGAGCCGATCGGGATGCTGATCGGGCTTCTGTTTCTGGGGATTATTTCAACCTCCCTGGCCGGAACTGCGGAGGAACTGGGAAGCATCGCCCTGGCGAATCTGTTTCCGAACGGCGGACTGCTTTCCGATGCGCTGCTGTACTTCATTGTCGTTGCGTTCTCGGAAGAAGGCTTCAAGTACCTGCTGCTGAAAGTCCGGACCTGGAAGAGCCCGCACTTTAACTGCCAGTTTGACGGCGTGGTTTACGCGGTGTTTGTTTCGCTGGGCTTTGCGCTCTGGGAGAACATCGCCTACGTGTTGCGCTTCGGTTTCGGGACGGCGGTGGCGAGGGCAGTGACCGCGGTTCCGGGACACGCGTGTTTCGGCGTCTTCATGGGGGTCTGGTACGGCGTCGCGAAGCGGTATGAGCTGGCCGGATATATGGAAGAATCCGCCCATGCACGCAAGATGGCGCTCTGGATTCCAATCCTGTTGCACGGCGTCTATGATTTCATCGCGTCGATGCAAAACGACATCATGAGCATCATTTTCCTGATCTTTGTGGGATGGATGTTCCGTACGGCACTGAAACTTGTCCGAAAGGTTTCGGCAGAAGACAGTCCCCTCGTGCAGACCAATGGCCATTATGTTTCGGAGAACGGTCTACCGGGCACGGATATACAATACAGGACTCAAGAATCATTCAAGGAGGAAGAATCATGGCGGTAAAAAAAGTCGGAACCCTGATCCGGGAAGCGCGTACGGCGAAAAAGCTCTCACAGGAACAGCTGGCGAGCGGAATCGACGGACTCAGCGGAAGTGATATCGGCAAAGCAGAACGCGGGGAGAAGGATCTTTCTCAGACTCATCTGAAGGCGATCGCAAAAGCACTCGGCATTACCCAGAAGTCTCTTCTGGAGGCGCCAAAGGGCGGCAGCTCTGCCACCACGACATCCAAGACGACCTCTGCGTCAAAAACGACGGCCTCCAAAACCGCGGCCGCCAGGAAAACGACCTCGGCGAAGTCAACGACGGCTTCCAAGACTGCATCGGCGACAGCAAAGAAGACAAGCTCCGCGACATCGAAGAAGACCGCTTCCGGCACGACGGGCAAAACAACAAGTGTGTCCTCTCTCAGCGCTGCGGAGCAGAAACTGATTGAGCTCTATCGTGCGGCGGCTTCCGACGACAAGAAGCTGGCAACCCGGATCCTGAAAGGGGAGAAGCTGGGGATCGCGGATCTGCTCCCGATGCTGATGGCCAGCGGAGCCGGCGGAGAGGACGGACAGTCCGGTGGTCTGCTGAGTATGCTTCAGAACCTGGCAAAATAACAACGGAAACGGATCTGACACTCCGATTTGACAGGAAACCCAAAGGCCGGATCATGGCCTGATCAGAAGTCAGGAGAAAACGCAGGGCGGTGATTTGCTCAGAATCACCGCCCTGCGTTTATATATTGTGTGCTGTTTATTATTGCTCCATATTCTGCGTGTATTGGAAATAGAAACAGATCCTGTTCAGTCTGCTGGAACTTCCGGAAGAGGATCCTCTTCATCCGTGTCGAATCCGCCGGCGAGGAGTTTTTCCGCCATTCTTCTGCTGCCGAGGATCCAGATAAAGTCGTCCGGCTGGATGGTCATGCTGAGATCCGGCTGAAGGATCGGCAGGCGGTTGCGCTGCAGCCCCAGAACCATGCAGTCGTACTTCTCCCGCAGCGCGCTGGAGCGGATGCTCTTTCCGGCAAGCTCCGAATCCTTCCTGACCTTGATGGCATAGGCGAAGACCGCGTAGGGGGAGTCGGCCTGCGCTTCCGTATAGGCGCGGAGCGTGGGAAGCTCTTCGTGCTCCGGCATGCCGAGGCTGAGGTGGAGCGAACGAAGATCTTCCGCCTTCCCGACCAGGACCAGCAGGTCGCCTTCGTGAAGTTCCAGTGTACCGGACGGCATGTTGCGGACCTTGCCCTTCCGGATGACCTGAATGACATTGACGCTGAAATGACTGCCCCAGGCAAGCTGCTTCAGCGTCTTCCCGTAGAGTTCCTGCGGACAGCTGAGCTTCTGCACATAAAGCGCCTCGTCCAGCCATTCCATCTCATCTTCCACCCCAACCTCACGCTGGAGGTTCCGCTCGTTGAAGTTGGCCATAAACCGCGCCTCTGCCGAGACATAGGCGGAGGACATCCAGCCGCTGCGGTAGATGAGGAGAATCGCCGCCGCGATGAGCGGCAGGAGCAGCCAGCTGCGCGCCTGGAGAATCGTCTGCAGCGGGAAGAACGCGATCAGCACGATCAGCATGAACCGCAGCGCGGTCAGCGCAATCAGGGGAAGGCGGTAGTAGCGGTTCTTCACCCAGAGCGTCGTGTATTCTGTGGAGTGCAGATCCAGCATCGGACGGATGAACAGCGAGATCCCCAGCGCACAGAACAGAATGCTGACCGCCTGCGCGATCCGGGCGTCCGGCAGATTATCCTGCAGGAAGGGATAGACCAGCAGCTGCCCGATGAGTGTCGCCCCGAACATGAGCACCCCGTAGAGCACCGTGATCCTGACATACCGGCGCAGGTAATTGGCCCAGTCGCTGTCCTGGGTCTCCGAGGCCGGCGGCGTGTCGCTTGTGTATCGTTCCAGCTTTTCCCCGAGCTTCTTCGGCAGCAGGCGCCGGACCAGAAGGTAGAGCCGGTCCGCGTTCTTGATAAACGCCGGGGTAGTCAGCGTCGTGATCACCGAGACCGAGACAATGATCGGGTAGAGATAGTCGGAGATCACCCCCAGATTCATGCCCAGCGTCGCGATGATAAAGGCAAACTCACCGATCTGCGCCAGGGATGCGCCGCAGTGAACCGCGATGCGCAGCGGCTGGCCGGAGAGCAGCACGCCGAGGGATGAGATGATGAGCTTGCCGAAAATGGTGACCAGCGTAATGATCAGGATCGGGAGTGCGTACTTGACGATCATTGACGGATCGATCATCATGCCGACCGAGAGGAAGAAGACTGTCCCGAACAGGTCTTTGATCCCGCCCGTCAGATGCTCCACCCGCTCCGCGTGGACGGTGCCGGCCAGCAGGGAGCCGGCCAGAAACGCGCCGAGGGCGGAGGAAAAGCCGAGCGCCTCCGCCAGCAGCACCATGCCGAAACAGATGCCCAGCGAGACAATCAGCAGCGTCTCATCGTTCATGAAATCTCTGGCTTTCTGCAGAAACGTCGGCAGAATATAAATCCCCAGAATCAGCCAGAGCGCCAGGTACAGCACCAGCTCTCCCAGCTGCAGCGCGAGGGCGGCGCCGGAGATGTTCTTGCTCACCGAGACGGTGGAGAGGATGATCATCATGAAGATGCCCGCGATGTCCTCAATGACCAGCGTCCCGAACACCAGTTCCGCAAACGGCTGCTTCCGGACGCCGAGCTCGTCAAAGGCTTTGATGATGATGGTGGTGGAACTCATGGAGAGCATACCCCCAAGGAAAATGCTGTCCATCATCGGCCAGCCCATGGCCTGACCTACGAGATAACCGAGAACCAGCATCCCCAGCACCTCGGTCAGCGCCGTGATCACGGCGGTGCCGCCGACGCTGGCGAGCTTGTGGAGATTAAACTCCAGGCCGAGGCCGAACATGAGCACGATGATGCCGATCTCGCTCCAGGTCTCGATGGAAGCCGAGTCCGCGACCGTGAAGAAGAACGGCATGTAGGGACCGACCAGAAAGCCGGCCAGAATATATCCCAGTACAAGCGGCTGCCCCAGGCGCCGGAAGAGAATGGTGACGATGCCGGCGGTCAGCAGCATGACCGCGAGATCCGATATCAGTTTAGGCATAATCTGCCTCCGTCAGGTCCTTACCCTTATAATCCTTATAATTCATTGGTATCCAGCAGGATCGTGACCGGCCCGTCGTTTTCCGAGTCGACCTTCATCTCCGCGGCAAAAACACCCGTTTCCACGTGGAAGCCGCGGTCCCTGCATTCCCGGATCACCTGCTCGTAGAGCGGCACGGCGGTCTCGGGCCTCGCGGCGAGGGAGAAGCCCGGGCGGCGGGAGCGGCAGTCGGCAAACAGGGTAAACTGGCTGATGATCAGAAGCCCGGCGCCGGCCTTGTCGGGCGAAAGGTTCATCTTCCCGTTTTCATCCTCGAAAATCCGCAGGCCGCAGATCTTATCTGCGATTTTGGAAGCTTCCTTCTCCGTGTCATCCCTGTGGACGCCGAGCAGGACAAGCAGGCCCTTCCCGATCTGACCGTGTACTTCACCGTCGATGACGACGGAGGCGTGATTGACTCTTGTAACAACAGCGCGCATAGCGAAACGTTCCTTTCCGTTTTTTCTCCTGTGATTGTACCACAGTTTCACGGAAAACAAAAGGACTATCCGAAAGAAAGCGGCGCTGCCCGCGTTAAGATTCCGAAAACGCGGGCGGCCGCGTGTCCCGGATCGTGAACGGGTATGAGCAAAAGGACAGGATGAGCAAAAGGGCTTGGCAGAAAGGCAAAGCAATGATATAATTAATTTAATTGTACGTTCGGGAAACCGGCACGGCGGCCACGGAAGGGACTGAATTCCCGCCTCCGCGGTTCTCCCGAGGGGAAGAGAGGCATGATGAAAAAAGTACTGGTAGCCATGAGCGGCGGGGTGGACAGCAGCGTGGCCGCCCTTCTCCTGAGGGAGCAGGGCTTCGACTGCGTGGGCTGCACGATGCGCCTGTTTGCCGGGGAAGAGAATCCGGCCGGAACGGAGAAGACCTGCTGCTCGCTGGACGATGTCGAGGACGCGCGCGGCGTGGCTTTCCGGCTCGGCATGCCGTTTTATGTCTTCAACCTCACCGAATCCTTTCACGACCGTGTGATCGCCCCCTTCATCGAGAGCTACCGGAACGGGAGAACCCCGAATCCCTGCATCGACTGCAACCGGTATCTGAAGTTTGAAAAGCTCTACGAGCGTGCGCAGGCCCTCTCCTGTGACGCCATTGCGACGGGACATTACGCCAGGGTCTGCTTTGACGGGGAACAATACAGTCTGAAAAAGGCGCTGGATCCCTCGAAGGATCAGAGCTATGTGCTCTATTCCCTGACGCAGGAGCAGCTCCGGAGGACGCTCTTTCCCCTCGGGGAGCTGACGAAACAGCAGACGCGGGAGCTTGCGGAGTCCCATGGCTTCCTGAACGCGAAGAAACCGGACAGCCAGGATATCTGCTTTGTACCGGACGGGGATTACGCCGCCTTCATCGAGCGGACGACCGGGCTCGTTTTCCCGGAGGGGGACTTCGTGAGTCCCGAGGGGAAAGTCCTCGGCCGGCACAAGGGGATCATCCGCTATACCGTCGGCCAGCGGAGAGGACTCGGGGTTTCGGCGAAGGAGCCGCTTTACGTTGCGGCCATTGACCCGGAGCGGAACACGGTCACCCTGACAGGTGAGTCCGGTTTCCGGATCGACACCGTCTATGCCGAACGGGTCAATCTGATCTCCGGGGAGCCGCTCACCGCGCCGATCCGGGCGAAGGTGAAGCTCCGCTACCGCCAGCCTGAGCGCCCGGCAACTGTGAGCATGGAAGACGGCCGGCTTCGCATCTGCTTTGATGAGCCGCAGCGCGCCCCGGCACCCGGTCAGGCGGCCGTTCTCTACGGCGAAGACGGGGAGACCGTCCTGGGCGGCGGTACGATTATCAGCAGTGAAAGAAGGGAAAGGAAATGAAAAATCGGCTCCTGGCAATCCTCCTGGTATTCATCCTCTGTTTAGCCCTCCTCCCGTCCCCGGCTTTTGCGGATGGGGAGGCATTTTCGATGCAGATCACGGTAAACGGAGAACAGAAGGCGGTCCGCGCGTACAACGATTCCTATGAGGGAAATCTCTATCTCTCCCTGACTGATCTTGCCGCGGCTTTCAGCGCGACGGAGAAGCGCTTCCGCTTTGAGCGGATTGTCTCCTCTGCGGACGGAGAGTATTTTTCCGTCTCGACCGGCCAGACCCCGGTCCTCTCATCCGGCGCCGGCGGGGCGACGGGAAACAGCGCGCCGGTGGTGCTGAATCTTGCCCGCAACCGCCTGATCGTGGACGGGGGAGACAGAAAGTATTATACCTATAACCCCCAGAACGGCGATCTTTATATGAGCGTCACGGATGTTCAGCTGATGCTCGATATGACATTTGAAAAAAACGGCGGCACCTGGACCGCGAAACCGAACCAGCACTTTATTCCGGATGTGAAGGCGCTGCGCGACGCGGGCTACTTTGACAACATCAGCAGCGTGTATCTCGCAGATGCCGACAGCGGGGAAGCGCTCTTTCTTCTCAACGGGTACAATGAGCTTCCGGTGGCGAGTCTGACCAAGCTGCTGAGCTATTACATTCTGAAGGAGGGCATCGACGCCGGAGAGATCAGAAGCTCCGACACGGTCCGGATTTCAGACCATGCCTATGCCGTGTCCCGTACGCAGGACGGCATTGTTCCGATGGAGGCGGGGGCCGGGGTGCCCTTCGGGGAACTGGTGGAAGCCATGTTGGTTGCCAGCAGCAATGAGTCGGCCGTCGCCCTGGCAGAGCATCTCTGCGGGAGCGAGGAGGCCTTTGTGGAGCGCATGAACGTAAGGGCCAGAGAGCTCGGCCTCTATTCCGCTGCGATGTATAACTGCAGCGGTCTGCCCTCCTATGACGGAGGCAGCACGCCCTTCAAGCGGCAGAACCGGATGAGCGCGGCGGATCTGTTCCTGCTGACGCAGCTGATTCTGCGGCAGTATCCGGAGATTACGGAGATCACCTCCACGACACTGGCGCATATGCCGAGCCTGAACGATTACTGGACGGCAAACTCCAACCCCCTGATCTACAACATGACCGGCATCACCGGGCTGAAGACCGGCTCCACGGACCGGGCGGGCTACTGTCTCGTGGCGACCATGCCGGTTCAGAAGGACGGAGAGACGCATAATGTGGTGCTGGTTCTCCTGGGGGCGGAAACCGCGGCCGTCCGGGGGCAGGCTGCGGAGATTCTGCTGCGCTATGCCCGGGCGCAGGTTCAGCAGTGAAGCGCGGCGCCGGGGAATAAAAAACAGCTTTGATTCATAAGAAATCAAAGCTGTTTGCGTGGCGCAGAAGGAGGGATTTGAACCCTCGCGTGCTTTTTAGACACCTACTCCCTTAGCAGGGGAGCCCCTTCGGCCTCTTGGGTACTTCTGCAGATCCGAACGCTCAGCTACTATAGCACAAAAGATGGGCGCTTGTCAAGAAAAAGCTGTTTTATTTTTAAGGGATTGTCCGGGCTGCCGCGAAAGCCCGGTCAGTGCCGAACTTATATTTATGTCAGAAGGGAAGAATTGAAATGGAGACGGATCAGAACCGGCTGCGCCAGGATATTTCCCCGGCTGCGGCCTGGGCCTATGCCATCGGCACCAGCATCGGCTGGGGCTCTCTGGTGGTCACCTGCAACACCTATCTCGCTCAGGCGGGGATTCTCGGAAGCGTGATCGGAATGGTTCTGGGCGCCGCCGTCATGCTGATTATCAGCCGGAACTATGCCTATATGATGCAGTGCTATCCGGAAGCCGGAGGCGCATATACCTTTGCCAAGGAGCAGTACGGGTATGACTATGGCTTCCTGACGGCATGGTTTCTTTCCATGACCTATCTTGCGGTCCTCTGGGCAAACGCCACTTCTCTGCCGCTCTTTGCCCGGTATTTTGTGGGGGATATTTTCCGCTTCGGCAGGCTGTATTCGCTCTTCGGCTATGAGGTGTACCTCGGGGAGACGCTGCTTCCCATCGCGGCCGTGATTCTCACCGTGTTCTTTCTGACGAGGCATAAAAAGGCCGCGGCACGGCTCATGGTGATCCTGGCGGCTGCCTTTGTACTCGGAATCGTTGTGGTGTTCGCCGGCGCCGTCCTCCGTCTGGACAGCTCGCTGGAGCCGGCCTATGTTCCGGAGAGCAGCGCGGTCTCGCAGATCATCAAAATTGCGGTCATTTCTCCCTGGGCCTTTATCGGCTTTGAGAATATCTCCCATATGTCGGAGGAGTTTTCGTTCCGGCACAGCCGCTTTTTCCGTATTCTGGTCATCACGGTGATCTCCACTACGCTGCTTTATATCTTCATTTCGCTCCTTTCCGTCACGGCCTATCCGCCGGAGTACGCTTCCTGGCTGGACTATATGAGGGACATCGGGAAACTGGACGGACTCAAGGGGCTTCCGGCCTTCTATGCGGCGCAGCATTATATGGGCCGCTTCGGCGTGAGCATGCTGATGATTGCGCTGCTGGCGCTGATTGTCACCAGCCTGATCGGCAATACCACCGCGCTCAGCCGCCTCTTTTACGCGCTGGGAAAGGATCAGGTTCTGCCTGAAAAGTTCGCGGAACTGAATCGGCACGGCGCGCCGGGAAACGCGATCCTGCTGGTGGCGTGGCTCTCTCTGCCCGTCCCGTTTCTGGGGCGAACGGCAATCGGCTGGATTGTGGATATTACGACGGTCGGCGCGACCATCATTTACGCCCTCGTCTCGGCAAGCGCCCGGAAACTGGCAATCACCCGGAATGACCGGACGGAGAAGTGGACGGGTGCCCTCGGCTTTGTGGTCATGGCCTTCTTTCTGGCCTACGTTCTGCTTCCCAACCTGGTGGCGGAAAGCAACATGGCCAAGGAATCCTTTCTTCTATTTATCGTGTGGACGGTTCTCGGCTTTCTGTATTTCCGCAGCATCCTTCGGCGCGACCATGCCGCCCGCTTCGGCAAATCCCTGATTGTCTGGGTGGCGCTTCTGGCTCTGGTGCTGTTTATCGCCCTGATCTGGATGCGGCAGTCCATGGTGGATTCCAACCACCTGATGATGGAGAACATCAGCCGGTATTATCTTGCCTCACAGGACGGCCTCGCGGTTCGGATGGCGGACAGACAGTTCATTAATGAGCAGATGCGCAACCTCGAAAAAGCCGATACCCGCACCATCCTCATGGCGACAGGGATGTTTGCCTTCGCACTGGTCATCATGCTGAGCAACTACTCCTTCATGAACAAACAGAAGGAGGAAATCGAGAAGCTTGCCAATACCGATTCCATGACCGGGGTCAGAAACAAGCACGCGTTCCTGATGACGGAACTGGAACTGGACAACGCCATCCGCCGGAACACGGCGGCTGATTTTGCCGTGGTTGTCTGTGATGTCAACGGACTGAAATACATCAATGACAACTTCGGGCACAAGGCGGGCGATGAGTATATCCGCTCGGCCTGCGCGATAATCTGCGACCTGTTCAAACGCAGCCCGGTTTTCCGGACCGGCGGCGATGAATTTGTCATTGTGCTTCAGGGCCGTGATTATGAGAACCGGGAGAAGCTCATGGAGAACATGCGCCGGATTTCCGAGAGCCATGTCGGCACGGATCAGGCCGTCGTCTCATCGGGGATTTCGGATTATGTCCGCGGTTCCGATGAAAGCTGTCACGCTGTTTTTGAGAGAGCGGACAAGCTGATGTATGAAAACAAGCAGGCGCTCAAGCGCATGGGGGCCAGGTCGCGGTCGTGAGGCCGGGCGCCGGTACTTTGATCAGGTCCTGACGCGGCTGCGCCAGGGGTTCGCCCCGCCCGCGCGGGGAAGAAAAAACTGTCCCGGTCTCTGACCGGGACAGTTTTTGATCGGGGGAAACCCTTCGGGCTTACTTGAAGGAAGGGGTGGTGTCCTTCTGGATGACGTCGTGGGCGCCGCCTTCCACGATGCTCGTGGAGGAGACCAGCGTGAGCACGGCCTTTTCCTGCAGCTCGGGGATCGTCAGCGCGCCGCAGTTGCACATGGTGTGGCGCACCTTGCTCAGGGTCAGTGCGACGTTGTCCTTCAGGCTGCCGGCATAGGGAACGTAGGAATCGACGCCCTCTTCAAACGAGAGCTTCTTGTCGCCGCCCATGTCATAGCGCTGCCAGTTGCGGGCGCGTGCGGAGCCTTCGCCCCAGTATTCCTTATAATAAGTACCGCCGATGTTGACGCGGTTTGTGGGGCTCTCGTCGAAGCGGGCAAAGTATCTGCCCAGCATGACGAAGTCGGCGCCCATGGCGAGGGCGAGGGTGATGTGGTGGTCATAGACGATGCCGCCGTCGGAGCAGACGGGGACATAGATCCCGGTCTCTTCATAGTAGCGGTCGCGCTCTGCGCAGACCTCAATGACGGCAGTGGCCTGGCCGCGGCCGATGCCCTTGGTTTCACGGGTGATGCAGATGGAGCCGCCGCCGATGCCGACCTTGACAAAGTCCGCACCACAGTCGGCGAGAAAGCGGAAGCCGGCGGCGTCCACGACATTTCCGGCGCCGACCTTGACGCTGTCTCCGTAGTGCTCCCGGATCCAGGCCAGGGTGAACTTCTGCCAGTCGGTATGCCCCTCGGAGGAGTCAATGCAGAGAACGTCCGCGCCGGCTTCGATGAGGGCGGGGACGCGTGTGGCGTAGTCGCGGGTATTGATACCGGCGCCGACGACATAGCGCTTATGGGCGTCCAGCAGTTCGTTCGGGTTCTGCTTGTGCATGTCATAGTCCTTGCGGAATACGAAGTAGCAGAGGCGTCCGCTGTCGTCGATGATGGGGAGAGAGTTGAGCTTGTGCTCCCAGATGATGTCGTTGGCCTCTTTCAGGGTGGTGCCCTCTTTGGCCCAGACGAGCTTCTCAAACGGGGTCATAAACTCACGGACCTTCATCGAAGGCTCCATGCGGCTGACGCGATAGTCGCGGCTGGTAACGATGCCGATCAGCTTCCCGTCGGCGGTGCCGTCTTCGGTCACGGCGACGGTCGAGTGCCCGGTCTTTTCCTTGAGCGCCAGAATGTCGCTCAGGGTGGCGTCCGGACTGATGTTGGAATCACTGCGGACAAAGCCGGCCTTGTAGCTCTTGGCTCTGCGTACCATCGCGGCTTCGTCTTCTACCGTCTGCGAACCATAGATAAATGAAATACCGCCTTCCGTGGCGAGAGCGACTGCGAGCCGATCTCCGGAAACAGACTGCATGATCGCGGACACCATCGGAATATTCATTGTGATGGCGGGCTCTTCTCCCTTGCGGAACTTCACAAGAGGAGTCTTCAGCGAAACATTCTCCGGGATGCACTTCGAGGAGGAATAGCCGGGGATGAGCAGATACTCGTTAAAAGTATGAGCGGGTTCATTGATAATGGTCGCCATGAATTCTCTCCTTTCATATTACGTCGAAAAAACGACATTTTGGTTATTATAGGGAGCCGGGCGCCATTTGTCAAGCTTGGAAAGGCAGGGAAGAGACGCTTTTTTCAGCGCAATGACGCCTGTACATAAGTTTTTTACATTTTCCGGGAAAAACCTGATATAATAAACCTGATATAATAATGAAATATGATCTGAAAAAACAGGCTCGGAAGACAGACGGCCGAAGGAAAACGGAGAGGAGGGACGCTGCTTGAAAACAACCGGATGGACAAGATTTCTGGCTCTGTGCCTTGCCGTTATCAGTCTCTCCATGCTGGTGTCCGGCGGACTCGGCATCCGGGCGGCGAATAAGGAGCGGCGGAAAGACGAGTCCGAACTCCGGGACCTCCAAAGCCGGATTGACGAATACCGGGAAATCAGCGCCGCGCTGATGGACCGGGTTTCCTATGAGGAACTGAACAAAACCCTGGAGGAAAAACAGAAGAAGTACGACACCGATACGGCGAAGCACCGCGCGGATCTGAGCACCTATACCGCGACAAACGGCGGCCTGGAAATGGGAACCGCCGCCCTCGACCAGGCGGAATCGGCGCTGGAAACCGGGAAGACGCAGATCGTGACCCTGAGAAAGGCACTTCGGAAGATGCTGAATATGCTTGAGCGGGTCACCGGATTGACCGGCGGCATCTCTTCGGGGCTGAGTACGGCGGAGGAGGTCATGTCCAAGATCCTGGAGATCCTCTCGGATGACGGCGTCAGTGGAGGAAACAGCGGGTCCGTATTACGCCTGGAAAGCGCCGTTTCCGAATTGATTGATGCGCTTGAGAATTACAGCCCTCCTGCGGGTTCAGAACAGGCGGACGGGAACTCGTCCGGGGGCAATGGCGGAGCTGGATTCAATACGAATACAGGGGACGATGCTTCCAATAACAGTTCCGACGGCAGTGAAGAGCAGGAAAAGACCGGCGGCGAAGAGCAACTTGCGGAACCGGGTGACGGTCAGGAGAATCCCGTGACAGACCCGCCGGAAGACCCGGATACTGACCCGCCGGAAGACCCGCCGGAAGACCCGGATACAGACCCGCCGGAAGATCCTCCGGCAGACCCGCCGGAGGAGCCTGAGACAGACCCGGTGGAGGCCCCGCCGAGATCTCCCGAAACCGGGGAGACCGACTCCGGCGGGCAGAGAGTCCAAACGGCGCTGGACAATGTTGTGACGGAAATGAGGAAGCTCCTTGAGGATGCCGCAGTGATTCGCGGCAAAGCGGAGACTGTCGAAGTTCCGCCGAACATAATGGACGGTATTCTGCAGGCCGCGGAAGTGGGGAGCGCAGGGGAATTCATGTCAATCATCAGGGAAGCGCTTCCCGGCGAAGACCCCGAGGCGGATGCCGAAACGCTTCAGCAAGTCTATGACATCCTTCAGACGATTGCCGCCATGGACGCGGGGAGTCAGCAGCTGGCAGACCGTATTCGGGAAGCGTCTGAACTGGCAGGAAACATTGAAGAGATCGGCGCTCTTGTGCGTGAAGCCATCAATCGGGTTCTGCTGGATGCTTTGACGGAAAATCCGGAATTTCCTTCCGGAAATGAGGAGTTCCTGAGACAGATCAAGGAAGCCTATGAAGCCAACAAAGGCGACATTCAAATGATTCCGGAACTCCTTGAAGATGAGCGGGCAAGCGCTTACGAGGCTGTAAACAGCGCCTATGAGAAACTGACGGGACTGAACGGTCAGATCAGCGCGATCACAAAAGCCCAATCCCAGCTCGCGGAGCAGCTTTCGGTTTTGCGGGAGACGGAAAAAGAGCTCGAAGAGGGCGAAGCGGCCCTGGCCGAGGGCCGGGCGCAGCTGGACGCGGCGAAGGACGAACAGAAGAAAAAGGCCGAAGAACTGGACAAAAAGAAGCGGGATCTGGATGCGCAGGAGAAGCTGCTTCAGCAGAGCGCGGAAGAGGCCGAGAAACAGAAAAAACTGGAGGAGCGAGAGAAAACGCTCAAATCGGCTCTCCTGTCCAGGGAAGAGATTCGACGCGGAAACCGGGACGGAATGGATCTCCTGACCGCGTCCGAGAAATGGCTGGAAGAGTATACGCGGCAGGCGGGAGAGAAGTATCGGGACCGGTTTGACGCCGGCGTGCTGATGATGATCGGCGCGGTTCTGGCCATGGCCGGCGCACTGTTGAGTTTCGGAAAGAACGCCAATCCGTACTTCGCGCCGGTCGTGACGATCCTCTGCCTGGCCTTCTCCGGTTCCGCGGCATTCCTGCTCTACCGCATGGGGCGGGGGATCAGCTGGTCGGCCGCCGTGACGGCGCTGATCGCCGCGGCGGAACTGGTTTTGCTGATTCCGTCGCTGCCCGTTTTCGGACAGGCGGCGGACCCGGGCGGGACGCGAAAGGCGCGAACGGGAAAAACCGGAACAAAATCAGCGGAAAACCCGGATGAAAAGAAGAAATAATGATTGATTTTATAAATGAAATCTGTTATGATACCGGAGCATGTGCAGATGAGGAGGAAAGATTCCATGATTTTGAAAAACATCGAGAAGAAAGAGCACAATACTGCAGTATTTACAGTTGCCGCGGATTCGGCCGAATTTGAAAAGGCCGTCAACGGCGCTTATCTGAAGAACAAGAAGGATGTTTATATTCCCGGCTTCCGCAAGGGCAAGGCCCCGCGTCAGGTGATTGAGGGCATGTACGGCAGGGAAGTCTTTTACCAGGACGCGATGGACGATCTGGCCCCCGAAGCCTTTTCCCTCGGCGTGAAGGAAGGGGAGCTTCGTGTGGTCGGCCAGCCCCGCATCTCCGACGTCAATGTGACGGAGGAAAAGGCCTGCGAGTTTACTTTTGACGTGACCACCTATCCGGAAGTCGTCCTCGGCGACTACAAGGGCATCGAAGCCCTCCGCACGTCCGAGACGGTCTCGGACGAGACGGTCGATAACGAGATTAAGAGTGTTCAGAAGCGCAATGCCCGTATGCTGACGGTCGAGCGCCCCGCCGAAATGGGCGACACCGTGAACATCGACTTTGAAGGCTTCCTCAACGGCGAGCCGTTTGACGGCGGCAAGGCGGAAGGCCATTCCCTCGAACTCGGCTCCAACTCCTTTGTCCCCGGCTTTGAGGAGCAGCTGGTCGGCATGAGCGCCGGCGAGGAGAAGGACATCGACATCACCTTCCCCGAGAACTATGCCGAGAATCTGGCCGGCAAGGCGGTGGTTTTCCACATCGTCTGCAACGAGGTCAGCGCTCCCGAGTATCCGGAGCTGGACGATGAGTTTGCCAAGGACGTCTCCGAGTTTGATACCTTTGAAGAATACAAGGCCGACGTGCGTGCGAATCTCCAGAAGCGCATGGACGACAGCGCCGAGACCGCGTTCAAGGATGAAGTGATCCGCAAGGCCTGTGAGAATATGACCGGCGAGATCCCCGAAGTGATGTTCGAGGAGAAGGTTGACGAGTTCCTGCGCAACTACGCCGCCCAGTTCGGCATGAACGACCGCGACATGACCCGCGAAGAGCTGCTCAAACTCTTCGGCATGAACGAGGATTCCCTGAAGTTCTCCATCCGCCCGGCCGCCGAGGCCCAGGTGAAGACCGAGCTGCTTCTCGAGGCCGTCGCGAAGGCCGAGGGGCTGGAGCCGACGGAAGAGGAGCTCCAGGCCTATTATGAGAAGACCGCGAAAGACGTCGGCGCCACGGCGGACGATGTCAAGCGCTACTTCGGCGAGGACTTCCTGAAGAACGAGCTCAAGAAGGAGCAGGCCATGAACCTGATCGTCGGCAGCGCCGTCGCGAAGTCCGCGGATGAGATGGATCCGGAAGAGGCCGCGAAGGAAATGAAGGAAGAGTTTGCCGATGAGGTCGCCGGCGAAGCCGTCGCCGAAGCGGTGGAGCAGGCTGAGGAGAAGGCGGAATGAGTTTCATCCCCTATGTCGTGGAGCAGACCAGCCGTGGAGAGCGTTCTTATGATATCTTCTCCCGTCTGCTCAACGACAGGATCATCATGCTCTCGGAAGAAGTGAACGACACGACGGCAAGCCTCGTCGTGGCGCAGCTTCTTTTCCTCGAGGCCCAGGATCCGGACAAGGATATTCAGTTTTATATCAACAGCCCCGGCGGCAGTGTGAGCGCGGGTCTGGCCATCTACGATACCATGCGGTATGTGAAGCCGGACGTCTCCACCATCTGCATCGGAATGGCCGCCTCCATGGGAGCGTTTCTGCTCTCTTCCGGAGCAAAGGGCAAGCGCATCGCGCTCCCGAACAGCGAAATCATGATTCATCAGCCCTCCGGCGGCAGCCGGGGCCAGTGCACGGACATCCAGATCCAGGCGGAGCAGATCCTGAAGATCAAGCAGCGCCTGAACGCGATCCTGGCGGAGAACACCGGCAAAACGGTGGAAGAGGTGGAACGCGACTGTGAGCGCGATCACTTCATGACCGCCCAGGAAGCGCTGGAATACGGCATCATTGATCAGGTGATTACAAAGCGCTGAGTCAGAATATGGGGGAACACTTAGGTGCTCCCCCATATTGAGCTATACTGCTTGAAGGAGAATTGGAATGGCAAAAAATGAAGACAGACGCAGCCTGCGCTGCTCGTTCTGCGGAAAGCCCCAGAGTCAGGTAAACCGCCTGATCGCGGGAAACGGCAGTTATATCTGTGACGACTGCGTCCGGATGTGCATGAGCATCATCGGGGACGGAACGGACGCGGAGCCGATGACCGGCTATGACGGGCTTCCGATGGTGTTTGACCGGCTGCCGAAGCCGGTTCAGATCAAAGCGAATCTGGATCAGTATGTCATCGGCCAGGAACGCGCGAAGAAGGTTCTCTCGGTCGCGGTATACAACCACTATAAGCGGATTCTGCACAGCACGAGGAACGATGTCGAGCTCCAGAAGAGCAATATTCTTCTGATCGGCCCGACGGGCAGCGGAAAGACCCTCTTTGCCCAGACCATGGCGAAGATGCTGGATGTTCCCTTCGCCATTGCCGACGCGACGACCCTGACGGAAGCCGGCTATGTCGGCGAAGATGTGGAGAACGTCATTGTCAAGCTCCTGCAGGCGGCCGACTTCGACGTCGAGCGCGCCCAGCGCGGCATCATCTACATCGACGAGATCGACAAGATTGCCAGAAAGAGCGAGAACACCTCCATTACCCGCGACGTCTCCGGCGAGGGGGTGCAGCAGGCCCTGCTGAAGCTGCTGGAGGGGACCGTGGCCAATGTCCCGCCCCAGGGCGGACGGAAGCACCCGCATCAGGAGTTTATTCAGGTCGACACCACCAACATTCTCTTCATCTGCGGCGGCGCCTTTGACGGCCTGGACAAGATCATCGAGCGGCGCACCTCCCGCAAGAGCATGGGCTTCGGCGCCGAGATCGAAAGCGGAAAGGAAAAGGACCTTGGCGCGCTGTTTGAACAGGTTCAGCAGCAGGATCTCCTGAAGTTCGGCATCATTCCCGAACTGATCGGGCGGCTGCCGGTGGTGGCGACGCTGGATACCCTGAAGCGGGAAGATCTGGTGCGCATCCTGACGGAACCCAAAAACGCCATGACCAAACAGTATGAGACCCTCATGAAGATGGACGGGGTGGAGCTCGTGTTTGAGCCGGCCGCCCTGGAAGCCATCGCGGACCGCGCGATTGACCGGAAGATCGGCGCGCGCGGCCTGCGCAGCATCATGGAATCCGTCATGACGGACATCATGTACACCGTCCCCTCCGATACCGGGATCGTCCGGGTCGTGATTACGGAGGACAGCGTCCGGGAAGGCGGACATCCGCTCGTCCTCCGTACAAAAGACCTCGCGGGATGAGACAGGCGCTGCCCCGGAGCTCGCGGGCGGAGACCTGATTGAGGAAAGACTTGGATATACAATGAACTTGGATATACAGTGAACTTGGATTGACAATGAACAAAGAAAACGAACAACGAAATATTCTGACGCTGCCGACGCTTGCGATGCGCGGTCTGCTGGTGCTTCCGAAGATGACGCTCTCGTTCGATATCGAGCGCCCTTCCTCCCTGCAGGCGGCGGAGATCGCCGCGGGCGGGGACCATCTGGTTTTCATGTCCATGCAGAAGAACCTGGAGGACGACGATCCGAAGCCGGGTGAGATCCGCTCCATCGGGACCGTCTGCCGCGTTCGCCAGATGCTGCGCCAGCTGAATCAGGGCTACAGCCGCCTGATCGTCGAAGGCCTCTACCGCGCCGAAGCGGTCAGGATCGAGGAAAAGGGCGGAATCTGCTATGCCTCGGTTCAGGAACGGCCCGACCGGAAGGAGCGGATTCCGGAGGTGCGGAAGGAAGCGGCGGTGCGCACCTGCCTGGAGGCCTTTCATGAGTATCTGGAACTCACGCGGGACATTTCCTCCGCTCAGATCCTTCCGATCCTGGCAAACCCGGATACCGCCTACATCGCGTATTTTATTACCCAGAATCTTCAGATCAACCCTGAAGACAAGCAGGAGGTTCTCGAGTGCGAGTATCCGACCCGGCGCTTCCTGCTGCTCAACCGGATCATCCGCAGCGAGATCCAGGTCCTGCAGATTGAGCAGGAGCTCTCTTCCCAGGCCCAGGAACAGATGGCCGAGAACCAGCGCGAGTATTTCCTGCGGGAAGAGCTGCGCGCGATCCAGGCGGAGCTCGGCGAAGGGGACCAGGTCGACGATTTCGGCGACTACGCGGAACGGATCAAGAACCTGGCCTGCCCCGATGAGGTGCGGGAGAAGCTGGACAAGGAGCTGAGCCGCCTGCGCAAGCAGGCCTTCGGATCGTCCGAGGCGGCGGTTCTGCGGAGCTACCTGGACATCTGCCTGGAACTGCCCTGGGGAAAGAAGAACGAAGAAAGCACGGACCTTGCGCTGGCGCGGAAGATGCTGGATGAAGACCACTACGGCCTGGAAAAGGTGAAGGAGCGGATTCTGGAGTATCTCGCCGTCCGGACCCTGGCGCCCGAAGTCAGGGGCGGCATGCTCTGCCTCGTGGGGCCTCCGGGAACCGGAAAGACAAGCATCGCCATGAGCATCGCCCGCGCCACCGGGAGAGAACTGGTGCGCGTTTCGCTGGGCGGCATTCATGATGAGGCGGAGATCCGCGGCCACCGCAAGACCTACATCGGCTCCATGCCCGGCCGCCTGATTAACGGCATCATCCAGGCGAAGAGCTGCAACCCCCTCATGGTGCTCGATGAGATCGACAAGCTGGGCTCCGACTACCGCGGCGACCCCTCGGCCGCGCTGCTGGAGGCGCTGGACCCGGAGCAGAACAAAACCTTCCGGGATCACTTTCTGGAGATTCCCTTCGACCTGTCGGAGGTCTTCTTTATTACTACGGCCAACACCACCGAGACCATTCCCCGCGCCCTGCTCGACCGCATGGAAGTGATCGAGCTGACCAGCTACACCGACGAGGAGAAGCTGCACATCGCAAGGGGCCATCTCCTGCCCAAACAGCGGAAGCGCCACGGCCTGAAGGCGACCCAGCTGAAGATCGGCGACGACGCCGTGCGCGCCCTGATCCGCGGCTATACCCGTGAGTCCGGCGTGCGCCAGCTCGAGCGCGAGATCGCCGCCCTCTGCCGCAAGGCGGCCAGCGGCATCGCGGAAGGGCGCTTCAAGTCCCTCGCAGTACGGCCGGAGAAGCTGGAAAAGCTGCTGGGCCCCGTCCGCTTCAAGCCGGATGAGCGCCGCAGCGCCCCCGCGGTCGGCCTGGTGCGCGGGCTTGCCTACACCTCCGTGGGCGGGGAGGTGCTGGACGTCGAAACCGCCGTGGTGAGCGGCACCGGCAAGGTCGAACTCACCGGCAACCTGGGCGATGTGATGAAGGAATCGGCGCGGGCCGCCATCACCTACATCCGCAGCCGGGCGGAGCTTCTGGGGATCGACCCGGAGTTTTACAAGAACAAGGACATCCACATCCACTTTCCGGAGGCGGCGGTGCCGAAGGACGGCCCGTCCGCCGGCATCACCATGTGCATTGCGCTCATCTCCGCCCTGAGCGGGAAGCCGGTGCGCGGCGACATCGCCATGACCGGCGAGATCAGTCTGCGCGGCCGCGTGCTGCCCATCGGCGGCCTGCGGGAGAAGACCATGGCCGCCCTGCGCGCCGGGGTCGGCACCGTGATCATACCGAAGGAGAACGAGTCGGATCTGGAAGAAATTGACCCCCTGGTGCGGGAAAAGCTGAGCTTCGTGGCGGTGGAACACGCGGACGAAGTGCTGAAGCTGGTCTTCCCGCCGCGGGACGAACCGCGGGAAACCGCCGGCGCGCCGGGCGGCCGGCAGGCGGCCGTGAACGGAACGGTGAGCGTCTGAAATGACCGGTCTGAACCTCAACCGGGCGGAGTTTATCCGCTCCGCCGCTGCGCCGAAGCAGTTTCTGCGCAGCTCCCTTCCGAAGGTGGCCTTTGCCGGGCGCTCGAACGTCGGCAAGTCCTCCGTCATCAACCGTCTCGTAAACCGCAGGCAGTTTGCCAAAGTCGGCGCGACGCCGGGAAAAACCATCCATGTCAATTACTTTGACATCGACGGAAAGCTCTGGCTCGTCGATCTGCCCGGCTACGGCTTCGCGAAGGTGTCCCAGGAGGAGCGGGACCGCTGGGCAAAGCTGATGGAGAGCTTCTTCGCCGAAGACGGGACCTTTGACGCCGGGGTGCTGATCGTCGACGCGCGGCATAAGCCGACGGCGGACGATGTCCGGATGGCGGAGTATTTCAAGCGGTCCGGGCGTGCGTTCGTGGTGCTGGCCAACAAGCTGGACAAGCTGAAAAAGAGCGAGATCGACCCGGCCATGGCGCTGATCCGTGAGACGCTCCGCCTTACCGAAGGGACCGAGCTGATTCCCTTCTCCGCCGAGAAGGGGGACGGGCGGGAGGACCTGCTGGGCTGGCTGCTCCGCCTGCTGTAGAAAGCGGGGGGGGGACCGGCATGATACGCTTGGATAAATACATCGCCGACGCCGCCGGCCTGACCCGCAGCGAGGCCGGAAAAGCCATCCGCTCCGGCGCGGTCGCGGTGGACGGAACCGTGCTCCGAAAACCGGAGCGGAAGATCGACGAAGCCGCGGCCGCCGTTTCACTCAACGGGATGCCCTGCGTCTGGCGGCGGTTTCGCTATTATCTGCTGGATAAGCCGGCCGGCCTCATTACCGCCTCCAGGGACCGCACGCGGGAGACGGTCCTGGACCTGTTTCCGCCGGAGATCCGGAAAACGGACATCGCCCCGGTCGGAAGACTGGACAAGGATACAAGCGGCCTGCTGCTCCTGACCAATGACGGCGAGTTTGCCCACCGGGTGATTTCCCCGAAGTATGAAGTGCCGAAAGTCTACCGCGCGGCGGTGGAACACCCGCTGGAGCCGGAGGACCCCGAACGCTTTCGAAGCGGCCTGGTCCTTGCCGACGGAACGGCGTGCCTGCCGGCGGAGCTTGAAATCCTGGATGCGTGCGAGTGCCTCGTGACCGTGCGGGAGGGGAAGTACCACCAGGTGCGGCGGATGCTGGCCTCGGTCGGGAAACCCGTCCTGACGCTGCGGCGCCTCTCCGTGGGACCGCTTCGAGTCGAACCCGGTCCCGGCGCCGGGCGCTGGCGGGAACTGACGGAAGAGGAATTGTGCATGATGTTCAAGCTGCTGGGTATGGAAAAATAGTCAAAAACAGCCCCGGAAATTCTGCGGTTTTTGACTTGTTTGGCAATTCACCCGAA
Source organism: Oscillospiraceae bacterium (assembly GCA_017458335.1). Classification (GTDB taxonomy): domain Bacteria; phylum Bacillota; class Clostridia; order Oscillospirales; family Oscillospiraceae; genus Limivicinus. Next base: position 29,272 of record JAFTFT010000006.1, read on the forward strand.
AAAATTCACAAAAATCCGACGCATTTTCTATTGAAAATTACTGATATTAGAGTTATTATAGTGCTATGTGATTTTCTACGTGGTTTTTTTATAATCATTTTGCCCAAATGGGGGCTCGATTCCTCTGCACGGTCTTGACCGACCGGATTTTCAGCCGGAAACAGGCGGAATGGAGAATGCGTTTATGCCGAGCAGAATTTTTCAGAATGTTATTATTCAGATGAAAGACTCCGTCGACAGGACGGTCGGCGTTGTGGACGATCAGGGCTATATCATCGCCTGCAGTGAGCTTGCGGCCATCGGGTCGCGGGTGGAGGACTTCCGCCTCAACCTTGTCGACAGTGTCAGTCACGAGCTCGTGACGGCCGGGCGGACCTATGTGCTTCTCAGTTCCGAGAGCGGCCAGCTCGGTTACGCGGCCTTCGTGGACGGCACCGACGCCGTCGCGAAGACGGTCTGCGCCATCTCAGCCGTCGCCTTTGACGAGGCGCTGGCCAATTATGAGGAAAAGCACAACCGCGCGGCCTTTATCAAGAACATCATCTCCGACAACATTCTGCCGGGGGATGTCTATGTCCGGGCGAAGGAACTCCATTTTGTCACGGATGAGCCGCGTACGGTCTTCCTCATGCGTCAGACGGAAAACGCCGACGTGGCGGCCGGGGAGCTTGTGAGCCGGCTGTTCCCGGACCGGCAGCATGACTTCGTCCTGAACATCAACGAAAGCGACATCGTGGTGGTCAAGTCCCTTCAGGCGGACACTTCGAAGGAAGAGATCCACGCCATCGCCGCGGGGATTGAGAAAGCGCTGTATGAGCAGCTCGGAATCCGCTGCGTCATCGGCATCAGCACCGAGGCCCGCCATCTGCGGGAACTGGCCGACCGCTACAAGGAGGCCCAGGTCGCCATCGACGTCGGCCGCGTCTTTGAAAGCGACAAGACCATCATCCATTATGAGAGTCTCGGCCTCGGCCGTATCATCTATCAGCTCCCCACCACCCTGTGTGAGATGTTCCTCAACGAGGTCTTCAAAAAGAACCCCATCGAGACCCTGGATGAGGACACCCTGGAGACGATCAACCGCTTCTTTGAGAACAATCTTAACGTTTCCGAAACATCCCGGAAACTGTATGTTCACAGAAATACGCTAGTATACAGGCTTGAGAAAATCAAAAAAATCACGGGCCTGGATCTTCGTGAGTTTGATCACGCCATCGTGTTCAAGGTCGCGATGATGGTAAAGCAGTATCTCGATTCCCTGAATACGTCGAAATACTGACCTCTCTGTTCGGCCGGATCCCGGCGGAACCGAGTTTCTCGGAGGCAATTTATGGTACAGATGACAGACGTCACGAAGATCTATGACAGCAGCAGTACGGTTGCGCTCGACGGGATCAATCTGACGATCAACGAAGGGGAATTTGTCTTTCTCGTCGGACCTTCCGGCTCGGGGAAGACGACCCTGATGAAACTCATCACCGGCGAAGTGCGTGCCACCGCCGGTGAGATTGTTGTCAATGATTTTGACATGGTGAAAATCAGGCGCAGGAAGCTCCCCAAGGTACGCCGTACGCTCGGGGTGATTTTCCAGGACTACCGCCTGATTGAGAACATGACCGTCTATGACAATGTGGCTTTTGCCATGCGCGTGGTCGGGGCCAAGGGCAAGAGCATCGCAAAGCGCGTGCCCTATGTGCTGGAGCTGGTCGGGCTCGAGGGGCGCGAGAAGCGTTTCCCGAACGAACTGTCCGGTGGTGAGCAGCAGCGTGTCGCCATCGCCCGTGCGCTGGTGAACAACCCGCGCATGATCGTGGCGGACGAGCCGACGGGAAACCTCGACCCGGTGCGCAGCCTCGAACTGATGCTGCTGTTTGAGAAGATCAACGAGATGGGCACGACGATTCTCGTTGTCACACATGAAAAGGAACTGGTCAACGCCTTTTCCAAGCGGGTCATCACGATCGACGACGGCCATGTGATCAGCGATGACGGAGACGGGTATTACAGCTATGAGCTTGAGTAAGAGTGCATACCTCATTCGTGAGGGCTTCCGGAGCATCCGGACCCACGGTTTCATGTCCTTCGCCTCGGTGACGATCATCACGGCCTGCCTGATCATCATGGGCAGCATCACGCTGCTCTCGCTGAACATCGACGCGCTGATCGCCGATCTGGAGCAGCAGAACGAAGTGGTGGCTTTCGTGGACGAGAGCATCGTGGACGAGGCTTCCGCCGAGGCGCTGAAGACCGACATCATGAACGTGCCGAACGTCTGGGGGGCGGATTTCGTCTCCCGTGATGCGGCCATGACGAGCTTCATGTCCAAGTATGACGACCGCCTGATGGAGGGCATCGATTCGACGGTGTTCCGGCATCGTTTCGTCATCCACCTGACGGATATTTCCCAGATGGCCGACACCAAGGCCGAGCTGGAGGCGATCCCGGGGATCGCGAAGGTAAACGCCCAGATCGAGTATGCCGACCGCTTTGTCCGGATCCGGAACATCGTGAGCGTGGTGTCGCTGATCCTGACGGTGATTCTGACCTTTGTGTCCTTCTTCATCATGTCCAACACCATCAAGCTCACGACCTTCGGACGCCGTGAAGAGATCGCGATCATGAAGATGGTCGGCGCGACGAATTCCTTTATCCGCACGCCCTTCGTGATCGAAGGTCTGATTCTCGGCCTCCTGGGCGGCCTGCTGGGCTTCCTCGCGGTCTGGGGCATCTATACCGTCCTCAACAGCAGCCTGCTGGATACCCTGACGGGAAGCTTTGTTTCCCTGATCCCGTTTAACCGGGTGATGTTCCCGATGCTGGCCGCCTATGTGGGCGTCGGCGTTCTGATCGGCGTCTTCGGCGGTGTGAACGCCATCCGCAATTACCTGAAGGTGTAAGCAATGAAACAGAGAAAAAGAATGATCTCCGTCATCGCCGTCATCATGGCGGTGCTGATGCTGCTCTCCCTGGTGGCGAGCGTGATTCCCTCGGCTTTCGCCATCTCCCAGAGCGATATTGACGCCCTGCAGGCGAAGAAGGATGAGATCTCCGCCCGTGTGAAGGAAGCGGAAGCGCGCGTCGACACGCTGAAGGAAGCCCAGGCGAACGTCCTGGACCAGAAGGCGGCCCTGGAAGAGAAAAATGACGCCGCGAAGGAAGCGCTCCGGCTCGTCGGGGAAGAGATCGTCATGTATGACGGCATCATCGAAGAGAAGACGGAGGAGCTCAACCTTGCCCTGAACCGGGAGCAGACCCAGCTGGAAAAGTACCGCGTCCGGGTGCGCGCGATGGAGGAGACCGGCGGATATAATATTCTGACCGTTCTGCTGAGCTCCGGCGATTTCAATGAATTCCTCACCGCCCTCGACGATATGGAAAAGATCATGACCGCCGACCGCGACCTGGAAGACGCCTACATCGAAGCCCGTGAGGAGAGCGAGCGGGTCAAGGCGGAGTATGAAGACGTGAAGGCCGACTGCGAAGCCAAGCAGGAGGTTCTCAACGCCGAGAAGGAGATGCTGGATGCCCAGATCGCCGAGACCGAAGAGGATCTCGCCGAGCTGGAAGACCAGATTGACGAAGCCGTGACGGAGTACGAGGGCTTCCTGGCTGCCGAAGAAGCGGCAGCGCAGGAGATCGCGGCCATGATGGCGGCCTACCAGCGCCAGAAGGAAGAGGAAGCCGCCGCCCGCGCCGCGGCGATTGCCCAGCAGGCTGCCCAGAACGGCGGAGGCGGAGGCGGTGACGGCGGCCTGAATCCGGGCGGCGCCGTCGGAACCGGAAACCTGGGCTGGCCGGTACCCTGCAGCACGCGCATCACCAGCCGCTTCGGCAACCGCAGCGACCCCTTTACCGGTGAGACCCGTTACCACAGCGGCATCGACATCGACGGCTACGGCAACGACGGCGCGCCGGTGGTGGCCTCCGACGGCGGCACGGTGGTGACCGCGACCTACAACGACGGCTACGGCAACTACGTGATCATCGACCACGGCAACGGCTATCAGACGCTTTACGCGCATATGTCCGGGCTTGCCGTCGGCGCGGGCCAGACGGTCTCCCAGGGCCAGACGGTCGGCTACCTCGGCGCCACGGGCCGGGCCACCGGGACCCACTGCCACTTTGAGGTCTTCATCAACGGTGAGCGCACCGACCCGGCGCAGTTCTTCTCCGGTCTGTCCTATTACAACTGCTGAGCTCCTGTCGGCAGTATCGCCGGCGCTTCGGCGGCCTGAGCCGTCCGGAAGCGCTGGCGTATTTCAGTTTGGAAAAGGAGTGAGAGCATGAGACGGATCTTCCACCACATGTTCGGCGGCGTGGGAATTTTCCTGCGGCGTCTGTTCAGTCTTGGAATTCCGCTGTGGTTTGTCCTGCTGATGGTGCTGGGCTCGCTCTTTGCCACGCGGATCATCACCCGCAACCAGGTGGTCCGGGAGGTCGGCGGAGCGGAGGACTTCGACGAGGCCATGCGCTACATCGAAATCAAGGACATCATTGACGAAAAGTTCATCGAACCTGTCGACCGCAAGAGCATGGGCTATTCCGCGGCCATCGCGATGGTCTCGGGCCTCGGCGATTCCTGGAGCAGCTTCCTGACCGATGATGAATACAAAACCTACCAGCTCTCGTCATCGAACGAATACGCCGACATCGGTATGAGCCTGGTCAAGGATTCCAGCGGCGGCTTCCAGGTGGTTACGGTCTACCCCGATTCCCCGGCGGCCCGCTCGGGCGTTGTGATCGGCATGCTGATCACCGCGGTGGACGGCCAGAGGGTCACGGAGTATTCCACCGATGAAGTCCGGACCCTGATTCGCTCAAAAATGAACGGGAAGTTCAATCTCAGCGTCGTCGGCATGACCGACCCGCTGGAGATTGACGCGACCAATGTCAATTCCGAGGCCATCACCTACCGTCTGGAGAAGACGGGGGCCGGCTATGTCCAGATCCACAACTTTGAAGCGGGCAGCGGGCAGGCCGCGGTCGACGCGGTCGAGTACCTTCTGAGCCAGGGGGCGGTCTCTCTGGTCGTCGACGTGCGTGACAATTCCGGCGGCCTCACCACCGAAGCCGCGATCTTCCTAGACTACCTGCTTCCGTCGGGGCGGCTGTTTTCGGATATCAGCAAGGACGGCACCGAGCGTGTCACAGAATCCGACAGCATGAGTCTGGAACTGCCCATGGTGGTGCTCATCAACGCCGGCAGCTTCCGCGAGTCCGAGCTCTTTGCCCAGGTCCTGAAGGATTACCGCTGGGCAACCCTGATCGGCGAGCCCACCACCGGAAACACGCGAACCCAGGAAGTCATCGTCCTGAACGACGGAAGCGCCCTGCGCCTGAGTACGCACAGTCTGCTGTCCGCCAGCGGGATCGACATCGCCGCCGCGGGCGGCGTCGTACCCGATATGATCGTCTTCAACCGCAACGCCGCGGCCACCGGCACGACCGAGGGTACGGTCGGCGGGGAAGAGGGCACGGCGAGCGTGTCGGATGATACACAGCTGATGGAAGCACTCAGATTCCTGAGCTGAACAATCTTTTGAGGAGAGAAGAAACATGGCCAGTTCAAATTCCAATCGTTACAAAATGAGCCAGGAACGCCTGGAAGAGCTCAAGAAAGAGCTCAACTACATGGAGACCGTCCGCGAAAAAGAGGTCTCCGAGCAGATCAAGGAAGCCAGAAGCTTCGGCGACCTGTCCGAGAACAGCGAGTACGATGAGGCGAAGACCGAGCAGGGCAAGCTCTACTCCCGCATTGCCGAGTACAAGGACCTGATCGAGCACGCCGAAATCGTGGACAACGTGGACCACAATCTCCCGAAGGATGCCGTGACCCTGGGCAGCATTGTCATGGTGAAGGATCTGGACGAAGACTTTGAGGATAAGTATGAGATCGTCGGCTCCCAGGAGGCCAACCCCCGCGAGGGGCGGATTTCCGACGATTCTCCGGTCGGCAAGGGCCTGATCGGCCACCGTGCCGGCGATACCGTGACGATTCCGGTTCCCGCGGGCGAGATCCGGATTGAAGTGATCTCGGTCGAGAATCCGTAAGGAGAGCCCATGGAAGAAGTAAAAGAAAGCACCCTGCCCCGGGGCTCCGAGGCGCAGGCTTCCGAACCGCAGGTGTCCGAACTTCTGCAGATCCGCCGTGACAAGCTGGCCGAGCTTCAAGCGGCTGGCCGCGACCCCTTCCGCGAGACCCGCTTTGACCGGGACGCGACCTCCGCCGGCATCAAAAACGCCTTTGACGAGTATGAGAACCGGCAGGTCTCCGTCGCCGGGCGCATCATGTCCAAGCGCGGCATGGGCAAGGCCATCTTCTGCCACATCCAGGACCGCGAGGGCCAGATTCAGCTCTACATCCGCAAGGACGCCGTCAGCGAGACCGAGTTTGTCGACTTCCGGAAGTACGACGTCGGCGACATTATCGGTGTGCGCGGCTATGTCTTCAAGACCCAGACCGGCGAGATCACCGTCCATGTCGAGCACGTCACCCTTCTGACCAAGTCCCTCCGCCCCCTGCCGGAGAAGTACCACGGCATGACCAACACGGACCTGCGCTATCGCCAGCGCTACACCGACCTGATCATGAACGCCGAGGTGCGCGAGACCTTCATCCGCCGCTCCCGCATCATCTCCAGCATCCGCCGGTATCTCGACGCTCAGGGCTTCCTCGAGGTGGAGACCCCCATGCTGGTTCAGAACGCCGGCGGCGCCGCGGCGCGTCCCTTCCTGACCCACTTCAACGCCCTGGACCAGGATCTCAAGCTGCGCATCTCCCTGGAGCTGTATCTGAAGCGCCTGATCGTCGGCGGCCTGGAGAAGGTCTATGAGATCGGCCGCGTCTTCCGCAACGAGGGCATGGACACGAAGCACAACCCCGAATTCACCCTGATGGAGCTGTACCAGGCCTATACCGACTTCCACGGCATGATGGACCTGACCGAGAACCTCTACCGCCACGTGGCGCAGGAGGTCCTGGGCACCACCGTCGTCACCTACAACGGGACCGAGATCGACCTCGGCAAGCCCTTTGCGCGCATCACCATGACCGACGCGGTGAAACAGTACAGCGGCGTGGACTTTCATGAGATCCATACCCTGGAAGAGGCGCGGGCTGCCGCGAAAGCGAAGGGGATCGAATATGAAGAGCGCCACCAGAAGGGCGATATCCTGAACCTGTTCTTCGACGCCTTTGTGGAAGAGCATCTGATCCAGCCCACCTTCCTGACCGAGCACCCTGTGGAGATCTCTCCGCTGACCAAGCGGAAACCGGATGACCCCGAGCATGTCGAGCGCTTTGAGCTCTTCATCAACGGCTGGGAGATGGCCAACGCCTACTCCGAGCTGAACGACCCTATCGACCAGCGCGAGCGCTTCCGTCATCAGGAGGAGCAGCTGGCCAAAGGCGACGAAGAGGCCAACACCACGGACGAGGACTTCCTCAACGCCCTGGAGATCGGCATGCCGCCCACGGGCGGAATCGGCTACGGCATCGACCGCCTGTGCATGCTTCTGACCGACAGCCCGGCCATCCGCGACGTCCTGCTCTTCCCGACAATGAAGCCACTTGACTAAAAAAGCCCGTAAAATCAAGGTTTTTACTCAGAAAAGCTTACGACTTACGACATTTTTACGACAGTCGGAAGAGGACATGCAAAGGGTTATAAGCATTTATAACGCAAGAGGCGTGGTAGACAATGAGCTATCACGCCTCTAAACATGCCTAAAATGCGCTAGAATTGCTTCAAACAGGTCTGACGATATCTTGCCTGCCAGAACGATTTGAAATCAGCACAGAGGCGATTACAATGAATTCACGCTATTTGTATGTAGTGTTACCTTAAGGCACATACAAGGTATGGCATGTTTTTATTAAGAGAGAAAGTTAAAGCACCCAATTACGGGTGCTTTTCTCATTCAAGTGAATTAAGAGGACTTTCTGCTCTGACTCGGAAGAAGCCGTTTTCGTCTACTTCTTTACCGCCTAACTTATACATGGTTCCGACATAGCGGAATTTGTGGTCTCTTATTCCCCTTAACCTCTCATTGATAAACTCAGTCAGAATAACTTCTTCTCTCTGATAAGTCGTAATCCGTTCTTTCAGTAAAGACACGTATTTAGCTTCCAGAACGGCTTTTTCTTTCTCAAGCTCGTTGATATCAAGAAGAAGTCTTTCGCTCTTGGTGAGCTTTGTAGCAGCTCTCGGCTTTACTTTGGATTTAGCCTTGATATACTCTAATATCTCATCGTGCTTATAGATGAAAGACGTAGAGCAGCCCACACCTAAAGCGACCCGCTTGACTGTGACAGGAGCACCAGCCTTAACACAAGAGTCCACAAACGCTTTGCAGCGGCCTATGAGCTCTTCGCTGTTTCTCTTATTTGCTTTTGTTAAAACACGAACCGATGCAGGACGAGAGTCTTCTTTTTCGTCATCATCAATTCTTCCATCGACCATGGCCTTGGCGATAACTTCCTCATAGGAGAGGTCTATCTCCTTCCAAGTCTAGATAGTATTGTCCGTCATCAGATTTCTTCAGGGCTTCGGATTTTAAGTAGGCTAATTCACTAAACCTCATACCAAGCATTAAGAGTATATAAACCATCTTTCTGTATGGATTATTCATCTTTGGAAGCACCGATACAATGCCATCAACTTCTTCTGTTGTTAGTGCACGATTTTTATTGTAGTACTTATAGCAGATATCGCTGCTTAGTATGGTGTGCTGACCCCGGCGATTGCAAGACCGGATCCGGATGGAGGGTATGAAATCATTTCCGGACACCGGCGGATGCGGGCCTGTGAGCTTGCAGGAATCAAGACGCTGCCGGTGATCGTGCGGGATATGGACGACGATACCGCCATTATTTTCATGGTGGACGCCAATCTTCAGCGAGAGCATATCCTTCCCAGTGAGCGGGCATTTGCGTACCGGATGAAGCTGGAGGCAATGAAGCACCAAGCTGGGAGACCGTCAAAAGAAAATTATTCCCAAGTTGGGAATAATTCCGGGAAAACATCAAGTCAGGAAAGGTCATATACACCGCAGCAGATGCAGGACGTTATCGTAAAGCTCCTGGATCAGTGGCAGAAGAAACGAAACAGAGATCAGTCAAGATATGCTGCCTATATGAAATACAGGCATTATCGGTCTGAAAGAAAAACCGTGAAGGAGCAGAAAAAGGCACAGAAGGCAAAGGAAAAGTCAGAGATTCACGGCAAGCAGAGCGTGAAGGATCTGGTCGGTCAGAACCAGGGCGTTTCCAACATGGAAATCGCCAAGACTGACCTGAAGGGCTTTGAGCGGGTGACCCGGAAGTACGGTGTGGACTATGCGATCCGGAAGGACCCTTCACAGGATCCGCCAAGGTATATCGTCTTCTTCAAGGCGAGGGATGCGGATGCGCTGACAGCCGCCTTTATCACAAAAGAGCTTCTTTCAATTCTTGGTCATCAGAAGGACTATCACTGCCTGATAGACTACGGCTCAAAGGCAATCCGGCTCGAACCGGGGCTCCAGGATGCATATTACTGGGTTATTATCGCTGCCGAAAATATAGGCAACAGCGCGACGCGTGAGAGATGCCTTGCCACGGCCAGGCAGGAACTGACGGATGAAGAATACGAAAAGCTGACACACATGCTGAACGCATCCAAAGTGGTGGATACGGCTATTTTGGCAGGTCAGTCGCAGGGATAACATGATAGTGCAGGAGTGGTTACCGCACAATGCAGCAGCCGCTCTTGCTTTATCATGTATTGCCGGCATAAACAGAAACCACAATCGAGGCGGTTGTTTTTGCAGTAACCTGCATAAGCAGCCGTCTCTTTTTTGCGTTTTTGGATCAGCTATATGCGATACGGATTGACTAAATATAGACGATAATGTAAAATAATAGACGAAATGCTCTTTGATTAACCGGAGGAATATACATGGACGAACACAAGCCACAAACCTTAAAGCCGTTGGATCGCTATCTGTCTGTTATTGATGTCTGGGCGATGGCTTTTGGCTGCATGGTCGGCTGGGGCGTATTTGCGATGCCCGGAACGACGTTCCTCCCGGTCGCCGGTCCACTGGGCACGGTATGTTCCATGCTGATCGGTACGGTTATCATGCTGATCATCGCCGGCAACCTGTCTTATATGATGGGCCGTTCATCGGTGACAGGCGGGATATATGCCTATACCAAAGAAGCCTTCGGAAGGGATCATGCCTTTTTGAGCTCCTGGTTTTTATGTCTTTCCTATCTGACTATCGTTTTTCTTAACGGCACAGCATTGTTCTTTATCGTCCGGACTCTGTTCTCCGATGCGGCGCAAAGCGGTGCTTATTACACCATCTCCGGACATAACATTTATCTTGGCGAGACTCTGGTGTCTGTTCTGGTACTTGCGGGTACAGGTATTCTTTTTGTTGCGGCAAAGCCTGCGCTCCAGCGGATCCATACGGTACTTTCTTTGATTCTTTTCGCCGGGATCATTGTGACGGCAGCGTTCTGTGTGCCGCATGTTTTTGCGGGCGGGGAACCGCAGCCCTTTGGAACATCCGGGGTCAACAGCGGCTATGCGGTGTTCAGCCTGGTGATCCTGGCTCCATGGGCCTTTGTGGGTTTTGAAGTAACGGCATTCGATACGGCACATTTCAAGTTTCCGGTCCGAAATTCAAAAAAGGTTCTTTTCCTTGCCATCCTGGCTGCAGCGGCAGCGTATATTTCCATGACATTTGTCAGTATCGCTTCTGTTCCGGATGGATTTTTGTCATGGCAAGAGTACATTGGCAGTCTGGAAAATATGAAGGGCGTGGCATCTGTGCCGACCTTTTATGCAGCGAAATCCATCATGGGACCGGCAGGACTGGTCATCATGACACTGACGGCGGTTGCATCTATCCTTACAGGCATCATTGGAGGGTACCGGGCCACGACCCGTGTCCTTTCAACGATGGCGGAGGATCGTATCCTTTCTGAGAGGTTCTCAAAAACGACCTACAGTATCGTGTTTATTATGGTGCTGTCCATCCTGCTTTCTTTGCTCGGCAGAAATACGCTGAACTGGTTTGTGGATCTTACATCCTTTGGCGCGATCGTCGGTTTCGGATATTCTTCGGCCGCAGCCTGGAAGCTGGCACGGGCTGAAGGAAACAAAAAAACGACTGTAACGGGGATGATCGGGACGATCCTGTCTGCAGTCTTTGTCATTGTTCAGCTTGTTCCACGCCTGACGGCTAGGGAGGCGATGGGCAGCGAGGCTTTCCTGCTTCTTTCTCTCTGGTGCCTTCTTGGCTTTGTGTTCTACTGGAGGACTGTCGTCAGGAGTACGCTCACGGAATACAGCGGCATATCCACATCGGGCATTGTTCTGTTTGCCCTGCTGGTCTATTCCGCACTCATGTGGATGGCAAAGCTGCTTATCGCCGGAGAAAACGCAGACCAGATGAAGCAGGCTCTTTCCCGGGGCGGCCTCATCCTTATTGCAATCATATTCGTGGGCCTTGCTGTGATGCTGTATGTGCAGAATGTCGTCCGTACGAAACACGAAGCGGCCGAACGGGAAAAGATCCATGCGGTGGAAAGCAGCCTTGCCAAGAGCCGGTTCCTGTTTAATATGTCGCATGATATCCGCACCCCGATGAACGCGATCATCGGATATATCAATCTGGCACGAAAGGAATCGGATCCTGCGAAGATCCGCGGATATCTTGATAAGATCGACGGTTCCAGCCAGCACCTGCTCGCGCTGATCAATGACATTCTTGAAATGAGCCGTATCGAAAACGGTAAGATCGAATTGGAGTACGCGCCGCTGGATCTGGGTGTTGTGTTTGAGGAAATCAGGAGCCTGTTTTCAGAACAGATGAAACAGAAGCATCTGGACTTCCAGGTTCACACGGAGCAGGTGCAGAACCGCTATGTATGGTGCGATAAAAACAGCCTGAACCGTGTGCTCCTTAACATCATAAGCAACGCATACAAATTTACGCCGGATGGAGGCACGATCACGGTTTCTCTTCTGGAAACAGGCAACGGAGAAAAAGGTTACGGCTCCTATGAGATCCGTGTGCAGGATAACGGTATCGGCATGTCCAAAGAGTTTGCTGAAAAGATGTTCATCGCTTTTGAAAGGGAGCGGACCTCCACGGAAAGCGGAATGGAGGGAACCGGCCTTGGCATGTCGATCACAAAGAGCCTTGTCGATCTGATGGGCGGTGTGATTGACGTCCTGACGGCACCCGGTTCCGGTACAACGATGATCATCCGTATCAAATTCAAACTGGCGGAAGAAAAAGATGTTCACAGTCCGGGAGGCAAAAGCAGTGATGAGGCTGATGTCGGAACGGAGGCAGGTCCTGAAATGGATTTTACCGGCCGGCGGCTTCTTCTTGCAGAGGATAATGCGATCAATATGGAGATCGCAGTTATGATCCTGTCGCAGGCAGGCTTTACGGTGGAGACAGCAGAAAACGGGAAAGAAGCGCTGGATATGGTCGCATCCTCAAGCCCGGGCTATTATGACGCCATTTTAATGGATATACAGATGCCTGTCATGGATGGATATGAGGCTGCGAGGGCAATACGCGCTTTAGATAACCCGGAGCTGGCAGAGATCCCGATCATAGCGATGACAGCAAACGCATTCAAAGAAGATGAACAGGCGGCAGAGCAGGCGGGCATGCAGGGACATATTGCAAAGCCGATCGACCTGCAGAAAATGATGGAGACGATCCGCACAGTGATTCAAAGAAAAGGGTGAAAAATGGACAACAGAATGATTTATCCTGAAGACAAACGGGAAGATGTAATAAATATCCTGACAGAGGAGCTTCCTATGCTGAGAGCCAAGCTTGGCATCTCACAGGAGAACCTGTGTGATATCGTCGGGATCAGCCGGCAGACATACAGCGGTATAGAAACGAAAAAGAAGAAGATGTCCTGGAGTGTTTTCCTGTCCCTGCTCATGCTTTTTACAAATAATGAGAAAACCGCTCCCATCATCCGGATCGCCGGTGCTTTTCCGGACGATCTGAAAGAATCGCTGAATATCAGCAACAGATAAGAAGGGTGGAATCAGAATGAAACAAAAGGCATTTACAATCCGATTTATGACAAGCCTGCTCATCGCTGTCTGTCTGATTTTATCCATGACGGCTCCGATTCCTGCCCATGCAGAGGGCACGAAGACAGTTCGGGTCGGCTATTATGAGAATGAGATCTTTCAGGAGGGCGCTCAGGAAGGTGCTGTAAAGTCAGGCTTTGGGTATGAGTATTACCGGAAGCTGGCAGAGTATACCGGCTGGAAATATGAGTATGTATACGGCTCCTTTTCTGATCTGTACCAGATGCTGCTGGACGGCGAGATCGACCTTCTGGCGGGGCTTGCCTTAAAGGAAGACAGGATCGGTCTGATCGGTTATCCGGATGCTGCTATGGGTCATGAGTCCTACAACCTGGTAAAGCATGAGAATGATACGGAAATCAATGCGGATCCGGCGACGCTTACAGGGAAAAGGATCGGCGTCATGGAAAGCGCCATCGTGGACACGCTGCGTGACTTTCTGGACTCGCACGGTGTGAAGGCGGAGGTCATAACATTCCCGGACTATGACAGTCTGTTTGATTCTTTTAATACAGGAGAAGTGGATGTTCTTGCGGGTGAGGGCGACAGCGGATTCAGTGCGGAGAATGCCGTGATCCTGTATTCCTTCGGGGCATCAGACTATTATCTTACGGTCAATATCAAAAGGCCGGATCTCCTTCAGCAGCTGAACAACGCACAGACGCTTTTGACGGTGGAGGAGCCGAATTATCTGAATTCCCTCAGTGTGAAATACTATTCCGGAAGTCTTGCGAGCCGTGCGCATTCCGCCGCAGAGACGGAATGGCTGGAGTCTCATAACGAGCTCAGAGTGGGCTATCTTGAGAAGTATCTGCCTTACAGCGACACAGACGAGAACGGACAGGCAACCGGCATTGTGACGGATGTCACGGAACAACTGCTGAAAAGTTTGAACATCGATTCTCTTTCTGTGAGCTATCATGGCTATCAGAATTACGATGATATGATCGCGGACCTTGTTTCAGGTGCGATCGATACCGGTTTCCCGGTGGGCGGCGGCCTGTATTATTCGGAGGAGAGCGGGATCTATCAGAGCAATCCGGTCGTTTCCGCCGCGACGGAGATCGTTTTCAAAGGGGAATTCAGAAGGGATAGTATCTCACGTTTTGCCGTCAACGAGAACAACCGGATGCAGTATTACTATGTCCGTACACACTTTCCTGATGCAGAGATCACATACTATCCATCAGCGAATGACTGCCTCGATGCAGTTGTTTCAGGCAAAGAAGACGCGACTACATTAAACGGCCTCAGGGCCAACGACATGCTGAAAAACACCCGTTACGAGAGCCTTTCGCTTCTGCAGTTAAGCCAGAGCGATGACCGGTGCTACGGCGTGGCGATGGGCAGTGAAGGACTGTTGAAGCTCCTTAATCGGGGAATCAACGTGCTTGGCATTGATTATGGGCAGAACCAGGCTTACCGCTATGCCGACGGCCTGTATTCCTACAGCTTTTTCGATCTGGTACGGCAGCATCTCGGAATATTTATCCTGGGGATCCTTATGATCGCCGCCGTCATTATTTCTCTGCTTATCCGCGACAACCAGCGCTCCCGCACGCAGATCAGGGAAAAAGAAAACGCCCGCATTGAATTGGAGGAAAACAACAGAAGGCTTGAGGAGAGCAGGGAGGCCCTTCTGGAGAACAATGAGATCATTGCTTCTGCCGGATTTGGCGTCTGGCATATCATCCTGGAGGACGGCAAGGCTCCGCGCATGAGGGGAAATGCCAAGATGCTCGAGCTTCTGGGGATCACCGGACAGGATCTCACAGAGGAAGAAACATACGATTTCTGGTATTCCCGTATTGATGAAGACGCCATCCCATCCGTGCAGAAGAGTGTTTCGGAAATGCTGGAGGGAAAACTGTCCGAAAACACATATCTGTGGAACCACCCGGAGAAAGGCATGATCTATGTCCGCTGTGGCGGGACATCAAAGACCCTGGATGAACATACGCACCATCTGAGCGGTTATCACAGTGACGTAACAGAGATTGTCAGGGCAGAGCAGGAAAAACAGAAGGCGCTTTCGGACGCGCTGATCGCAGCGGAGCATGCAAACCGGGCCAAGACGACTTTCCTGAACAACATGTCCCATGATATCCGCACGCCGATGAATGCCATTGTAGGGTTCACGGCACTGGCGGCTTCCCACATGGATCATCCGGAGCAGGTAAAGGATTATCTGGAGAAGATCACCGTATCCAGTCAGCATCTTTTATCCCTGATCAATGACGTGCTGGATATGAGCCGGATCGAAAGCGGAAAGGTGACGATCGAGGAAGCGGATGTCCATCTGCCGGATGTCATCCATGACCTCAGAACCATTATCCAGGCTAATGTCACGGCAAAGCAGCAGGATCTGCTGATCGATACACAGGATGTGAAGCACGAGGATATCATTACAGATAAGCTTCGCCTGAATCAGGTGCTGCTCAACATCCTGTCCAATGCCATTAAGTTTACGCCGGCCGGGGGAACCATCAGCTTCCGGCTGATCGAGGAGCCGTTGGTCCATGCGGATATCGCGAACTTTGTGTTCCGCATTAAGGATAACGGCATCGGGATGAGCAGGGAATTCCAGAAGACGATCTTCGATCCGTTTACCAGAGAAAGGACCAGTACGGTCAGCGGCACGCAGGGCACCGGGCTTGGCATGGCGATCACCAAAAACATCGTGGATATGATGGGCGGCACGATCACTGTCCAGAGTGAAGAAGGAAATGGTTCGGAGTTTGTTGTGCGGATCCCGTGCAGGATCGGCGACAGCAAAGATATATCAGAAAAGATCCCGGAGCTTCAGGGACTGCGTGCGCTGGTGGCGGATGATGATATGAATTCCTGCCTCTCTGTCAGTGCCATGCTGCGTGACATCGGCATGCGCCCCGACTGGACCAACTACGGAAAGGAAGCTGTAGTCCGTGCCAAAGAGGCAAAGGATCAGGCAGATGAGTTCAAGGTTTACATCATTGACTGGATGATGCCGGATCTGAACGGAATTGAGACTGTGCGGAGGATCCGGAAGATCGTCGGTGACGATGCTCCGATCATTATACTGACAGCCTATGACTGGTCGGATATCGAGGAGGAGGCCAGACAGGCCGGGGTGACCGACTTCTGTTCAAAACCGCTCTTTATGTCGGAGGTGAGAAGCGTACTGGCTAAACCGTTCCTTGTTGAAAAACCGGCAGTCGAAGAAGCACCTGCCGCGGTGGATTTCACAGGGAAACAGATCCTGCTTGCGGAAGATAATGAAATGAACCAGATGATCGCGGTGGCGATCCTGGAGAATGCCGGCTTTACGATCGATATCGCATCAAACGGAGCCGAAGCTGTTGAAAAAATGGAGCAGGCTCCGGCGGGAACATATGATGTGATCCTGATGGATATTCAGATGCCGATCATGGACGGATATGAGGCGGCAAAGAGAATCCGCGCGATGGAGGATCAGAAGAAAGCAGAAATCCCGATTGTTGCCGTCACTGCCAATGCCTTTGAAGAGGACCGGAAGATCGCGCTTGAAGCGGGAATGAACGGCCATCTGGCAAAGCCGTATGATATCGATGCCATTATGCAGACGCTGTCGGAAATATTGAATCTGAAATGTACGATTTCAATTCATAAAACATAAGAAGCGACTCTTAGTATTAAAGGAAAGCTGGATTATGATCCGGACGCCCATTGCGATCACCATGGCCATCATCACGACGGTGACTGCGGTTATGAGCACTGTGATGAGCATCATTGTACAGGAAACTGATCAGTTTTCTGATATGAATATAATCCTCGACCTTTTCTGACCTTCGCGAAGGTCGTGCTGTTTACCTTCGGTGGCGGATACGCCATGATCGCACTGATCGAAAATACCTTCGTGGAGAAAAAGCAGTGGATCAGTCACGATAAGGTGATGAACATCACGGCCATTGCTGAATCCGCGACGGGACCCATCGCGATCAACTGCGCGACCTATGTCGGGTATAAGCAAAAGGACTTTGTCAGAGCACTGGTTGCCACGATCGGGATGATTCGCCCCTCCTTCTGCATCATTTTTGCGATATCAAGGTTCATGAATCATTTGAACCGGTTTGAAATAAACTGATACTATGAGCGTAATTATCTTGAGTAACGGCTGAGTAACGGCCCGGTAACAGGATTGTAACAGCCTGAAAAAATATTTTTCTTGATAACGTTCCAGTAACGGGGTTGATAACGGGCCCGGTAACGCCCGCCCGGTAGAGTGTGCGATGCAAAAGCAATATGCATCACATACGAAACGGACGGGTGAACGAAGTTGGAACAGGAACCACAATCGGAGGCGGTTGTTTTTGCAGAAACCTGCAGAAGCAGCCGCCTTCTTTTTTTATGCGCTTTTTTAGGG
>JAFTFT010000007.1 GCA_017458335.1 Oscillospiraceae bacterium
ACCGGCCTGACCGAGGGGAAACACTGCTCCGTCTGCGATGAAGTCCTTGTCGCCCAGGAGACCGTTCCGGCCCTCGGCCACACCGAGGTCATCGACGAGGCCGTGGCCCCCACCTGTACCGAGACCGGCCTGACCGAGGGGAAACACTGCTCCGTCTGCGATGAAGTCCTTGTCGCCCAGGAGACCGTTCCGGCCCTCGGCCACACCGAGGTCATCGACGAGGCCGTGGCCCCCACCTGTACCGAGACCGGTCTGACCGAGGGGAAACACTGCTCCGTCTGCGATGAAGTCCTTGTCGCCCAGGAGACCGTTCCGGCCCTCGGCCACGACTGGGAAGCGGCCACCTTCATGAAGCCGAAGGTCTGCAAGCGCTGCGGCGCGACAGAAGGCAGCGGCCTCGAATCGGAGTATCTGCTCCAGACGCTTTTGCCGGAGAAGCAGAAGACCGAGAGCGTCGACAAGGACCAGACCCGCCTTGGCAAAGTGCTCAGCCCCTTCTGCTATGACGGCGTCATCACCGGAGACTTCCGCTTCGGCAGTTCGCTCCCCGGAGATCATGAAGCCCTGGAAGAAGCGATCCGCAACTCCAAAGCCAATTTCGCCGTTGACTTTCAGCAGAAGGACGACTGGATCATTTCCGCGGATCTTTCCTTCAACGACTCCGAGCCGCTTCCCATCATCGTGAATGCGGACCCCGAGGGGCTGAATGTTACCCTGCCGGGCACGGTGGAGGAGGGCTATTCCATCCCGTATGAACTTCTTCAGACGGTGCTCGCGCCCTATGTCGACCTCAACCAGCTCTCCTCCGGAAATCGGTATGATGCGCTGCTTGAGACCGTCACCCCGGAGCAGTTGAGCGCGCTGGGCAGGAAGTATGCCGGAATCATCCTCAGCGTGGCAAACGTCCATAACACGACGGAGCGTTTCGGCACCTACGAGCTGAAAGGCCTGCAGGAGCAGCAGCCGTGCCTGATGATCACCTGTACACCGGAACTGAACGACTGGGCAGCCATGTTCAAGACGCTGTTCCGCACCGGCAGGGACGACGAACTGCTGGCCGATGTCATTGAGGAGATCATCCGCATCAGCATGCAGGACCCGAATGTTCAGGCGAGCCTTTTCTCGCTCGGAATTGAAGATCCGGAAATGCTGACCGCGTATCTCCCCGCCCTGCTGAACGAAGCGCTCCGGAATGCGGACTCGCTGGCGGAGGCCGTCAACGGGCTGACCTTCCAGCTTGCCACAGACGCAGGCCGGGTGTATGCGTTCCGGTTTTCCTATGCTTCGATGTTCAGCCTCGGATACGAATCCCACGGCAGTCCGGAGGACCTCCGGAAAGATGCCCTGGTCCGATACGGTTACGATGATGTACAGATTCTTGCCCTGAACACCCTGCAGCGCTCCCCGGGAATCATCAACGGGAAACTGAGCTGCGAGAGCATACAGGATCTGAAGCTCAGTTATTACTTCGACAGGTCCGAAGAGAAGTCGGACTTTGACATCCGGCTTAGCATGACAGGCATGTCGGTCACCACAAGCCTGAAAAGCCAGGACAGCGGCAAGACCTTCCGCTTTGATGCGGACTTCTCCGCCTATAACCTGGCAGGATCCGGGTATGAAATCACAGCTGAACTCAGCGAGCGTGAGGAAGAAATCGAGAAACCGGATGCCACATTCACCCCGATTACCAATGCCGACGAACTGAACGCGGCGGTCAGCCGCTGCTACGATGCGATCGCCGCCACCGATCTCGTAAAGAAACTTCAGGAGATCGCCGCCGCTGCGACCGCCGCGGAGGAGACGGTTCCGGCCCCCGCCGAAACGGAGGAGCCGGCTGAGCCGATCGAGAGTGAGGAGCCGGCTGAGGAGGCGGAAGCCGTTCCTCCCTCGGAGCCGACATACCTGAGTGGCTTTGAGGATCTGAAAGCCGCCTGCGAGGAGGCCGCCCCTTCAGGACAGATGCCGGTCATGTTGTATCCGGAGGAAATGGAAATCGAAGAAGACCTGACCATTCCCGGGAATCTCCACCTTCAGTTTGTCGGTCTGCGCATTCCGGCGGGCGTGACACTCACCGTCTCGGAGGGCGCCTATGTCCTGGCCACCAATTTCAGCATCGACGGAACCCTTCGCGTTGACGGCGGTCTGAGCCAGGATAAATGGTGGAAAAGAAACACATCGGAGCGGCCCGCAACCCACATCGGCGAAAGCGGACACATCATCAACGAAGGGTATATTTCCCTGCAGACCGCGCTGCCCGACGGTACCGTCAGCGGGAACGGAATCACCCAAATCAATCCCTATGAGGATGTCGAATTCTCGCAGTACAGCGATCTTACCGACACGATTCTCGCCGCAGGAGAGAACCCGGACATCACCTATCGGCTTGAGATCCGTGACACGGAGCTTATGCTGCCAGAGGATCTGACGATTCCAAACAATCTCTGGATTACCCTCACAGACTCAAAGCTGACGCTTCCGCAGGAATGCCTCCTGGCGTCAGACGGAATGCTTTCCCTCTATCGTTCGGTTATCCATGTGGACGGCACGCTGAATAACACAAGCATCCTCAGCGTCTATGACACCGACAGCCGGATCGAAATCGAAGGAAGTTATGAAGGGGACGGCATGATTTTTGTGCACAGCGTCGGTTCGTACTTCCCCCTGACGGGCGTGGAAAAGGATCAGTTTGCGTTCGATCCGGACGGAGAATTCTGGACCCCGCAGTAAAGCACCGTACCAGGGCATCTTCCGAACGGGCGGGAACAGAGCTTCTGCACATGCGAAAAACAACATCGTCTGCCTCTTCCCTTTTCCAATAAATGATGATATACTTTCATTTGGGGCAAACATCCAGATTCGTTCAGAATGGGGGCCGTGGGAATGGGAAGAAAGCTGCCGATCGGCATACAGAGCTTTGAAAGTCTGCGAGATGACGGATATGCCTATGTGGATAAAACCGCATACATCTACCGCCTGGCGCACGAGGGAAAACCGTATTTTCTGAGCAGGCCCCGGCGATTTGGAAAGAGCCTTCTTCTCTCCGCCATAAAGGCCTACTGGGAAGGAAAGAAAGAACTCTTCTCCGGCCTTGCCATCGAAGAACTGGAAAAGCATAACCCGGACGCGTGGAAAAGCTACCCGGTATTTTACTTTGACTTTAACGGCGTAAACTATCGGCACATCGGCGCGCTGGAAGAGTCGCTGAACACACAGCTGAAAAGATGGGAGCATCAATATGGCTGCAAAGGAGAAAAGATTCCGCTCAGCGAACGGTTCCAGAACCTTCTGATCGCCGCAAAAGAACAGACCGGTCTCCGCTCAGTTGTGCTGGTGGATGAATATGACAAGCCACTTCTGGACGTTGTGGATAAACCGGAACTGCAGGAGCACAACAAAGAGGTTTTCAAAGGTTTTTTCAGTACCCTGAAGAGCTTTGACGCGTATCTCAAGTTTGTATTCATCACGGGAGTCTCCAAATTTCATAAGGTCAGTATCTTCAGTGATCTGAATCAACTCAGAGACATTTCCATGGTGGAGAATTACGCCGCGCTGTGCGGGATCACGGAGAGCGAGATTGACACGTATTTCGCTGAAGAGATCGCCGATTTTGCGAAACGCAGAAAAATGTCGGTTCAGGAGTGTCGTAAAGCTCTGAAACAGCAGTATGACGGATACCATTTTCATCCGGAAGGAGAAGCGGTATATAATCCGTTTAGCCTGCTGGGGGCGCTGATGGAAAAGGATTTCGGCTATTACTGGTTTGAGACCGGGACGCCGAGCTTTCTGGTAAAAAAATTAAAAGACAGTGCATTTGATATCCGCAAATTTACGGATCGGACCCTGTACGCCAGTGAAGGGATGCTGAAAGACTATACCGGCGACAGTCTCGATCCTGTACCGCTGCTCTATCAGACAGGGTATCTGACCATCGTCGATTTTGACAGCATTGCGCGTGAGTATACGCTAGGCTTCCCGAATGAAGAGGTCAAATACGGCTTTGTTGAATGCCTGATGCCGGAATTTGTGGCCGACTGTGGCGCCGGCTCCGGAAACGATATTTTTACCCTGAGAAGATACATTGAGCGCGGGGATCTGGACAGTGTTCGAAATGTCCTGACCTCTCTGTTTGCCAACATCACCTACACCCTGGAGACCGATCCATTTGAGCATTATTTTCAGGCGGTCATTTACATCGTCTTCACACTCCTCGGGAAATTCGCTTTGTGCGAGATGCACACCTTTTCCGGGCGTGTTGACTGCAAGGTAGAAACCAGAGATTACATTTATCTGTTTGAATTCAAGCGCGACGAAACTGCAGAGGCGGCCCTGCGACAGATCAACAGCAAAGACTACGCTCTCCCCTTCGTTGCGGACAACCGGAAGCTCTATAAGATCGGCGTGTCGTTTGATTCCACTTCGAGAAAGCTGGTCGGTTGGAAAACTGCGGAAGCCTGAAGGGGGCTTCTCAAGTCCGCGTTGGAGGAACCGAACATGTGTCAGGCACTGGAAGGAATCATGAAAGACACTCTTGAAGCAAGACGTGTTGAAGGCATGCAGCAGGGCATTGCTCAAGAAAAATTCAACAGTATCAAAACACTGATAAAAACCATGAACTGGAATCTGCTTCAGGCGATGAACGCTCTGATGATTCCGGAGGAAGAACAATAGAAATACGCCCAGCTTCTGAAACAGTAAAATCACTTACCTAGATCGCACCATGTCTGGAAAGAGGAAAAACAATGGATCAGTTATACGATGTATTGATTGTCGGCGGAGGCTCCGCCGCCACCAGCGCCGCCATGACGCTGCGCAACCGCGGCAAGAGCATTGCCGTCGTGACGAACAAGCCCGAGACCAGCAGCCTCTACAAGGCCGAAAAAATCACCAACTATCCGGGGCTTCCCCCAATGACCGGCGCGGAGATCACCGCTCTATTCCGGAAGCAGCTGGAGGACACCGGTGCCTTTATCATCGAAGGGCGTACCATTTCCGTGCTCCCCATGGAGGACAGCTTCGGCGTGGCGGTCGGCAGCGACTATTACATGGCGCGAAGCATCATCATCACCGCCGGCATCACCCGTGAAAAGCTCTACCCCGGCGAGGCGGAATTCCTCGGCCGCGGCGTCAGCTACTGCGCCACCTGTGACGGCATGCTCTATCGCGGCAAGACCGTCGCCGTGGTCGGCGGCGGCGAGGAAGCCCGGCAGGACGCGGACTTTCTGGAAGGGATCGGCTGCCAGGTGCTGCGCTTTGAGAAGAACGGAAAGTATGAGATCTCCGGCGGTATGAAGGCCGACACCCTGACCTTTGCGGGAGAATCGCATAAGGTGGACTGTGTCTTTATTATCAAGGATACCGTCTCCGTGACCCAGCTGGTCCCCGGCCTCACCTATGAAAACGGCGGTATCGTCGTCGACCGGCATATGGCGACGGCGGTTCCCGGCGTGTTCGCCGCCGGCGACTGCACCGGGAAGCCCCTGCAGCTTGCGAAGGCCGTCGGCGAGGGCAACGTCGCGGCGCTCTCCGCCTGCGACTGGCTGGACAGGAAATAATCCCATATGTGTGCAAAGCGCCGAAAAACGCACCGGAAAAGCCCCGGAATTCCCTCAACGGGCAATTGACAAACCGAATCCGCCCGTGTATAATGCAGAAAGTTCAGGTTATCTGAGCTTTCTGCATTTTGTTTCTGCGCTGTGAAGGGCAGGAGTACGCAGAGCACTGTACCTCAGAGAAGAGGCGGCCGGTGAAAGCCTCTGTACGGTACTGCGGAAGGTCGGCCCGGAGCGCCCGGCGGGAAGGAACTCCCCTGCGGAGTTCTGTGTAGTGTCGGCGTGTGCCCGCGTTAAGGGCGTCGAGTGCCGTGTCCCCGGACGGACACGGAATTCAGGTGGTACCGCGGTTTCGCCGCCCTGAAGCGTTCTGCTTCGGGGCGGATTTTGATTTAGGAGTGATTTGAGCCATGAAAGAATTGCCGAAAGTGTACGATCCGCATGCCGTGGAGTCGAAGATCTATGACTTCTGGGAAAAGGGCGGCTTTTTCCGGGGCATCCGGGATGAGAAGAAAAAGCCCTTCTCCATCGTCATGCCGCCTCCCAACGTCACCGGTCAGCTCCATATGGGCCATGCTCTGGACGGCACGCTGCAGGATATCCTCACCCGCTACAAGCGCATGCAAGGATATGCCACGCTGTGGCTGCCCGGTCAGGACCACGCCGGCATCGCCACCCAGATCCGCGTGGAAGAAGAGCTTCGCAAGAACGAAGGCCTGACCCGCTATGACCTGGGCCGTGAGAAGTTCCTCGAACGCGTCTGGGACTGGAAAAACCAGTACGGCAACCGCATCATCGAGCAGCAGAAGCGCCTCGGCGCCTCCTGCGACTGGGAGCGCAACCGCTTTACCATGGATGAGGTCTGTGCCAGGGCCGTGCGCGAAACTTTCTGCGAACTCTATGACAAGGGCCTGATCTATAAGGGCAGCCGCATCATCAACTGGTGCCCCCACTGCCGCACCGCGCTCTCTGACGCCGAGGTCGAGTACAAGGACATGCCCGGCCACTTCTGGCACATCCGCTACCCGATCGAGGACTCGGATGAAGAGTTCATCATCGCCACCACCCGTCCCGAGACGATGCTGGGCGACACCGGCGTCGCCGTCCACCCGGATGACGAGCGCTACAAGCACCTGGTTGGAAAGAACGCCATTCTCCCGCTGGTGGGGCGGAAGCTGCCCATCGTGGCGGATGAGTATGTCGAGCTGGGCTTCGGGACCGGCGCGGTCAAGATGACCCCCTGCCACGACCCGAACGACTATGAGGTCGGTCTGCGCCACAATCTGGAGCAGATTCAGTGCATCGACGAGGACGCCAAGATCATCAACGGCGGCAAGTACAACGGCATGGACCGCTATGAATGCCGTGAAGCCATCGTGAAGGATCTGGAAGAGCAGGGCTACCTTGTCAAGGTGGAGCCCTACAGCCACAACGTCGGCTGCTGCTACCGCTGCGGCAACGTGGTGGAACCCCTCACCAGCCCCCAGTGGTTTGTGAAGATGAAGCCGCTGGCCAAAGCCGCCATCGACGTGGTAAAGGACGGCCGCATCAAGTTTGTTCCCGAGCGCTTTACCAAGACCTATCTCAACTGGATGGAGAATGTCCATGACTGGTGCATTTCCCGCCAGCTCTGGTGGGGCCACCAGATCCCCGCCTGGTACTGTGACGACTGCGGTAAGATCACCGTCTCCCGGGAAGACGCCACCTGCTGCGCCCACTGCGGCAGCAAGAACATCCACCGTGAAGAAGATGTTCTGGACACATGGTTCTCTTCCGCGCTCTGGCCCTTCTCCACAATGGGCTGGCCGGAAAAGACCTCCGACCTCGACTTCTGGTATCCCACCAGCGTCATGGTCACCGGTTATGACATCATCTTCTTCTGGGTGGCGCGCATGATCTTCTCCGGTATGGAGCAGATGAATGAAGAACCCTTCAAGACCGTGTTCATCCATGGTCTGGTGCGCGACAGCCTGGGGCGGAAGATGTCCAAGTCCCTCGGCAACGGCATCGACCCGCTGGACATGATTGACCGTTACGGCGCCGACGCCCTGCGCTTCAACCTCATCACCGGCAACTCCCCCGGAAACGACATGCGCTTCTACGTCGAGAAGTGCGAAGCCATGCGCAACTTCTGCAACAAGCTCTGGAACGCATCCCGCTTCGTGATGATGAACCTCGGGATCGAGAAAAACGAGCTGCCCGAGGCCCTTGAGCTGGAGGACAAGTGGATTCTTTCCCGTCTGAACGACGTGGTGAAGGAAGTCTGTGAGAACATGGACCACTTTGAGCTGGGCGTGGCCGCGGGCAAGATCTATGACTTCATCTGGGACGACTACTGCGACTGGTACATCGAACTGACCAAGCCGCGTCTCAACAGCGGCGACGAGGCCCTCAGCCGCAGCGCGCAGCAGGTCCTGCTCTATGTGCTGACCGAGATTCTGAAGCTTCTGCACCCCTTTACCCCGTTCATTACCGAGGAAATCTGGCAGGCGCTGCCCCACGAGGGCGAGGCTCTGATGGTTCAGGATTATCCCGCCTACAAGGAAAACCTTTCCTTCCCGCTGGAAGCACAGCGCTTTGAGACCGTCATGGAGGCCATCAAGGCTGTCCGTGCCCGCCGCAGCGAAATGAACGTGCCTCCCTCCCGCAAGGCCCACCTGATGATCGTGACGGACGAGCGCGAGGCTTTCGAGGCCGGCCGCAGCTACATCACCAAGCTCGCCTACGCAAGCGACATCAGCGTCCTCGACATGGTTCCCGCCGACGCCGACAAGATGGTTACGGCGGTTACCGACAACGCCCGCATGTTCATGCCGATGGCGGATCTGGTCGATCTTGAAAAGGAGCGTGCCCGGCTGCAGAAAGAACTGGCCAACGCCGAGAAGCAGCTTCAGGGTCAGATCGCAAAGCTCTCGAACCAGAACTTTGTTACCCGCGCCCCGGAAGCTGTGGTCAACGCCGAACGTGAGAAGCAGGCCAAACTCGAAGCCCTGATTGAAAACCTGAAAGCCAATCTGGCACATCTGTAAAGCACACTGCCTGAGAGTATCATCAGACGCATAAGGGATCTCTCCCCGCCGGAGGTGGGGAGAGATCCGGGCAATGCATTACGTTTATGAAGCTTGGGAGGACATCGTGACTGACAAAGAAGTTCAAAAACTGAACCGCAAAGAGCTCCTGGAGTTTCTTCTGGATGCCCAGACCGAAAACGAGTCCCTGCAGAAGGATCTTGCAGATCTTCGCAGGCAGGTTCGTCAGCTTGAAGAAGAGCTTGCCAGCTCCCGGGAAGAGCTTTCACACACATCTGCAGAGCTCAGCCGGGCGCAGGAAGACATCGTCCGTGCAAAAGAGAACGCTTCCGATTCCGGTGCGCAGGCCGCCGTGATTCTGTCAGAGACCGGGGCCGTCGCGGATGACGTGCCAGGCCCCCAGCGGGAGGCCAATGCCGTCCGGGAACAGCGTCTGAAGGAATGGGAGTCTCGTCTGCAGCAGAAGGATGAGCTTCTGGCGCAGAAGGAAGCCGGGGTTAAAAAACTGCTCGCTGCCGCCGACAGCGAATCTTCCCGCTGCATCCAGGAAGCGAACAGCAACGCGCTTGAGACCCGCAGGCAGGCGGAAGAAGCTGCCGAGGCGCTGAGGAAGGCCTCCGAAGCACAGGCCGCAGATACGATCCGTCAGGCGGAAGCCGCGGCCGCGCTGGTCATGCGCAACGCGGAGGAAGCTGCCCGCAAAACGGAAGAAAAGGCTTCGGCGGACGCCGAACTGATGCTTCAGCGCGCGCAGGAGGACAGCAACGCCTTCTGGCAGGATGTCAACGAACTGCTGCAGAAGCGTCTGTTTTCCGACGGAGGTGCGGACCATGGCGAATAATGAAGCGGCAAAGTCCCCCGCGCCCCGCCGTCCGACGTCGGAACAGCTCCGGAAAGAGCTCGCGCGGCTGGAAAAAAAGCGCGGTATGCCGACCGCGCTTCGCGTGATCCTGTTTCTTCTGGTAGTCCTTCTGATCGGGGCCGTCACCTTCTTCTGTCTCCTGTCCGGCTATGTCATCTATGGCAATTCCATGTCCCCCACCCTGGAAGAGAAGGATTTGGTCCTGGCCATTCCGAACGCGAAGCTCAGTTCCGGCGACCTGGTGGCGTTCCGTCACGACGAACGGATCCTCATCAAACGTGTCGTCGGCACTCCCGGGGATCAGATCGAAGTCACCGATGACGGTCATGTCCGCCTGAACGGCTCCGATTTCTATGAACCCTATGCCCTCTTTTCCAATTCCGGAGCCAATGATATGAGTTACCCGCTGGACATTCCGGAGCACTCCTGGTTTGTCCTCGGCGACAACCGCGGCAGCTCGGTGGATTCCCGCAGCTCGATCCTCGGACTGATCGATGACGAGCAGATGCTCGGCAAGGTGTTCATACGGGTCTGGCCGCTCACGAGATTCCAGGTTTTTGACAATAACTTTTTCCCACAGCTCGTGGATTCACTTCTTCCGGGCTGAAATGAACAGATCCTCCGCTTTTCGGCGGAGGATCGCTTTTATGGTGATATTATTCTTTCACCACATCGCAGGAATCGATTCCGTAGTAACGAAACAGCTCCAGTGCTTTTTCATCAATGCGTTCACCGCAGCGGACGATCGGCACCGCCGGCGGGCAGCTGACACTCGGGGATGCCAGGATCCGCCCCACGCTCTCTTCCGCCAGGACACGCTCAAACGGACGAAACAGCACCTCGTGCGGCCGGAGCACCGGAACCGTCCGTCCCATGACGGGCGCCTGTATCATGATCGGCACTCTCTCCGGCAGGTCACGCAGTGCGGTAAGCAGGCACTCCAGTTCCTCACCGGTGTTTTCCGGCGTCACCATCAGCACCACATAATCCGGGTCTGAGAATTCACAGATGATCCCTTTCTCCTGCAGGATTCCCGCGAGTTCCGTCCCGGTATATCCCCTGCTCTTCGGGCAGAGGGTCAGCTTGAGAGGCTCGTCGCCGGTCAGCTTCCAGCCCTGCTTCAGCAACTTTTGCTTCACCCCGTCAAGTTCTCCGGCCCTTTCCCGGATCCGTGCGGGATAATCCGCGTCAAGCAGTGCGTTGCAGGCATCCATCGACTGCAGGATCAGCCAGGAAGGACTGGTACCGGCAAAGAGCGCCATCGCCCGCTCCATCATCCCGAGCAGTTCCACAGGGCAGTCCCGGGCCGCGTGCAGATAGGCCCCTCCGGTCAGGACCGGCAGGGTCTTGTGGGCCGAGTCACAGCAGAGATCCGCGCCGCGGTCCAAGGGATGTTCAGAGTTTTCCAGGAACTTCAGATACGCTCCGTGCGCGTTATCCACCAGCAGCAGCGCATCATAACGGCGGCACAGCGCCGCAATCGGCCTCAGATCTGTCCGGTTACCCAGATAGTCCGGGCTGGTGATATAGACGGCCGTCGGGGCTGTCAGGGGATCGGCGAAGAGACATTCCAGTTCTTCCGTGGAGATCTCCGCCCGGAGCAGGTTCCCGTCGCTCCCGAGCCATTCCACATCGAGATCCAGCAGCGCAACGGTTTCCAAAAACACCCGGTGGGCATTTCGCCCGGCGGCGATCCGCGGACTGCGTCCCTGAAGTTTTGCATCCATCGCCGCAAGATAAAGCATGGCCCTGATGCAAAGGGATGAACCCTCCGTGGAATAAAGCGTGCGGGCACTGCCGAAGAGGCTGCCCGCATGCTCTTCGCTCTCCCGGATACAGCCCCGGGCGGCATAGAGCACGTCAGCTCCGTCCACCTCGGTAATATCCGAAGCATAAATCGGCATCCGGTCCGGCGCGGAATCCACCGGCCGTCCCTTATGTCCCGGCATGTGAAAGCGGAGCGGATTTCTCCCGGAATATGTCCGGACGAAGTCACAGATCGGGGTATTCATCTGCCCTGCTGTTCCCGTTCGGCTCTGGCCGCCGCCAGCATGATCGCGCATTCCATGCGCTTGCGGAACAGTTCGCAGCCGTCTTCATACACGCCGGTGATGCTTCCGGTGGCATGCCAGGCGTTGGCCGCGCAGCCGCCGGAACAGTAGAGCCGTGCCCAGCAATCGCGGCATTCGGGCTTTGCATAAACGTTGCAGGCCGCGAATTCGCCCCGGACCTCCGGGTTATCCAGTCCGTTCCAGATATCTCCCAGGCGGAAGCGCTCTTCCCCGACAAACTGGTGACAGGGATAGAGGTCGCCCCAGGGCGTCACCGCCATGTACTCGGTGCCCGAGCCGCAGCCGGAGATCCGTTTGTAGATGCAGGGGCCGCCGGACAGATCCAGCATGTAATGATAGAAGGTGAAGGGCCTGCCCTCCGCCTCGCGCTCCAGCATAAGTTCGGCAAGCTCCTCATACTGCCGCTTGACGATCTCCAGGTCTTCTTTGGTGAGAGCTGAGGGATCCCCCGGCGCGCAGACCACCGGCTCCATGCTCAGTTCCGTGAAGCCCAGGTCCAGCATGGTCCGGATGTCCTCCAGGAAGTCGGGGTTTTGATGGGTAAAGGTCCCGCGCATGTAATAGTTCCTGCCGCCGCGGGCCCGGACCAGCTTCTGAAACTTCGGAACGATCCGCTCCCAGCTGCCGTTGCCGGCATAGTCGACGCGAAATCGGTCGTGCACTTCCTTCCGCCCGTCGAGCGAGAGCACCACGTTGCTCATCTCCCGGTTGCAGAAATCGATCACGTCATCGTCAATGAGCATCCCGTTGGTCGTGAGCGTAAAGCGAAAGTTCTTCCCGGCCTCCCTCTCACGGACACGGGCGTAGGCGACAAGCTCTTTCACCACGTCGAAATTCATCAGCGGCTCCCCGCCGAAGAAGTCGACCTCGAGGTTCCGGCGCGTTCCGGAATGCTCGATCAGAAAATCCAGGGCACGTTTCCCTACCTCCGCGCTCATCACCGCGCGCTCGCCGTGGTACTTCCCCTGGCTGGCAAAGCAGTAGGAGCAGTTGAGGTTGCAGGTATGCGCCACATGGAGGCAGAGCGCCTTGATCACGTCCCCGCTTCTGGCCTTGAATTCCCCCGCCATGGGTGCGAAGTTGTCCGGGGTGAAAAGCTGTCCGTCCGCCTTGAGGGCCTCAATCTCTGTATAGCAGCGGCGGATCTCCGTCTCCGTGACGGCCGGTTCCTCCCGATACTTCTCCAGCATCTCGGCCGTGATTTCTTCAAGGCTCATTCCCTCAAAGCGCGCAATCATCTCATAGGCCAGTTCGTCGACAACGTGCACAGCCCCCGAACAGACATCCAGCACGATATGGTATCCATTCAGCTTGAATTGGTGAATCATTCCCTTTCCTCCGGTAACAGCCATAAAAAAAGCCGCCTTCCGGCGGCAGTTTTCAGCGTCTTACTTTTTCGCCTCGGTGTTCTCGCACTTCTGGTTGGCGATGCCGCAGCTGGTCTTGCAGGCAGACTGGCAGGAAGTCTGGCACTCGCCGCAGCCGCCGTTTGCGGCGCTGTCGCAAAGATTACGGGTTTTCAGGGTAACGATATGTTTGAATTCCATGATGTTTCCTCCAAAGTTTATATGAGTTTTTATACCATAATATCAGTGCCAAGTCAAGGTCTGTTTTGCGGTCATGAAATTCCTGCATACTAAGAATTTGGAATTGATTATTAACCCGTTTTGCGTTACAATAGATAACAGTAATAAATTGAGGCTGAATGCACGTATCAATTCAGTCACTATTCCATACACTTCTGTACTTATTATACATTATACAAAAATACAAATCTAATACCATACAGCTGCTTTCTGCTGTAAGAAGGAGAACCATGGGAAGAAAAAAACGTGATAAGATTGAATTTCGCTTTTATGAACTGCCACAGGGGGAAAGTGTCCTCGGTCTGATGGGAGAACGCTGGGTCGGAATGTACGGCCACAAAGAGCGCGCCAATGAGCTGCATTTTCACAACCTGTTTGAGCTCGGCTGCTGCCGGCAGGGTTCGGGTTCCCTGATCCTCGGCGAAAAACAGAATCAATATCACGAGAATATGATTTCCATGATTCCCGCAAACTATCCACACAACACCGTCAGCGATGAGGTCAGCTACTGGGAATACCTTTTCTTCGATCCGGCTCAGCTGATTCATGAGCTGTTCCCGAACAATGCCAGGATACAGGCGGAGAAGCTCTCTTTCATCAACCAGCGGGCAGATCTTCTCCCCACAGAAAGCTGCCATGTTCTGGCTGCACTGGCCGAGCGCATTCTGGATGAGCTCCGCGACCGGCGTCCTTATTACCGTGAGTGTGTCAACTATCTGATGCGGGCA
Organism: Oscillospiraceae bacterium; assembly: GCA_017458335.1. Lineage (GTDB taxonomy): Bacteria > Bacillota > Clostridia > Oscillospirales > Oscillospiraceae > Limivicinus. The sequence continues at coordinate 13,827 of JAFTFT010000007.1, forward strand.
CTGCTCCTGGAGCTGCTCCGTCTTCAGGAGGGGAAGGAATCGGAGTCCCAGTGGGAGATCAATCCCGACTCCGCGTTGCTGACCCAGATCACCCCGGCCCTCCGATACATTGAGGAGAACTACCGCGAGCCGATCCGGGCGGCCCATCTGGCGCGGGAATGCGGGCTGAGTGAAGTCCACTTCCGCCGCATCTTTGAGGACTATATGAACATGGCTCCGATGGATTATGTAAACCTCGTACGGATTCAGAAGGCCTGTGATCTGATGAGCCGTGAAGACAGTTCCATGGATGTGATTGCCCTGGAGTGCGGCTTTGCCTCCGTTTCCACCTACACCAGAAACTTCAAGAAAATTCTGAAGACCACGCCGTATCAGTGGAAGCTGAAGAAGGACAGCTACCGCAGCAATCTTCTCACCTATAACATCTCCGCCCTGAAGGGCTGGACCGGTCTCGATTCTCTTTGAGAGAATCGAGACTTTTTTATGATTCTTTTTGCCTTTTTTATCAATAAAATCAACTTTACAAATTTTCTGACACATGGTATCATTCATAACAGACGAGGCGCAGGCCCGTCATGGCTCATGACGGGCCTGTTCTTCTTTTCCCGGCAAAAAGCGTACTTTCCGAAAGGAGGATTTCTGTGGAGAAAAAACGTAACGCATGGGGCTGGGCCTTTCTGGCCATCGCTTCGATCCTGATCATGATTTTCAGTTTCTATCCGATGGTCGCCGCGTTTATCACGTCGCTGAAGACAGGTTCCAGCGCCAATATGGTATGGGCATCCGAAAAGTTCGGCAATGCATTCTACAACTACACCCGCATGTTCAAGGACAAGACGTTCATGACCACACTCAAGAACACGTTCTTCTATCTGATCGTCCAGGTCCCCATCATGCTGGTACTCGCCATTCTGCTGGCACAGCTTCTGAACAACCCGAACCTCAAGTTCCGCGGTCTGTTCCGCACCTGCATCTTCCTCCCCTGCGCGATTTCTCTGGTTTCCTACGCGCTGATTTTCCGCTCCCTGTTTGCCACGCAGGGCCTCATCAACAGCATTCTGATGGGTCTCGGCCTCATCAAGGAGAACATCAACTGGCTCGGCCAGACCGGCACCGCCCGCGGGGTGATCATCTTCGCTCTGATCTGGCGCTGGACCGGATATAACATGGTCTTCTATCTCGCCGGATTGCAGAATCTGGACTATTCCGTTTACGAGGCCGCCCATATTGACGGTGCCAACGGCTGGGACACCTTCTGGCAGATCACCGTGCCGCAGCTGAAGCCGGTTATCATCATGACCTTCATCATGTCTATCAACGGCACGCTGCAGCTCTTTGACGAGTCAGTCAACCTCACAAACGGCGGGCCGGCCGGCACGACGATGACCATGTCCCACTACATCTACAACAACGCCTTCGGTACCGGCGTGGCGAACTTCGGCTACTCCTCCGCCATGTCCTTCCTGGTGTTTATCCTGGTGGCCATTCTGGCCGTCATCAATCTGAAAGTGGGTGATTCACGTGACTGAAAAGCGCAACCACAGCGCCATCCAGCGCCGCCTGATCCCCAGCTATATCTTTCTGATTATCTGCGCGCTCATCTCGGTCTTCCCCCTGTTCTGGATGCTCACCGCCGCCACGAACACGACCCTTGAAGTTGCACAGGGCAAGCTCTGGTTCGGCACCAACGCCATCACCAACTTCAAGAATCTGCTGGCCAGCGCCGATCTCTGGCGCTCCATGTGGAACTCTTTCTTCTACGCCGCCGTACAGACCGTTCTGTGCCTGCTGATCTGCTCGCTGGCAGGATTTGGCTTTGAGCTTTATCATACCAAAGGGAAAGACATCCTCTTCGGGATCCTGCTGCTGGCCATGATGATCCCCGGCGTCGCGACGATGATCCCGCTCTTCACGATGATGAGCCGGATGAAGCTTCTGAATACTGCCTGGGGCTTTGCGCTGCCGGCAATCGCCACGCCGTTCATGATCATGATGTTCCGCCAGAATTCGCGCAACTTCCCGGTGGAGATCATGAATGCCGCCCGCATCGACGGCCTGAGCGAGACCGGGATCTTCTTCAAGATCTACATGCCGGTCATGAAGTCCACCTATGCCGCCGCCGCGGTCATCACCTTCATGAATTCCTGGAACGCCTATCTCTGGCCGCGCGTCGTCCTGAACAAATCCAACGCCCAGACCATGCCGATCCTGATTGCGAACCTCGCAAACGGGTATACCATTGACTACGGCATGCTGATGATGGCGGTGCTGTTCTGCTCGCTGCCGACCATCATCATCTTCTTCATCCTGCAGAAGCAGTTTGCCGAAGGCATCACCGGCGCGGTGAAGTAAGCTGATCAAGCGCGTATACCGCCCTGGAGGGCGGTATACAGGCAGAAGACTTCGCCGAAGGCATCACCGGCGCGGTGAAATAAGATGAGCAAACGCGTATACCGCCCTGGAGGGCGGTATACAGGCAGAAGACTTCGCCGAAGGCATCACCGGCGCGGTGAAATAAGCGCTCCCGTATTTGTAAAAATCAGGCCCGCCCGCAGGGCGGGCTTTCTTAAAGGATATTTTATGAAAACATTTGACTATGAATCCATCGTGAAGAACCCCTCTGTGTTCGCCGACGGGCGTCTGCCCGCCCATGCGGATTTTGTCCCCTGTCGAAATGCCGCGGAGCTGGCCGCGGGCGAGAGCGGGCTTCGGATGCCGCTGGACGGCATCTGGCGTTTCCGCTACTCCCGCAATCCGTCTGCCGCGCCGGAGGGCTTCTGGCAGCCGGGCTATGACCTCTCCGGCTGGGACAGCATCCGGGTCCCGGCCCACATTCAAATGGAGGGCTATGACGTTCCGGCCTATGTGAACACCCAGTATCCCTGGGATGCGCATGAGGAGCTGCAGCCCGGTGAGATGCCCGAGGTCTTCAACCCGGTCGCTGACTATGTCTGCACCTTCCGCCTGCCGGAACACTTCCGCGGTGAGGAGGTCTGCATCTCCCTGCAGGGGGTGGAGAGCGGCTTCGCCCTCTGGCTGAACGGGGTGTACATCGGCTACAGCGAGGACAGCTTTACGCCTTCGGACTTCCGTCTGACCGACGCCCTCTGCGAGGGGGAAAACCGCCTGGCCGTACGGGTCTGGAAATGGACGCCCGGCAGCTGGTTTGAGGATCAGGACTTCTATCGCTTCTCCGGGATCTTCCGCAGCGTTTTCCTGTACATGGTTCCGAAAACCGCGGTTACGGACCTCTCCGTCCTTCCGCTCCTGAATGACGACTTCACCTCCGGCGAACTGAAGCTCACGGCCTCCACCCGCGGCAGCGGCCGTCTTCTGGTGCATATCTTTCAGGATGGTCAGGAGCTTCTCTCCGGCGAGGCGGCCATTGACGAGACGCTGAACCACTGCGCCTGCTCTTTCCGGGTCGATCATCCCCTTCTCTGGTCCGCCGAGGCGCCGCATCTCTATCGCGTCGAGCTTGAAGTGCTGGATGCGGCAGATACGGTCACCGAGCTCATCGAGCAGCAGATCGGCTTCCGCCGGATCGAGATCAAGGACGGCATTCTCCTTTTGAACGGCAAGCGCCTGGTTTTCCACGGCGTCGACCGGCATGACTTCAGCTCGGTGAGCGGAAGGGTGCCGAACAAGGAAGAACTGCTTCTGGACATTCTCACCATGAAGCGCCACAACATCAACGCCATCCGCACCTCCCACTATCCCAACCAGAGCGCCCTGTATGAGCTCTGCGACCGCTACGGGATCTATGTCATGGACGAGAACAACATGGAGACCCACGGCAGCTGGGATGCGTTCCTGCGTGGCAAGGCGGGCAAAGAATTCATCGTTCCGAAGGATCACCAGGAGTTTGCGCCTCTGCTTCTTGACCGCGTGCGCTCCACGTATCAGCGTGACAAGAACCACGCCTGTATCGTTCTCTGGTCCTGCGGCAACGAGTCCTACGGAGGAAGCGTTATCCGTGAGATGAGCCGTCTCTTCCACAGTCTTGACCCGCATCGTCCGGTCCACTATGAGGGCATCACCTGGGATCCCAGCTACCCCGATACCAGCGATCTGGAGAGCCGTATGTACACCCCCGCCGCCGAGATTGAGGCCTTCCTCGCCGAGCACCCGGAGAAGCCGCTGATCTGCTGCGAGTACACCCACGCCATGGGAAACTCCTGCGGCGCCATGCACAAGTACACGGATCTCACCGAGCGTGAAATGCACTATCAGGGCGGCTTCATCTGGGACTATGTCGACCAGACGATCTGGAAAAAGAACCGCTTCGGCGAGTGGTTTCTCGCCTACGGCGGCGACCACGGCGAGCGCCCCACCGACTACAGCTTCAGCGGCAACGGCATTGTCTACGGCGGTGACCGCAGCCCCTCGCCCAAGATGCAGGAAGTCAAGTTCAACTATCAGGACATCCGCGTCTGTGTCGATGAATCCGGCGTTCTTGTGAAAAACCGCTTTCTCTTTACGGATACCGGCTGCTTCCGGGCGGAAGCGCTCCTGCAGGCGGACGGGAAGGAGATCTCCCGGGTCGATCTGGGGTCGCTTCCCGTCGCCCCCCTCTCCGACGCAAGCTTTCCGATTCCCTCGGCGCTCACGGAGGCCATGCGCCTGCGCCGCGAGGCAGCCCGGAGCCTTGGGAAAGCGGAACCCGAGTTCTCGCTCACGGTCTCCTTCTCTCTGAAGGAGGACTGCCTCTGGGCGAAGGCCGGGCACGAGATCGCCTTCGGGCAGTTTGTCTTCCCGCGCCGCGCAGAACCCTTCACCTGCGTCGAACCGCTCACCCTGATCCGGGGCAAGTCCAACGTCGGGGTCCGCGGGAAGAACTTCTCCGCCCAGTTCTCGGCCATCCATCCGGGTCTCACCTCCTATGTCTATGCCGGGAAGGAGCTCATCGCCAAGACGCCGATGCCGAACTTCTGGCGCGCGCCCACGGACAACGACAAGGGCAATCTCATGCCGCAGCGCTATGCCCAGTGGAAGATCGCAAGCCTCTATGTCACAGCCAAGCACGAGGGCACCTGGGACCTCTATCCCGAGGTTACGGAGCATCCGTACAGCGTCGAGATCCGCTATCACTACTTCATGCCTACCTCTCCGGAAAGCTGCTGTTTCGTGAACTATGAAGTCTTCGGCGACGGCACCATCCGGACCACGCTCTCCTATGACGCGGTCAAGGGTCTGCCCGACATGCCCGAATTCGGCATGCTCTTCAAGCTGGACGCAGACTACGACACGGTGCGCTGGTACGGCCTCGGGCCGGAAGAGACCTATGTCGACCGCCTCCGCGGCGCGAAGCTTGGCCTGTATGAGAAGTCGGTCCGCAGCTGCCTCGCGCGCTACAACGACCCGCAGGAGTCCGGAAACCACTGCGGTGTGCGCCGGCTTCAGGTGCTTGACCGCAAAGGCCGCGGCATGGAGTTCTTCGGCGAGGACCTCTCGGTGAACGTCCTGCCCTGGACGCCGCACGAGCTGGAGAACGCCGCTCATGAGCACGAGCTGCCGCCGGTCCACTATACCGTAGTCCGGGCTGCGCTGCAGCAGATGGGCGTCGGCGGCGACGACAGCTGGGGCGCGAAAACGCATCCCGAGTATCTTCTTCCGGCGGAACAGGACCTGAGCTTCACCTTCTGCTTCCGCGGGGTCTGAGCCGCACGTTTGTACCCCTTATACCATATTCAAGCCCCTCTGCCAGCCATATTGGCGGAGGGGGCTTGTTTATATTACCAGATCAAGAGGTCTTATGCATCCATGAAAAGATGGATGATTGACAGATTACACAAAACGGAGTATACTTCAATTTTGTTAAGAGTTTGTTGCAGTATTCTCCGGCTTCGGATTTCGGGGTCGCGGAAAATAAGAATGTATGGAGGAAACAACATGAAAAAAGCATTATCCATTCTTCTGGCACTTGCACTGTGCCTGAGTCTGAGCGTGTCGGCTTTTGCGGCGAACGACGCGGACTACTCCGACTACACCATCCGGATCTATTCCAACTCCAACTCCACTGAGCGTACCACCTGGCTCATTCAGGAAGCGAAGGATGCTGGCTTCACCATCAGCATTGACGACAACAGCGTCATCTCCGGTGACACTGCTGCAGTTCAGGCTGCCAATGAGAAGAAAGATGGTGACCTGATCTTCGGCCTGAACGAGACCCGCTGGGGCCAGCTCATCAACGGCGAATATGAAAACCTCAAGATCGCCGACTGGACTCCGTCCTGGGCCGATCAGGTCGGTGAGTTCAAGTATGACGGCAAGGCCTACGGCATTGTTATTCAGAACGTCCTGATGCTCTATCGTAACGATGAGTTCGGCACCAACGGTGAGGAGCTCCACTTTGATCACTGGGCCGATGTTGTCAACAGTGGCTACAAGTGGTATCGTCAGAACAAGATTGGCGGCACCACCAACGCAAACATCAACTCTGCCATGCTCTATCCCTTCGCGGATCCCGCTTCTCCGGCCGGCGGCATCTCCATCGACGGCTGGAAAGCCTTGTGGAAGTTCTGTGCGGAAGGTGTTTCCGGCGGCGATGACTACAAGTACGGCTTTGACCCGCTAAACAAGGGCGACGTCGCAGTCTCTGAGTTCTACTCTTCTGCTCTTTACGGCAAGATCGACGCAGCGGCAGATGGTTCTGAACATCCTCTGGTCGGCGCACTTGAGCCCGAGAACTGGAACCTCGTCGACATCAAGGACGGCACCTATTACATCGCTGAGTACCTCGGCATCCTCGATAAGGCCGGCCGTACCGAAGAGCAGACCGAGGCTGTCAAGGCCTTCTGCGAATGGTTCGGTTCCGCTGAAGTTCAGGCTGACTGGGCGGAAGAGTTTGACAGCTTCCCCTGCAACCAGGAAGCCGCCGAGCTGGTCTATGGCGATGACATTCCATCCATCTATCTCATCCCGAACTTTGCCCTCAACCCGATTGAAGGCACTGACATGAACTATGCCGAGTATGTTGCCGCTCACAGCGCTGAGTGGACCAACATCATGACCAACCTCGGCTTCTACTGGGCTGACGCCTCCGACGCCAAGCCCGAGCCGGCCTGGGATAGCCTTGACTGGGCGACCCTGACCCAGAAGGCGGAGTAATTCCCATCCTTACTTCTCACAATGGCGAGTTGGACCCTCCAACTCGCCATTGTACTACACAACTGTTTTACTCCATACTCACAGGAGGTTATTCCCCTATGATAAAGCTCAATGACATCGTCGTCAAATTCGGCGATTTTACCGCTCTGCACAACATCAATGTCCATGTTAAAGAGGGTGAGTTCTTCACCTTCCTTGGTCCGTCTGGCTGCGGAAAAACTACCACTTTACGTACTATCACCGGCTTCATTGAGCCTGTCTCCGGCACAGTCGTCGTCAAGGACCGAGACATCACCCACGTTCCCATCGAGGATCGCAACATCGGCATTGTTTTCCAAAGCTATGCTCTTTTCCCCACCATGACGGTCTACGACAATATCGCCTTCGGCTTAAAGATCAAGAAATTGAAGAAGAACGAGATCGACCAGAAAGTCCGCGAAATCGCGAAGAAAGTCGACCTCTCAGACGAACAGCTCATGAAGGCCGTTTCCCAGCTCTCTGGCGGACAGCAGCAGCGTGTTGCCATCGCTCGCGCGCTGGTCACCGAGCCTGCCATCATCTGCATGGATGAACCGCTCTCTAACCTTGACGCAAAGCTCCGTGTCCAGCTGCGCAACGAGCTTAAACAGATGCAGAAAGACTTCGGCATCACTACCATCTACGTTACCCACGACCAAGAAGAGGCCCTAACCCTTTCCGACCGGATCGCTGTCTTCAACAAGGGCTATATTGAACAGATCGGCACCCCGAACGAAGTCTACAACTTCTCGAAAACCGAATTCGTTTGCAACTTTATCGGCGACATCAATCGCCTCTCCGAGTCGGTCGTGCAGAAAATGATCGACGCCGGTGCGGCTTTGAAGTCCACAGATCACAACTATATCCGTCTTGAACGGATGCATGTTAATGTTGATCCTCTTCCCGGACAGCTTGCACTTGACGGCACCGTCACCAGCCGCGAATACTACGGTCTCTATATCAAGTATTATATCGACCTTGGCAGCCAGACCGTCAAGGTCATAGAGAAAAACGACGGTGTGCGGATCTATGAGGTGGGGCAGCAGGTCAAGGTGGTCATCGATCCGCGCGATATTATGGCTTATCCGCCAGAAGTAGAAGCGGAGGCAAAATCATGAACCGGACACTTGATCAAAAGCTTCATCCGGAAACGCTGGTGCGTATTATCGGGGTAGCATTCTTCGCTTATCTGTTCTTCGGCTTCATGCTGCTTCCCTGTCTCAATACGTTGACCAGCATATTCAACACCAAAAATGCTGCTGGAGAGCGCGATCCTTTTGCGGTTATACGCTTCTTCCTCGCAGGCAACATGGGGAAGTATGTTTGGAATTCCCTGAAACTCGCAGTGCTCCTGGTCATCACGGTCAATGTCATCGGCGTGTCCATCGTGCTGCTGACCGAGTACTTTGACATCAAAGGTGCCAAGATCCTGCGTGTGGGCTATATGACGACGATGATTTATTCCGGCGTCGCCCTCGTCACCGGGTACATGTTTCTCTATGCCAGCGACGGCATTCTCACCACAGCTCTGAAAAACGCCTTCCCCGGCGTCAATCCTACCTGGTTTTCCGGCTTCAACGCTGTCCTCTTTACGATGACTTTCGCCTGCACATCGAACCACATGCTCTTCCTACGCAATGCCATTCGCGGCATTGACTACAACACTGTAGAGGCTGCCCGCAACATGGGAGCCAAACCTTTCAAGGTTCTCTGGAAGGTGGTCTTCCCCACCCTGATCCCCACGATGTTCTCCCTCACGGTCATGACCTTCATCACCGGGCTCTGCGCCATGTCTGCGCCGACTCTTCTGGGTTACGACTCAATTAACCCTGAAATCGTCCGTCTGGCAGGCTCTTCTTCTGCAGACGAGGCGTTCCCCCAAGCCCGCGCCGCCCTGCTCAGCATCATCCTTGCCATGTTTACCATCGTGCTGCTGACCGTGCTCTCCTCCTATGAACGCAAAGGGCATTACCTTTCCGTTTCTAAGACCAAGGCCAAGCTTCAAAAGCAAAAGATTACCAATCCCGTCTGGAATATTCTGGCTCACATCTACGCCTATGTGCTCTTCATCATCTATATGACCCCTGTGGTTATGATCATCATCTTCTCTTTCCAGACCTACAGCGCTATCCGGCTGAAGAAGTTGGATTTGACTCACTGGACGTTGATCAACTACTTCGGTCAGGAGGACTACGAATATCTCACGAGCCGCGGCAAGTACAAAACCCGCGTCGGCTCCATCTCGGGCGTCTTTTCCAATGATGCCACCCTCGGAGGCATCCGGCTCAGTTTTATTCTTTCCGCTCTCGCCGCTGCGCTAGCCTGTGTAATTGTAGTAGTCGCCTGCAACTACATCTTCAAGAAGCGCAATAAAAAAAGCGGTGTGGTTCTGGAATACGCCCTGCTTTTCCCTTGGCTTCTCCCGACCATTCTGATCTGCTATTCTTATCGCACCTACTTCAACAGTGATTCTGTCTGGTACGTCGGTAACCAGAATCTCTACTATGCCCAGAATGTCCGCATCCTCATCGTCATGGCCTATACGGTGACCAAGCTGCCGTTTTCGCTGCGTATGATCAAGGCCTCCTTCTATTCCATCGACGAAGAGCTGGAGGACGCGGCCCGCAACCTCGGTGCCGGCGGACTTCGCACCTTCCTGAAGGTGAAACTGCCGATCATACTGCCGAGTGTGCTTGCGGTGTTCGCGCTGAACTTCAACGCGCTGTTCACCGAGTATGACATGTCCGCCACCTTTGCCAGCACCTACGGCACCAGCTATGCCATGGTCATTCAGGCCATGTGCGCCGAGGAGGGGCTCTACGGTTATAATGTCAATGCCTCCGGACGCCGCTGCGCGTCTACGGTGTTCATCATGGTCGTCTCCGGTATCATCCTCTACCTGGTCTATGGTGTTGGTGCCCGGGATCTGGGCGAACGGCTCGAGGCCCGTGACCGTCGCCGTAAACGCCGTGAAAAAATCGCCGCCTTCTTCGGCAAGAGTGAGAAAAACGTAGCCTGATTGTTATTCCTATATAGAGATGAAGGACAGGATCTTTTTGTTGATCCTGTCCTTTTGCGATTCTTCTTTTTCAGTTTCTGGTCGGAACGATCTCCAGCCAGTAGCCGTCCGGATCCATGATGAAGTAGATGCCCATCTTGGGGTTCTCCATACAGATACAGCCCATCTCTTCATGCTTCTTATGCGCCGCTTCAAAGTCGTCGGTGCGAAAAGCCAGATGGAACTCCTCTTCCCCGATGTCGTACTTCTGCGGATGGTCCTTCAGCCAGGTGAGCTCCAGCTCGAAATCCGACTCATCATTGCCCATGAAGACGATGATATGCTTGTCGCTGGTTTTCCGTCTGCGTTCTTTGAGGCCCAGCGCCTCCTCATAAAAGCGCATGGACTTGTCCAGATCGGCAACATTGTAGTTCTCGTGGACCATTTTGAATATCATGGTGCATCCTTCCTTTCGCTTTGTTTGTCGTGTACCGTAAGCGCAATCACCGTCCCGCGAAGCAGGTGGCCGGAGGCAAAGTCCTCCATGCTCATCACGCTGTCCTCCAGGCCGTCGGCAACATTGAAGAAGCGGAAGCGCCCGTCCGGCTGCCTCAAGAAGCTGATGAAGTGCGGTTCGTGCCCCTCCTGGTAGCGGAAGATCCCGGCAATGCTGTCCTTCGCCGCCTTCGCCGCCTCTTCTCTGCCCACGGTCTCCCGGCAGTCGGGGACATATTTGGCGAGATACTCCCGCATGACCCGCATCAGTGTCGGTCCGGGGAAGCGCAGCGAGTGCATGGCGTCCATCTCCTGCCGCACCTCGTCCCAGTCGAGTTCCTCGCCGAGAGCGTGTCGGAGATTGTAGGCCGCGATCCAGCCGCAGCCGTTGATGTCGGCCCTCATCGTGCGGTAGCGGACAGAGGAAAAGCAGTCCTGGTCGGTGATATAGCCGTCTGCGGAGATCCCCTCCGCCGGGGTCAGAATACGTTCATTTGTCATAGCTGCTGTGCTGTATGCTCCTCTCCCTCTTTAACGAGGATTCCAGCATCCCGCATCCGGGCACGCAGGCGCGGCATGTCGTTCAGGAAGACCGCCCCCGGCATCCCCACGGCATAAGCGCCGTCAATGTTCAGCGGGCTGTCATCAATGAAGAAACATTCCTCCGGCCTCAAACCGAACGTCTTAAATAGTGTTTCATAAATCTCATGTTGCGGCTTCAGCAGCTTTACATCTGCCGAGACAATCCTGCCCTCAAAGCATTCCGAGCCCGGAATCCGGTCAAAATACTCCCTCAACGGGGTGGTCGCATTGGAGCACAGATATACATGATAGCCCAAGGTTTTTACCTCGCGGACCAGTTCCGCCATACCGGGCACCGGGTCCAACGGTGCTTTCCACCAGTCGAAGACACAGGCATGCGCTGCTTTATGCAGCCGTTCGGGCAGTCTTCGGCAGATGCTCGCATAGCCTTCTTCCTGGCTCATGATGCCGTGGTCCATGCTGACCCATTCGTACTCCTGGAAAACCTCCCGCTCCAGCAGTGCGGAATCTATTTCATCCAGTCCCAGCCTGGCTACAATTTTCTTCGGGTTCCATGCAATCAAGACGTTTCCCATATCGAAAATGATATTCTTAATCATAAAGCCTCTCTTTTCACCTATTCATTGATATGAAATTATCGCATTTTGATTTTATTGTCCTCACATGTTCCGGAAAGCAACTGTTGAACAAAACCGGCTCCGAATGTTTGCCTCGGGGCCGGTTTTATTCATGGCTGCAGTTTTTCAAGTCTTACTTCTTTGACTTTGAAAATACCGGCATCTGCCGTCAGCAAAGGAAGATCGTTGACAACTGCCGTAGCGGCTATAATTGCATCCGGTAACTTCAGTCTGTACTGCTTACGAAGGGTGATGGCGTTCTCTCTAACATCGTCGTTGACTTGTAGGAGATCACAGTTAATCAGGAAGTTCCTGATGGTCTTCTCTTCCTCCGGTGTAATTCCCGTAAAAGACAGTAATTCCATCATGCTGATCACCGAAACCGCAAGGCGTTTCCCAAGATACGGTCTCATGCAGTTATTCCCTGACAACAGGTAAATCACCGCATTCGTGTCTGCCAGATACTCAGGCCCATTCATTGCGCACAGACCTCTGCAAATCCATCCCATCCGGGAGGCTCTTCAGACTGCCGAAGTAGTTGTCAGCTACTGGAGAAGGATCTGATTTTTTCCTCTTTTCCTGTCGAAACATCAGATATTCAACATATTGTGAAATCTCTTCATAGTATTCTTCCGGCAAAGAACGAAGCTGCTTTTCAAGCATGGTAAAAGACATTCTATCCCCTCTCCTTTCTTTACTGCTCAGATATTGTCATCATTTTGATTTTATAGCATTATTCCCCGAAAAACAAGTGCTATTTGTTAAGATGACATCTTCATTTTGAGAGCCGATTCCTTTCACATATGAAACTGCTTTTTCAGGTTTCTTTCCTCCGGAACAGGTACCAGGTGATTGCTGTCATGCCGAGGAGAGAAACGATTTCTTCCGTTAACCACAGGGTAATGTCGTTGTTGTCCCCGGTCTTCGGGCTGGATGAGGAATCTGAAAAACCATAAGTGATTTTTGTCTTATCATGAATATCTTTGAAAGACATTTCTATTTTCACATTTTTGGCGTGAACATACTCCCCATTTACATATACCTCAAACAACCAATAGTGGTTATCCGGTTTCCATTTTACAGAAATCTGTTTACCTTTTTCTACCAGATAGGTGTTCTCTGCACCATCATATTTCGCGGCATCCGTTACCTCGTATGTTCCCTTTCCTCTCAGCAGCTCAAATGAAACCGTATACATATCTATGATTGTAATTTGTCTCTCATATGATGTTCCTTTGATTCGTACAATGTACGTTCCAGGAGACAGGTCTCTTACTGTGGTTTTTTCGACATCTCTATATTTTGTATCTTCTTCCCCTGCATGTTTATACTGCATGCCGGTCATTAGGTTTTCAAGACCACCCGTTTGGGTATTCCCATTATTGATTCTGGGAATCGAAGTCACATTATCAAGATCTGCTTTGGTCGGAGTAATCGTCAGGGATCGTTTTGGAACCGCAAACGTCGCGAAGTCAGAAAAGTCTTTCGTAAGAATATCCAACCCCATTTGAAGATAATCATATGCCGTTCCGTTGAAATGGTAAACATAGAAAACATGTGAAGCAGATGTCAATCCGGATGGCGCACTTAACGTGAATGGAATTCCATTCGTTGCTGAAATATCAGCAGCGGACAGCACTGTGCTGGTTGGATTTCCCGCTCCATCGCTCCAAACAGGCGACACATTAACAATCGAATACGGGATTTCTGCTGCTGTTATTCCGTATTCGTCCGCTAAAGCAGCCTGGATTATTTTCGCTGCAGTATCTGTCGCTGTACTTGGCACCTTTGTAACCATCGGCACTGCATTTCTGGCGTGATTCGAAAAAGATGCAGTAATCGAACACTGTTCGCCAAAATTACCGGAAACTACGATGCTGTTGTTTTGGGGTTCATCCTGTCTGTTGTTCACCGTAAGATTATTAAAAAACATACCAGTGTCCGGGATCAGCTCTACTGTGGTATCTTCAAGAGGATTCAAAAAGATTGATCTATTTGTTGTCGTCTCTATACCATTTACTCTCACTTTTCCTGGCCCGCTTATACTTATGTCCAGTGTGAATGCAAGCGTCCCGCATTCTGAACACCTTCCTACTGCATCCCATACATGTCCCAGTGCAGGTCGCTTAGCTGGCTCGGCAATATCTGTCTCTTCTTCATCTCCATTTTCATCTTTAAAATTTTTATTGCAGCGGTCGCATGACCAATAGTGTTTATTTCCGGGTATCAGACATGTAGCTGCTACTGCCTCATGTACTGTCATATTATGCCCGGCTAGGATTGTGATATCGGTTTCCTCTTCTTCTCCATTTTCATCTTTATAGTTCTTATTGCAGCGGTCACATGACCAATAGTGCTTTGTTCCCTCTGTAACACAAGTTCCTGGTTCTTCTTCATGTTCGGTCATATGATGACCTGCTGGAATAATGATATTGCTCTCTTCTTCACTACCTTCGGCATCTTTAAAATTCTTGTTACAGCGGCTGCATGACCAATAATGTTTGTTACCATCTTCTGTACAGGTCGCTGCCACTTCAGCATGTTCTGTCATTGCATGCCCTTTTCGGGGGTCAAGAACAGATGTCAGCACTGAAGAGCGATTTGAATCAGCAAACTTTGTATCACATGTCTCACAAGTATAATACTCCAGCCTTCCGTCTTCAGTACAGGTTGCCGGAATCTCTTTTATAGGTTCAGAGCTGATAATATGATCTGTTTTGGGAATTACCTTCGTATCTCTGGCACCGCATTTCGTACATACAACATTCTTACTGCCAGTCTCTGTGCATGTAGCAGGTGTAATAGTTTCCACATCACTGTATGAATGTTCATCACTCCAATGCGCTACCAATTTGAAGCTGGACGTAACCACTTCACTGAAATCATATGCCTGATCGGAGCCTTCTTTTGTCCAGTATTCGAGGCAATGAGCGTTACCTTCCGGATTTGTGGGCTTGTGCACTGTATTATCATCGTCCACCGGAAAGATTGTCTCTGGAGCGATTGTGCCATACTCGCCGGTATCAAACGTTATGGTAAAGCCTTCCTCGTCTGCATATGCAAAAGCAGGCAGCATGGCCAGGCAAATGATACAGACCACCAACGAGATTATGTTCTTCCTCAAGAAAATCCCTTCTTTCCGCTTATATATGAGTAGCCCCTACCAGACTGTTTCCACCGTCTGATATTTTTGAATATTCGCGTCCTTTGTCACGAGCTTACATTCTCTGTTGGAAGCCTGTGCAATAATCAGCCTGTCAAAAGGATCCCCATGGATAAACGGAAGCTTTTGCACAGCAATACAGTCATCTGCAGTTATTGGGAGGATTTCGATGCTCTGCTTTGTGCATTCATCAACAAACTCATCAATCCCCATGTCCAGCTTCAGTCGCCTTCTTTCGTCAGGAAGCGAGCTCTTTATTGCAATTTCCCAAATAGATACAATGCTGACTGCACATTGGCTGGTTTGGATAATACTCTTTGCCCTATCGGAGAGTCTGTCGCTGTCTGAGAAGGCCCACAGCAATACATGCGTATCCAGGATAACCATCACATATACTCCGCAAATTCCGGGAGAGGCGCATCAAAGTCGTCACTGATCAGGATTTTTCCCCTCAGGCTGTCAAAGCTTATATTGCTTTTTTTATGGTCGCCTACTTTAGGCATGCTCCCTAGAAAAAGAATAAACTGATAAGCAGTTTCCTGCTGTTGGGGTGTCAAGCTTTGAAAAGCCTGTTGTACCGTTCCTTCAAAAGACATATCAGCACCGCCTTTCATGAAAAAGCTTCAGAAAATACATCCAGTCATTTCATGTACAGTATATCACAGGATCCTGTAGAATTCCACTGTTGAAAATCTTAATCCGACTCTGCATCCCACAGACGCAATTCATCCCCGCCGGGCGGCGGGGATGAATCTCATGTTCCGATATTTTATTTTTTGCGCTTCATCAGATAAAGCACGATTCCGACAATGCCCGCCAGCGCAACAACGCCGACGACGACCCAGAGCACAACATTGCTCTCATCCCCGGTCAGGGGACTCACAGAGGTACCGGCTGCCGTCAGGCCCTCGCCCGCGAACGCGCAGACCGGCAGAACAGTCAGGCACAGGATCATGCAGAGAAGCATTGCAATCAGTCTCTTTTTCATAACAATCCATCCGTCCTTCCGACTTATGATAGTCATACTATATCACAGGATGGATGGAATTTCCACAGAAAATTATTTCTATGCAGCGCATCCCCGCCCGAAGGCGGGGATGTGTCGTTTCCGGTTCACCCGGAATATTACATGATGATGGCGTCCTTCGGGCAGGCTCCCTGGCAGGTGCCGCAGGCAACACAAAGGTCTTCGTCAAGGACCCAGGTCTTTGCCTTGCGGTCGACCGTCAGCGCGCCGGCCGGGCAGTTGCGCGCACAGAGCGTGCAGTAGATGCACTTGGACGGATCCTGAACGGGTTTGCCGTCGTCGCGGGGCTGCGGAGCCGCCGCGGGCGCAGCCGTCTCTTCGGCGGGAGCTGCCTTCTCTTCGGCCTTCGGGGCTTCCGGAGCGGGAGCCGCTTCCGCCGCCTTCTCGGTGACGGTCGCGCCTGCCGCTGCGGCGGCATCCGCGGTCTCGGTCTTGGGCTTGCGGGTTCTCTTCGGCTTCGGTGCCTCTTCGGTCACTTCGGCCGCGGCCGCCGCTTTTGCATCAGCGGTGGCAGCAGGCTTTTCTTCCGCGGGCTTCGGTTCTTCCGCCTTCGGCGCTTCTGCCTTGGGGGCCGCGGGCTTTGCCGCAGGCGCTGCAGCCGGAGCCGCCTTCTTCACCGGGGCCTTCTTGATGTAGGTACCGCGGACAATCAGCGCCTCTTCGCCCTCTTCAAACGTATCGGCATGATAATAATCGGCGATCATGTGATAGTCGTCGCTCAGCTCGATGGCACCGTGGGTGCAGAAGCTGGCGCAGTGAGAGCAGAAGGTGCAGGAGCCGAGATAGAACTGGCGGGTGATCCGCTCGCCCTCTTCACAGGGTTCGGAGGTGTGGGTGATCGCCTGGCCGGCACAGACGCGCTCGCACATGTTGCAGCTGATGCACTTGTCCGGATGGAAGACGATTCTGCCGCGGTAGTTCGGTTTGGCCGGGCTCGGCGCCGCCGGGAATGCGATGGTGCTGGGCTTGGAGAAGAGCTGGGCCAGAGCTTCTTTCACAAACGGGAAATCCATTACTTCTGACCCCCTTTCTTATTCTGCCGTTTCTCCATGAGGATCCTGGTTGCGGTGGCAAGGCCCTCAATCACGGCCTCGGGCTTCGGCGTGCAGCCGGCGACATCCACGTCGACGTGCACATACTTGCTCAGCGGGCCGCAGACCGAATAGCTGCCGCGGAAGACGTTGCCGCTCTGCGGGCAGGAGCCCATCGTCACGATGCAGCGCGGTTCCGGAACCTGGGAGATGGCGCGCAGCACACGGGGAAGGGACTGCTTGGTGATCGGTCCTGTGACCACGACGATGTCCGCCTGACGCGGGGAACCGGCCAGCTTGTAGCCGAGACGTTCCGCGTCATAGCGCGGTGTCAGAACTGCGACGAGTTCGATGTCGCAGCCGTTGCAGGAGCCGGCGTTGATGTGGAACAGCCACGGGGATTTCCCCATGCTCTCGGTAATCAGTTTATCAAACATATGCCCACTCCTTTCTTACAGTCCGTACCAGGCCATCACCAGGCTGATCAGCGCCAGTCCGGTGACCACGGTCCAGTAGTACTTGAAGAGCTGCTCAATGCGCAGGCGGGCGGTTACGGCGTGTACAAAGGAGATGCACACCGCGACCAGGCAGGTGCAGAGCAGGAAGAGAATGATGATCTCGATCAGGAAGCAGAAGGCTCCGCCGATCGCGGAGGTCATCATCGCCCGCTCGATCCCGCCGCCGATGCCGCCGAGGAACAGCGCCACAAAGAGCGTCGTCATCGTGAGCAGCTTCACGGCATGGCTGAGCTTGTAGACCGCCAGAGGCTTGCCGCTGTACTCGGCGAGCATGCCTTCGCAGATTTCGGTCTCGGCTTCCGCCGCGTCGAAGGGGTGGCTGCCCGTCTCGCCGGGGATGATGAGCAGCATAGCGACCGCCGCGGGGATCATGCTGAGCTTCGTGATAAGGCTTCCGTGGCTCAGCTGATAGTTCACGATGTCCGTGAGGCTGAAGCAGAGCCCGGTGCCCATGGCGTTGCCGACCGCCTTCGCGACCGACAGCAGCACCAGCACCAGCGGAAGTTCCACCGCGAGGATCGTCACCATCTCACGGGAGAGGCCGACCCCGGAATAAGGGGATCCGGAGGAGGCCGCGCCGAGGATCACCGACAACGCCGGGATCAGCAGCAGGTAGAGAATGACGATCACGTCCGCCACCCCGTGGAAGGCGTTGAAGGAGAAGACCGGGATGAACAGCTGCAGCACCACCTGGGCCGCAAGGCCCACCAGCGGAGCGATAAGAAACACGGTCCGGTTCGCCGTCACGGGGATGATCGTCTCCTTGCCCAGAAGCTTGAAGAAATCATAGAACGGCTGCAGGATCGGAGGGCCGACGCGCTTCTGCATCCGGGCGACCAGCTTGCGGTCGATCCCGCAGAGCAGCAGGCCGGAGAGGAAGCAGAACAGGAATCCCGGGAAGATCAGGATATAGGCCAGATACTTGAGGCCGTCAAGAATGATACTCATATTCCCGCCTCCCTTACAGAATGATCATGGCATAGAGCATCGCCAGCGCCAGCGCGATCACACCCCAGAGGGCGTAGTCGTTCACGATACCGCTGTGCAGCTCATGCATAAAGCTGAAGTAGTGACGCCAGTTGTGCTTGAAGCCCCAGAAGAGGTCGTCGCCGCCCACCTGGGAATAGACGCTCTCTTCACCGCCGAAGAACAGCTCGTTCTTCGCCTCGGCAAGAGCGCCGCTGCCGAACCGCGGACCGGCCTTGGTTTCCGCCGCCTCGGCGGCTGCCGCGGCCTTCGCCAGTGCGGAGACCTGGTCATACTTGGAGCTCACCGCGACGATCGCCACGGCAAGCAGCATGATCATCAGCAGGCAGAGCCAGGAGATCGGGCTCCACACACCGGCCGCCTGGAAGCTGACCGGAAGGATATCCGTCAGGCCGAAGCCCTGTGCGTAGCCGGTGCCCATCATGGCGTTGACATAGGTGTTGGTGCCGAAGACGGCGCGGGCGGCAGGCTCGGTCAGATAGGTGGTGACAAAGCCCGGGAAGAGGCCCGTCAGGATGCAGAGCAGGGCCAGAATGCCCATGGCCAGACGCATGCCGATGGACACTTCCCCGACGTTTTCATACTCCTTCGGAAGCTGCCCGAAGAAGACGGACTGGGTGACCTTCACGAAGGAGGCCAGCGTCAGGGTACTGGTGACCAGGGCCACGATCGTGCACATCAGGAAGCCGATGTTTCCGCTCTCGACCGCCTTCTGATAGGTGGCCTGATAGATGAGCCACTTGGAGGCAAAGCCGTTAAACGGCGGGACGCCGCTGATGGAGAAGGCGCCCACCAGGAAGAGGATCGTGGTGTGGGGCATCTTCTTGGACAGACCGCCCAGCTTTCCGAGGTCGGTGGTGCCCGTCTCATGCAGAACGGCACCGGCACAGAGGAACAGCAGGCCCTTGAAGAGCGTGTGGTTCATCGCGTGGTAGAGACCGGAAGAGACGCCCAGCGCGGTGGCGAGGCCGGCGGCCGTCAGGACATAGCCGATCTGGGAGATGGAGTGGAAGGCCAGCAGACGCTTGAAGTCGTGCTGGGCCAGGGCCATCGTCACGCAGACGAACATGCTGACCGAGCCGAGGAAGACCAGCCAGAACTGGACCGTGCCGAGGTTCATGACGCGGAAGAGGATGTAGGTCAGACGGATGATACCGTAGAGGCCGCTCTTGGTCAGAACACCGGAGATCAGCACCGACACCGGAGCCGGAGCCGCGCCGTGGGCATCCGCCGCCAGCGGATGGAACGGAACGATGAAGGCCTTGGTGCAGAAGCCGATGAAGAGCATCGCGTAGGCGATGATCGTCGCCCGGTTCAGGTGTCCGGGCAGGAACGCCGCCAGCTGTGCGAAGTTCAGGGTGTGGGCCTGGGCATAGAGCATGATGGTGCCGGCCAGGATGCAGCTTGAACCGATGCAGCCGACCACCAGGTACTTGAACGCCGCTTCCAGCGCGCCGTTGGCGGTGTTGCGGAAGGCGGTGAGCGCCACCGCGGCGAAGGTCAGGATCTCAATCATGATGAACATGTTGAACAGATCGCCCGAGAGCACAAAGCCCATCACGCCGCCGCAGAGCATCAGGAACAGGGTGTAGTACTGCGGCTCGTTGTCGTCATGGCTCATATAGCTGAAGGAGTAGAGCATGGCGACGAAAACCGCCGTCGCGATCAACAGGCCGAAGAACAGGCCCAGCGCGTCCACTTCCAGGGCGATGCCGATGGCATAGCCGCCGGCGGGAACGCGGTTGCCCATCCAGTAGGCGATAACGTCAGAGCCCAGCATAATGGGCTTGACCAGAGCGGCCAGCAGGCAGAGCGGCGTGGCCGTTGCCAGGAAACCGAAGACGTTGCGCAGGGCGCGGTTCTTACCGAAAATCACAATCAGGAACGCGCCGAGGAAATACGCCATGATCGCACAGATCGGGAAGTGTTGGATGCTCATCCTCTCAGCCTCCTTATCTGTGTGGTATCGGTGGTGCCGTACATCTCACGGATCTTGATCACCAGGGCAAGGCTCATGGCCGTGGTGCAGGCGCCGATGACGATGCTGGTCAGCGTGAGCGCCTGGGGGATCGGATCCACAAAGAAGCTCTCCGGACGCAGCTCGCCGAAGCTGTAGATCGGGGCGGTGCCGCCGGGGTTGAAGCCGATGGTGATGATCAGAAGGTTCACACCGTAGTCCATGATCGAAAGTCCGATCACGGATTTCAGCAGGTCATGCTTGGTCACAATGCAGTAGAGGCCAAGCGTGATCAGAAAGAATGAGGCCAGGTAGTTAATCAGAATCATTCAGCTCACCTCATTTCTCAGTTTTTCTCGTTCACGATGCCGAGCATCAGCAGCGTGATGGAGCCGATCCCGGTCATGACCTTAATGCCGACAACCAGGTTCATCCAGAAGATGGTGCCTGAGCTGTACAGGTCGCCGATGTTGCCGTGGGTGTAGAGGATGTTCTCACAGAACTGGGCGCCGGCGGCGATGCCCATCATGGCCAGGGCCACATAGGCCACCGAAGCCACACCCTCTGCATCGTGCAGGAGGTTGAAGCTGATCGCTTTCGCGGTAGCCTGATAGCCGTTGGCAAAGTAAATCATCAGGAACACACCGACAATCAGCACGCCGCCCTGGAAGCCGCCGCCGGGAGACAGATGGCCGTGCAGAATGATGTAGCACATATAGACCATCGTCAGTGGGAAGACAAGATTCAGGCTGTGCCCGACCACGTGGCGGATCTGGATGTTCTCATTCTTCATCCTTTGTCTCCTCCTTTCCGGCTTTCTTGGTAAAGAGGATCACCGCGGAACCGGCCACGGCCGTGATCAGGATAAAGGCCTCGCCCATGGTGTCGTAACCACGGAAATCGAAGACGATGGAAGTCACGTCGTTGACCGCATGGCTTTTCGCCAGGTTCTGCTGCACGATGGCCGCCGCCGCGCCGTCCGCCGTGCTGTCGTCGTAGGCTTCCGGATTCTGCTGCAGCACCGCCACCGGTACTGTGGCGTTCTGTCCCTCATAGGTGCGGGGCATGGCCGCCAGCTGAAATGCCGCCGTGATGCCTGCAAACAGGATCATCGCGAGCGAAACAAAGGTCAGAAACTTCTTCATTTGTCGTCCCCTCCCCGAATCTTGATCAGAGCGACGATGAAGATCAGCGGGGTCAGCGCCGCGCCGACGGCCGCCTCGGAAATGGCCACATCCGGCGCATGCATCAGCAGGAACGCCGCGGCCGCGAAGAGGCCGGTCACACCAAGGGAAATCACCGCGCTCAGGAGTTTTTCGAAGTGGACTGCCATCACGGCGGAGACCACCAGTCCGAGAACGATCAGGATGTCCAGGATCATCATCGCATTACTCATCGAAGTCCCTCCCCAGATCGTCTGTTTCCATTTTCTTCTCCGGCCGGTAGCCATGGCTGTAGGCGCCCTTGGCAATCGCGTGAGAGCCGACCGGGTTGGTCACCATGATCATCAGCGCGATCACGGCGATTTTGATGGCGGAACTTGCGCTGTGCATGATCACAGCGGCATACAGCACACCGCCGACCGCCACACCGAGCATGCCCAGTGTGGAGATGCAGGTGGCCGCCTGCATACGGCTGAAGGGATCGGGCATCTTCAGAATGCCGATGGTGCCGGCACACGCAAACACCAGCCCGACCGCGATCAGGAGATCAATGATGATCCGAATCAGCATTGTGAAACCTCCCCTTCCTGTCGAGATATCTGCCGACGGCGATGGTATCGATAATGCCGAACAGGGCACAGATCAGTGCGATGTCCAGATACACGCCTCTCCCGCTGAAGAGCGAGAAGAGGATCATCGCGCAGCAGAGAAGAATGTCTACGTTGTCCCCGGCGACCATCCGGTCCGCTGCCGTGGGGCCTTTGACCAGGCGGTATACACAGATAAACGCCAGCAGAGCGAAGAAGATCGCAAATATCAGCAGATCTGTCATTGCCATACCCTCCTCAGTCCTTTTTCCAGCGTTCCCTTGATCGCCTCGCCGGCCTTCTCCGGATCGGTCTCCTGGACATTGATCCAGTGTACATACAGGTAGTTCTGTCCGTCCTCTTCCGTGGCCTCCATGGTGATGGTGCCCGGCGTCAGGGTGATGGAGTTGGAAAGCGCCGCGAGACCGTAGTCCGATTTCATCTCGGTCGGGACCTTCACGATGCCCGGATTGATGTCCTTGCAGCCGCCGAAGCAGATCCGCGCCATGTTGAGGTTGGCTTTGATGAGTTCACCGACAAAGGTGAAGAACCAGAAGCCGATCATGGCGAAGAGATGCGAGGGGTTGAAGAACCAGCCGGCATCCTCCTGGATAAAGAAGCGTGCGCTGAAGAGCGCCACCAGCAGGCTTACAACCGCGCCGGCAATCAGCTCCTCTACCTTGAAGGAGAAGTCCAGAAGCACCCAGAAGACAAAACAGACGATAAAGGTCGCCGCTACTGCGGGAAATTTCGTCTTTTGCAAGGTTAAGCTCCCCTTTCACTGAAAACTTACTATTCTACAATCAGGTTTTCCACATAGAATTCCCGTCCGGCCGTCATCCGGATCTCCGTGCTGCCGCAATCAGGGCAGCTGGTCCCGTGCTTTTCGAGAGGTCCCCGAAAACCGCAGTTCCGGCATTCAAATTCGGCCTTCACCGGCTTCATCACGAGTCTTGCGTTTTCTGCCGCGGTTTCCTTCGCCGCAAGCGGAAAGAATTCCTCAATGCAGCCCGGAATCACGCCGGAGTACTCCCCGATGCACAGGTCGATCTCCAGCACGCGGGTAAAGCCGCTCTTTTTCTGCTCGGATGAGACGATGCTGAGAATTCCTTCGGTTAATGCCAGTTCGTGCATTACCTGTCCAGACAGCTGAAGCAGGGATCGATGCTGGCGATGATCAGTCCCGCGTCGGCCACGGTGTTGTTGCGCAGCATGTGCGGCACCGTCGGGGTGTTCTTGAAGCTCGGAACATGGATGCTGATGCGGTAGTTGTTCAGGCTGTCGTTGCCGACCAGCATATAGCTCAGCTGTCCGCGCGGCGCTTCATGACGCTTGACCGTCTGTCCCGCTTTGATCTTCGGGAGCTTGTTGCCGAGATTGATGGGGCCTTCCGGCAGATTCTCCAGTGCCTGGCGGATGATCTTGATGCTCTCATAGCACTCGAGCGCACGGACCACCACACGGGCGAATACGTCACCGCTGTCCACCACGGGGATGTCAAACTCAAAGTCGCCGTAGGCGCTGTAGGGCGCGTCACGCCGCACGTCGATGTCCACGCCCGAGGCGCGGGCATGCGGGCCGATGGCGCCGAGCTTCAGGGCATCTTCCCTGGTCAGCACGCCGACGCCCTTGGTGCGCATGGCGATGGTCTTGTCGGTCAGGGCGATCTCCGTGATCCGGTCCAGAGGCGCCTTCAGCTTGTCGCAGGCTTCCAGCATTCTTCTTCTCAGATCGTCGGACACATCGCGGCGTGCGCCGCCGATGGTGCACATGGCGTAGTTGACACGGTTGCCGGTCAGCTCTTCCAGCAGGTCCATGACCAGCTCGCGCTCATCCCAGATGTGCATGAACATGCTGTCATGTCCGATGATATGGCAGGCGATGCCCAGCCACAGGAAGTGGGAGTGCAGACGCTCCAGCTCGGCGGTGATCACACGGATGTATTCGCCGCGCTTCGGCGCTTCGATGCCGTTGAGGTCTTCCACGCACATCGCGTAGGTAAACGCGTGAGAGTGCGAGCAGATGCCGCACACACGCTCCACCAGGACCAGCGTCTGGATCGCGTTGCGCTCCGTGGCCAGCTTCTCGATGCCGCGGTGGTTGTAACCGACAAAGACCTCGGCGTCCTTGATCATCTCGCCCTCGGTATAGAGCTTGGCATGGATCGGTTCCTCCAGCGCAGGATGGTACGGACCGATCGGAACGATATAACTCATGCTTTCACCTCCCCGGACGGCTGTGCACTGCCGAGATTCTTCTCCACCAGTTCTTTCAGCGGAGTCACCATGATCTGGCCCTTGCCCTGGGTCTCGAGCATGTCCTCCGGCAGGAAGAGCCGTTTGGAAACATCCAGGCCTTCAAAGGTGAAGCCGAACAGCTCGTTCAGCTCTCTCTCCGGCCAGGTTGCGGCCTCGCAGTAGATCTCTCCGATGGAGGGGAAGCTCGTCTCGCCGACCACGTGATAGCTCTCCACGATCGGGTCAACGGCATAGTCCCATGACACATCCGGCTGGCCGTCCTTGTTGATCAGGCCGTGGATCATCACGAGATATCTGCCCTCCTTCTTCATTCTTTCCGCGAGGGGCAGGATCTCATCTTTACTGATGTCAATCCTCTTGTACTCCTGCAAGTTCATCACCTCTCCAATCCTTCTTCCGCTCTCCGCCAAAAAGCGGATTGCGGACCATACTGTGGAATTGCTATGATCTATGAGAACAGGTAAACTCCTGTAATCTCCGGTTTCAACAAATTCTCGGAAGCTGCGCGCCGGCAAGCTTCTGCAGGATTCTCCTGCCGCCCAGGGCTGTGCGCATCACCACGCGCCCCGCCGCGTCTTCGGTCACACGGCCGATGACGGCCGCGTTCTGCCCCTCCGGGCACCGCTTCATCGTCTCCAGCAGGCGTGCCGCGTCTTCCTTGGCGCAGATGCAGACCAGTTTTCCTTCGTTGGCGCAGTAGATCGGCTCCAGGCCCAGCAGGTCGCAGGCCGAGCGCACCTCCGGGCGCACGGGGATGGCCCCCTCTTCCAGCTCGATGCCGAAAGCCTGCCCCTCGGTGAATTCGTTCAGCGTCGTGGCCAGGCCTCCGCGGGTCGGATCCCGCAGGATGCGCACGGCCGCCCCGCAGGAGAGCATCGCCTCTGTCAGTCCGTTCAGCGCCGCGCAGTCGGAGCGGATCTCCCCCTCCATCATGCCGCCGCGGGCCAGCATGACGCTGGTTCCGTGGTCGCCTACGGTGCCGGAGACCAGCACCGCGTCTCCCGGTCTCACCGCCGCGAGGCCCGCAAGTGCATGCTTCTGATAACCGATGCCGGCGGTATTGATGTAGAGCTTGTCGCCTCTTCCCCGGTCCACCACCTTGGTATCGCCCGTGACAATCTGTACCCCTGCCGTCGAAGCCGCGTCGCGCATGGACCGCAGCACGCGCTCCAGCGTCTGCATGGGGAGTCCTTCCTCGATGATCAGCGCACAGCTGAGAAACTTCGGTTCCGCCCCGCACATGGCGACGTCGTTCACCGTCCCGCAGACCGCGAGCTTCCCGATATCACCGCCCGGGAAAAACAGCGGGTCCACCACAAAGCTGTCGGTGGAAAAGGCCAGCGTCCCGCTTCCGGGAATCAGGGCGCCGTCACCCAGGACATCAAGAGCAGGGTTGGAAAACCCCGGCAGAATATACTGTTCAATCAGGCGGGAGGTTTTCTTTCCTCCGCTGCCGTAATCCAGTGTGATAATCTCGTCCATCAGATCTCCTGATACTTGTACGCCGCGGCGCAGGCCCCCTCCGAGGAGACCATACAGGGTCCCACCGGATCCTCCGGCGTGCAGACTTTCTCAAACAGCGGGCACTGCCGCGGGCGCAGCTTTCCCGTAATCACGTCTCCGCAGCGGCAGCCGTTCTGCAGCACCGCCTTTCCCGGATGAATCCGGAAGCGTTTTGCCGCGTCGTAATCCGAAAGCTCTTCCCGCAGCGCGAAGCCGCTCTCCGGAATCTCACCCAGACCGCGCCAGTTCGCGCGCTGCAGGGTAAAGGCCCGTTCCAGCATCCGCTTGGCCAGGATGTTGCCCTCCGGCCGCACCGCCTTTGTGTAGGCGTTCTGGATCTTCGGCGCTCCGTCTGTAATCTGCTTGAGCAGCAGATACACCGCCGTCAGGATCTCTTCCGTCTCAAAGCCGCTGATGACCCCCGGCATCCGGTACTCCTCCGGCAGGAAGCGGAAGCCCGCTTCGCCGATGATCGTCGCCACATGCCCCGGGCACAGGAAACCGTCCACCGCGAAGTCCTCCGTCGCCATCAGCGCCCGCAGCGCCGGCTCCACCGATTTGAGCAGAGAAAGCACCGTAAAGCTTTTAAGTTCTCTTTCCTTCGCGGTCAGCAGGGCCGCCGCGGTTCCCGGCGCCGTGGTTTCAAAGCCGACGCCCAGAAAAACGACCTGCTTTCCCGGTTCCTGCGCGGCGATCTCCACCGCGTCCATCGGGGAATAGACAATCCGCACATCCGCGCCCAGCGCGCGCCGTCTCATCAGGCTGTCCCCCCGGCGGCTTCCCGGCACGCGGAGCATATCGCCGTAACTGGTGAGCACCACGTCCGGCTCCATCGAGAGCTCCAGCACCGCGTCGATGTCTTCCGGCGGCGTCACGCACACCGGACAGCCCGGCCCGGAAATCAGGCGGATATGCTCCGGCAACAGGCTTCGGATCCCCGCTTCGGCAATCGCCATGGTATGGGTCCCGCAGACCTCCATAATCTGCGTCTCACCCAGCGGGAGATCCGCGATCGCCTCAAGAAGCTTCCGGCACGTCTCATCCGAGCGCATGCTGCAGCTCCTCCCAGGTCTCCAAATCGTCCGCCGCCTGCTCCTCCGGGAGGCGCTCGATGGCGAAGCCCGCATGGACCATCACATAGTCGCCGATCTTCGGATCGGGAATAAAGTCCACACGGACCGAGCGGCGCATGCCGAGAGCCTCTCCGACCGCGTCTTTTCCGTTGATTTCTACCAGTTTCAAAGGGACTGCCAGACACATGATTCCTTACTCTTTTCCGGTAATACGATATTATGTAAATCGTCAGATAATTATCAGTACATACATGGTATAATATATACCCTTTTGATTTTTTTATCAATAGCTTTCGCTTTGAATCCTTGAATTTTTCTAAACTAACTTAATGCTTTCCTGCGTTCCCGATCATCAACTGACCGAGGCTCAGGCCCTCGTCATTGCAGGAGACTCTTCGGTGGTGATATACCTCCAGGCCTCGTGCATACAGCCGGTTCGGCAGGCGCTGCATCACATACTGGTTCTGAAAGCTCCCGCCCGAGAGCACGACCCGCCGGATTCCCGTTTTTTCTGCCGTATCGGCCGCCTGTTCGGCCGCCATTTCGATCAGGGTGTTCATGAACTTCGCCGCGAGAACCGGCACATCGGCGCCGGTCTGCCGCTCCTCTGTGAGCGCCCGGATCATCGGCCGCCAGTCGAAGCGCAGCAGCTCTGTGTCATTTTCATCCGGTACAAAGCAAACCGGGAAGTGTTCTCCGCTCTCTCCCGCCGCCGCTTCCAGCAGGATCGCGGCCTGCCCTTCATAGTTGCAGAGCTCCTTGATCCCCAGGATCGCGGCCGCGCCGTCGAAGAGCCGTCCCATTCCGGAGGAGCGCGGGCAGTTCAGGCCGGCCTTCAGCTGTTTTTCCAGCCGTACGGCGTCCCGGATTCCGTCCGTCTCACAGCCCGCG
Organism: Oscillospiraceae bacterium; assembly: GCA_017458335.1. GTDB lineage: Bacteria > Bacillota > Clostridia > Oscillospirales > Oscillospiraceae > Limivicinus. Next base: position 41,766 of record JAFTFT010000007.1, read on the forward strand.
GCCTGCAGCAGGGCGAAAGCCACCCGGTACGGTTCCTTCACGGCCCGGTCCCCGCCGATGAGCGGAATCGGCAGGATGCTTCCGAACCGCTGAAACCCGGTGTAATCTCCAACCAGGCATTCCGCTCCCCAGCTGCTTCCGTCGGTGCCGAGGCCCGTCCCGTCCCAGATCAGCCCGATGCAGGGGCCGGCCAGTCTGTTGTCCGCCATGCAGGAGGCCATATGCGCGTGGTGATGCTGTACCTGCCGGAGCGGAATGCGCTCCCGCTCCGCCCGTTCCTGGGCGTAGCGGGTGGAGAGGTAATCCGGATGCAGGTCGCAGACGATTGTCTCCGGATGGATGTCGAAGAGCCGCTCAAAATGCCGGATCTGCTTTTCATAGTGTTCCAGGGTCTCCAGGTTCTTGAGGTCCCCGATATGCTGGCTGAGGAAGGCATGCTCTCCCTTCCCCGCACAGATGCTGGCCTTCTGTTCCGCGCCGCAGGCAAGAAGATGCCCCTTCAGCTGCGGTACCGTCACCGGCTGCGGCACATAGCCGCGGGACCTGCGTGCGAAGTATTCGTGTCCGTCCAGGACCCAGCAGAGCGAGTCGTCGCAGCGGGTCTGGATCACGCGGTTATGCAGCAGGAAACCGTCCGCGATCCCCCGCAGCGCCTCCACCGCCTCTTCGTTGTCCTTCTGAATCGGGGTGTCGGAGAGATTGGCGCTGGTCATGATGAGCATGTCGATGTCGTCCCCGAACAGCAGCACATGCAGCGGCGTATAGGGCAGCATCACCCCGATGTACCCGTTCTCACTGAGATGCTCATATCTGTCACAACGTTTCCGCAGCAGGACGATCGGTTTGCGGGCGCCGGTGAGAATTCTCTCCTCCGCTGTGGATACCAGACAGATTTTCCGCGCCGCTTCCGCATCGCGGCACATGACGGCAAAGGGTTTTTCGTCGCGCTGCTTCCTCCGCCGCAGCTCCGCGGCGATGGCCGGTTCGTCACAGCGGCAGGCCAGATGGAAGCCGCCGAGGCCTTTTACCGCGATGATTTTCCCGGCTTTCAAGGCGCTTCTCGCAAGCTCGATGGCGTCCCCCGTCACGGCGCTGCCCGCCGCGTCCAGGAAGGACACTTCCGGTCCGCACACCGGGCAGCAGTCCGGCTGGGCGTGGTAACGGCGGTTCTCAATGTCGTGATATTCCCTCTCACAGTTCGGGCACATCGGGAAGGCCTTCATGGAAGTTTTCGGCCGGTCGTAGGGCACGTCCTCGATGATCGTAAAGCGCGGCCCGCAGTTGGTGCAGTTGATAAAGGGATAGCGGTATCTCCGGTCGGCCGGATCGCGGAGTTCCCGAAGGCAGTCTGCGCAGATCGAGATATCCGGCGAGATGAGGGTGTTCCGCTCATTCTGCCGCTCACTGCCGATGATGGTAAAGGTCTCAAAGCCTTTCCACGGGATCTCCCGGCTTGTGATGGATTCAATCACCGCAAGCGGCGGCGCCTCAGTGGGCAGAGCTGTGAGGAACCGGCGGATCGCCTCTCCCTCTCCTTCCAGCTCCATGGTCACCCCGGAGGAGGTGTTCCGAATCGTCCCTTTCAGGCCGTAAGCACGTACCAGGCGGTGGATGAACGGACGAAATCCTACCCCCTGTACAATTCCTTTGATTTTGACTTCTGCAGCCTGCATTCTTTTTCCTCCGCCCGGTCCTTTGCTCAGCAGTCTCCGGAGACGCCGCCGGAGCCTCTTTTGTCCTTATGATAGTACATGATTCCCAGTTTTACAAGGGCATTTCTTTCCCGTTTCCCGCTCTGTTTTTGTTCCGTATTCCGCCGCGCCGGGGCTTCCGCCGGGACATAAAAAACTTGACGGCATATCATGCGGAGAGTATAATAATTTGACTTTTCCGGGTACCTGTTTCACCCTGGAATTGTCCCTCACCCGTGGTCTTCCGGGTCTTTTGCCGGGAAACCCCAGGTTTTGATTCCGAGTTGCATTCATTTTTTTATTATTCATGCAATAACGTTCAGAATGTTTTAGAAAGGATGGTTTTGATGTTAAACGTATCGATCTGTGTAGGAAGCGCCTGTCATATGAAGGGCTCCCGTGAGGTGATCGCCAAACTCAAAGATCTGGTCAAGATGCATCAGCTTGAGGGCAAGGTGCTGCTGAATGGTTCGTTCTGCACCGGAAACTGCCAGCATGCGGTCTGCGTGGTGATTGACGACACGGTATACTCGGTCCGTCCCGAGACGGCGGAGGCTTTCTTCAACAACGAGATTCTCGCCCGTGTCAGCTGAGCTTCTCTGAGATTCAAGATGCGGATCATTGATTTCAACTCCAACCGGTGCAGACATTGCTACAAGTGCGTTCGAAACTGCGAAATCAAGGCGATTTCCGTGCGCGGCGGCCGGGCGGTTATCATGGAGGATCACTGTATTCTCTGCGGGCGATGTCTGGCCGTCTGTCCGCAGGAGGCCAAAACTCTTACCAGCGAACTGCCGCAGGTAAAGGCAATGATACGCCGCGGTGAACGGGTCGCGGCTCAGCTCGCGCCGTCCTATGTCGGCCTGCTGGAATTTCAGCAGCTCGGTCAGGTCCGCGCCGCCCTTCGGAAGCTTGGCTTTGCGGATGTATTTGAAACGGCCGAGGGTGCCGCCGCCGTCACCGACGCCTATCTTCAGCTCATTGAAGAAGAGCGGATGGACAACATCATCACCACCTGCTGCCCCGCCGTGAACGACATGATCGAGATGTACTTCCCGGCGCTTGTACCCGCTCTCGCTCCTGTCGTTTCCCCGATGATCGCTTCCGGCCGCATCATCAAGCAGCGTCTCGGCATCGACACGCGTGTTGTGTTTATCGGCCCATGCATTGCGAAGCGGAAAGAGGCCCGGGATCTGCGCCACGCAGACGCTGTCGACGCCGTACTCAGCTTTGATGAGCTGAAGCACTGGCTGGTGGAAGAGGACATCCGGATCGACGAGTGCGAGGACGAACCCTTCCCATTTGACCCGGCGGTTAACCGGCTGTATCCCGTGACGGGAGGTGTTCTCGCCTCGGTGCGGGCAGGACTCTCCGAAGATGCGTCGCATCATTATCGCCAGTTCTGTGTCCACGGCCTTTCCAGCTGTATTGAGCTCTGCCGGGACATTGCGGCGGGCTCTGTCCACCGCTGCGTGATCGAGATGAACAGCTGTGAAAACGGCTGCGTCAAAGGTCCCGCCATCAGCGGAAAGGGCGTTTATCCCTACAAGATCAAGCTGGAGATGCAGGAAAGGATCCGCCCGGAACCCGTTCCGCAGGAGACGCTCCGGCACAGCATGGAGGGGGTCAGTCTCGACAAGCAGTTTGAAGACCGCTCTCACGATGAGCCCATGCCCACCGAAGAAGAGATCCGGCAGATCCTTGCCAAGACCGGCAAGCACAGTCCCGAGGATGAACTCAACTGCGGCGCCTGCGGCTACGCAAGCTGCCGCGAGAAAGCCATCGCCGTCTATCTCGGGAAGGCGGAACTGGAGATGTGCATTCCCTATCTGACTTCCCAGGCCGAGTCCATGGCAAACCTGATCCTGAACGAGAGTCCGAACGCCATGATCATCGCCGACGCCTCCGGCCATATTCTGGAATACGCCGCCGTGGGCGAGCGTTTCTTCCACGTGAGCCGCGAGCAGGCCCTGAAATCAAGGCTCTCCGACCTCATCAGTCCGCAGGACTGGGAAACCGTCCAGCATACCCACCATAATATCTACGGCAAGAAGGTCTATTATAAAAGCCTTGACCTCTGGACGCTGCAGAATGTCGTGTATATTCCCAAACTGAACAGCACCCTGATGACCTTCATCGACATCACCGCCCAGGAAAAGCGGCTCCGGCAGGAACAGGAGGCCCGGAACGCGACGATGGAAATGGCCCAGAACGTCATCCGAAATCAGATGTTCACCGCCCAGAAAATCGCAAGTCTTCTCGGCGAGACCACGGCGGAGACCAAGATGACCCTGACCCGGCTGATGAATGTCATGCAGGACAAGGCCTATGAACAGGGCGGAGACAGCGACGCTCCGGAAGCGCAGGCGGCCGATCTTCCGGCAGTCTACGGTGACGATGCTTCTTCCCTTGCGGTTGAAGCCTCTTCGCCTTCCGGCGGTAGCGGCATCCCCGACCCGATCGGTGACCTGCCTATGGCTCCCGCTTCCGGGAAGCCGAAGCTCAAGATCAACACGAAGTACGCAAGGCCCGCTCCGGGCCTCTTCTCCGGTCAGGAGACCGCTTCGAACGAAGACCCCCGTGAGGGTACCGGGGAGCCCCTATGAACATCACAACGGAAATGGCGAGCCGGAGTCTGAACCACGTCGGAGAGATTCTCTGCGGCGACCAGGTACAGATTGTCCACCGTAAAGACTCCGACATCCTGGTGCTCGCCGACGGTATGGGCAGCGGTGTCCGGGCCAACATGCTCTCGACGCTGACAAGCCAAATTTTCGGCAAGATGCTGCTGGAAGGCGCCTCGCTGGAAGAATGCGTGGAGACGGTCATCGACACCCTGCCCGCGGACCCGCGCACCGGTGCGTCTTATTCGACCTTCACCGTCCTGCAGATCTTCCACGACGGCCGGGGCATCCTGTATGAATATGAAAATCCCGGCTGCATTTTCATTCGGGACAACAGCCTGGTCCCGATCCCGGAAAACATCCGGATCATCTCCGGCAAGCAGATCAACACATTTCGCTTCACCGCCCGGGTAGGGGATACCTTCCTGATCATGAGCGACGGAACCATCCACGCCGGGCTCGGCGATCTGATGAGCTTCGGCTGGCCCTGGGAAGACATCGCCGACTTTGCTCTGCGCGGTCACAAAGACGGCCAATCCCCTCTGCGGGAAGCCATGCGGATCTGTGAGACCTGCAACGACCTCTATTACGGCCGGCCCGGCGACGACACTACTGTCGCCTGCGTCCATGTGACCAACCGCACTCAGCTTCACCTTATGACGGGTCCGGCGCGGGACAAGGCCGACGACGTCCGGATGGTGCAGGCCTTTATGAGCGGCGACCGCAACGTTAAGCGGATCGTAAGCGGCGGGACCAGCGCCTCGATTGTCTCAAGAGTGCTCAACCGGCCCATGCGGGTTTCGATGGAGTATGACGACTCGGGCCTACCGCCCGAGGGCTTCATCGAAGGGATCGATCTGGTCACGGAGGGCGTACTGACGCTGGCCAGGGTCATTCAGATTCTGAAAGAATATGCTCAGCCGGAAAACGTCGATGAAGGCTTCTTCAAGCGCCTTGACGAACCGAACCCCGCGGCGAAAGTCGCCCGGATGATCATCGAGGACTGTACGGAGATTCATCTCTATGTCGGCACGGCGGTCAACGCCGCCTACCAGAACCCCGATCTTCCGCTGGAGCTCGGGCTTCGGATGAACCTGACCAACCAGCTTTCCGAAGCCCTCGAGGCAGTCGGAAAGAAAGTGGAATACGATTATTTCTAATCCACCCAGCCACACAAGCACTATTCAAGAGCACAAGCACGGTTGAACTTACAATCATACGATGCCGGCTGCGATCCCGCGGCTGCATCGCGGAACACATAAGGGAGGACACATGGTTACCAACGACAGAACCACCAGCGATATCACCAAACGCATCTTCCGTGAAGTTGCGAGACTCACCTGGAACGGAGAACTGGAAAGCAAGAAAGAGTTTCTTCCGGAGACGATCATTCCGGGCCCCCTGCCGCAGTTTCGCTGCTGCATCTATCGCGAGCGTGAAATCATCCGCCAGCGCGTGCGGCTGGCCCGCGGCCAGTGCCCGGGAAAGAACGACACCGCCAACATTGTTCAGGTGATTCCGGCTGCCTGCGACGACTGCGCCATCTCGTCCTATTCCGTCACAGACAACTGTCACGGCTGTCTCGGTCACGCCTGTTATGAATCCTGCCGCTTCGGCGCGGTCTCCATCGTGCGGGATCACGGCAGAATCCGTGCCCACATCGACCCGCAGAAGTGCCGGGAATGCGGCATGTGCGCGAAAAACTGCCCCTACCAGGTCATCGTGCATCAGGTGCGTCCCTGCAAGCAGGCCTGCCCGGTCGGCGCCATCACCATGGACGAAGAGACCGGCCTCTGCCAGATTGACGAGAGCAAGTGCATCCAGTGCGGTCACTGCATCCACGCCTGCCCCTTCGGCGCGCTCGGCGCTAAAACTTTCCTGGTCGACGTCATCCATATGATTCTGGCCGGACGTAAGGTCTACGCCATGGTCGCCCCCGCGGTGGAGGGCCAGTTTGGCCCCGACATCACGCCCGATTCCTGGCGTGTTGCCCTGAAAAAAGCCGGCTTTGCCGACATGATCGAAGTCGCCCTGGGCGGAGACCTGACCGCTGCGGCCGAAGCGGACGAGTGGGCGGAAGCCTTTGAACACGGCGAGAAGAAGACCACCTCCTGCTGCCCCGCGTTCGTGAACATGATCCGCAAGCACTTCCCGACGCTGAGCGAGAACATCTCCACAACGGTAAGTCCCATGTGCGCCGTCTCCCGCATGATCAAAGAGCAGGAGCCTGACGCCGTCACGGTGTTTATCGGCCCCTGCCAGGCCAAGAAGAGTGAAGCCCTGGACATCACCATCAACAACAACGCCGACTATGTCCTCACCTTTGATGAGGCGGTCGAGATGCTGCGCGGAAAAGGCATCGAGCTTGAACCCGCGGAGGACTATACCCAGCAGGGTTCCACTTACGGCAAGCGCTTCGGCAACAGCGCCGGTGTCACCGCCGCCGTGCTGCAGTGCCTGAAGGAGCAGGAGATCGATGCAAGCGCGCTCTCCGTCAAGGTCTGCAACGGCGCCGTAGAGTGCAAGAACGCTCTTACCCTCATGAAGCTCGGAAAACTTCCCGAGAACTTCATGGAAGGCATGATCTGTGAAGGCGGCTGTGTCAGCGGTCCGTCCAGACAGAAAGCGCTCAACGAGCTGAAGCGCGACCGCGACGCCATGATCGGCCGCGCGGACGGCAGAGGCGTCCATGAGAACCTGAAGCTCATGAACGTGGAACAGGTTCCCATGCACCGCGACTGATCCTCTTTTTTCATCCCCGGGTTTTATAATCGATTTGAAAGAAAACCATCCCGGCTCGTGTTGAGCCCGGATGGTTTTCTCTATATATCTCTATATATGTTATTCATCAATTAAGGTGCAGCGTGACAGTTTTCCCGGCTTCTTCCAACAGCTGCCGGAGCCGCAGCGTCAGCTCTGCCGTGTCTGATTCTTCCGCTTTTTCTCCCACGCCGGACACAGCCGCGCTGAGCCGAAGCCTCACATCGCTGGCCCGCTCTGTCAGCAGAGTCAGAAGCGCTGAAGCCGCATCCTGCTCCTCCCCCATCCGGAGGCTCATCATCCCGTCGTGAAGATAGCGCTCCAGCAGGGAGATGGTCTCCCGGATGGTCTCTCTTCCGCAGGTCACGCAGAGATTCTCCGGCGTCGGAGAGGCGCACCTGCCTTCTTTCTCTGTCAGGAGACTTCCGTCTTCCGCCTCAACCCGCAGATCCACCGTCAGCCGCTCCCGCAGGCGAAGCACCGCCACCGTGGTGTCATCGTGAAACTCATAGAGATCCAGCGCCTGTGCCGCGGAGACCACTTCGGCCGCCACACGCCTTGCGTCATCTTCCGGCCCGATGTTCCGGGAGAGATAGTCCTCCATCTCCCCGCGGTCCCAACCGGAGTAGGTGGTAACACCCCGTCCCGCTTCGGAAATCCCGTCGCTGAAGAGGATCAGAATGTCTCCGCCTTTCATCGTCAGCCGGCTCTCGAGGACCGTCTTCTCCCCGAATTGGCAGGTTGTTGTCGGGTAAGTCAGAGAAACGCCGTCCCGCATGAACACGGCGGGAGGATTGTCGTACTGCACCAGTCGGACCTCCCTTCCCTCTGTGGACGCCAGCGTGAAGGTGGAATAGGCCAGATTGTGCTTTTTGGTTACGGGCAGCGCTTTCTCGACCGTGCACATGCTCTCCCCGACAGAGAGCCCGGCTTCCGTCAACTGAGAAACCAGTGTCGAAGTCAGCGTGGAGGCAATTGCGGCCTGAATTCCGGAGCCCAATCCGTCGGCCAGCACAAGCCGCACCCGGTCCCGGCTTCGCTTTACAACCACGCTGTCTCCGCAGACTGCCTCTCCGTGCTTTGCCTCTCGAACAATCCCGATCTCCCAGCAGAGATTCTGTTCCAGGCGCTTTCCGTCAGACATTCTTTTTACCCTCGACCGGCAGGATCGCCTTCTTCAGTTCGCGCAGAGCAATCTGCATTTCTGCCGCATCCTCGCCCAGAAGCCCAGCAACCTCCTGAACCAGCCGAAGGTGTTTCTCGTTCATGGCCTCCGCAAGTTCTGCCGCATGCTGTTCCCGCTTCCGCAGCAGATCCTTCTGCTCGCAGAGCTCCGTCACATCCCGCATCACACAGAGGAAAATTCCGTGTTCCCGTTCCCCGAGAAAGGAGCACTCCAGTCGGCGCTTGCCGCACCGGGACGGAATCTCCTCGGTGAAGTGCGCGGTCCGGCCGTTTCGCAGCCTGGCGAAGCCGTTCTCGTCCATGACCGCGCCGACCGGGCTTCCCCTGAGCGCTGTACCTTCGCCGGCACCGAGAAAACGCCTTGCCGCGCGGTTGATCACCATGATTCGGAGGTCACCGTCCACTGCAAGAATTCCTTCCGGGATAAGATCCAGGATTCTGTCGTATGTTCCGTACTCCTGTTCCATAATCATCCCCCCGTTCGACGCATATCAGTCCGTCATGCTGTCCGCCTGTTCCATAAAAACTATCCGCTTTTTGGAACAGCTGGATCAGTATACCATTCTTTCTTCGCCATCACAAGCACCGGATGGCACATACCAGGCGAAAATACGCCCGCGGTCCGAAGACCGCGGGCGCCCTCTCAAGGGATTATATGACGCATCTTGAAAGGTTTACTCTGTTTTCTTCTCTCCGCTTGCGGCGATGACCCAGAAGATCACCAGCAGTGCAACGGCAACGATGTACCAGATCACCTGGCTGCCGCCGAAGAAGTCCATCATCTGGCCGGCCAGAACGAAGGCCATCACGATGGGAACGACAAACCTCACGCAGACACGGTAGAAGGCTTTGAAGCCCGCAGACGGGTCGCCGTGGGCGACTTCGTCCAGAACCAGGCCCGGGCCCTTCTCCCAGCCGATCATCAGCGCCATCAGCATGGCGCCGAGAGGCATCGCGATACCTTCAGACCAGCAGTCCATGAAGTCGAGGAAGCAATCCAGGAACACCGGAGGAGCACTGATGCCGAGGAGGCTGGCCGGGCTGAAGTTGGAGCCCAGGCCGTCGGCCGCGACGACAACCGCCTCGATGAGGATGAGCAGGGAGACGATGAGCACGTTGCGCTGACGGGTGTCGGTCTCGCCCTTCTGGAGATCCTTGTCGATCCAGTGGGCGGCGATGGTCTCCATCAGCGAGATGGCGGAGGAGATGGCCGCGATCAGAACGAGGACATAGAAGATGACGCCGAAGAGAGGACCGACCTTGCCCATGTTGGAGAACACATCCTGCAGCGTGACGAAGAGCAGGTTCGGGCCGCTGAGCTTGATCTGGCCGACCGGGGTGCCGTTGGCAATTCCGTTGGCGACAGCCGCGGGGATAACGGCGATACCGGCCATCAGCGCGATGAGCGTATCGGAAGCCACGATGATGACGGAGTTCTTAACCAGGTTCTCTTCCTTGCTGAGGTAGGAGCCGTAGGTCAGGATGGCGCCCATGGCCAGCGACAGGGAGAAGAACATCTGGCCGCCGGCCGTGCCGAGAACGGTGATCAGGTTCGGTGAGGATTCAATGAATCCGGCCTTTACCGCATAGCCGGGGACAAACATGAACTTCAGTCCTTCAGAGGCGTTGGGGAGGGTCAGGGAACGCACGATGATGATGAGCAGCATCACGAACAGCGCCGGCATACCGACTTTGTTGAACTTCTCGATACCGCCGGAGACGCCGCCCTGCACGATGACCATGCAGATCACGATGAACAGGATCGTGAAGACCACACAGCCGAGCGGGGTGGTCAGCATGGCGCCGAAGATCTCGCCGCCGGACATTGCGACCGCATCATTGCCGAAGCTCAGCTTCGTCATATTCAGCGCGATGTACTGCAGGCAGTAGCCGCCGAGCACGGTGTAGAAGCTCATGATCAGGAACGGCGCGATGGTGGCGAGCCAGCCGATCCATGCGAACTTCTTGCTTACCTTCTGGTAGGCGTCAATCGGGCTGAGCTTGGTCTTACGTCCGACCGCGAGCTCAGAGACCATGATGATCATACCGACGAAGATCGCGAGCAGGAGGTATACAATCAGGAACGTGAAGCCGCCGCTCTTGCCCATCTTGTACGGGAAGCCCCAGATGTTGCCCAAGCCGACAGCGGAGCCGATGGCAGCAAGCAGGAAGCCTAAGTTGCTGCCCCAGGAACTGCGATTGTTTTCCATACTTCTCTCCTCTTTCCCACCGGATAAAATAAAAATTGAAAAGCCAGAACACTGATGAAGTCCCGGAGGTCGCCGCGTCGATGCGTCACAAGCGCGGGGAGGCCGGATTCCCTTCGATGAATACGGAACTGAACTTTTCGTCCGGTGTAATTGTGAACAAATTATAACATTAATGTTGCATTTTTCCAAACTCTGAATTATTATATATGTGATAAGAAAATTTCATGGATAGTTCTCTCCATAAGAAAGGCAAGTCAATTACCATGGACAGCAAGAAAGTACACGCTCTGCTGCTTGCAATTGAAAAAGGCAGCCTGACCTCCGCCGCCGCAGAGCTCGGATATACACAGTCGGGCCTGACTCACATGATGAACGCGCTGGAAGAAGAGCTGGGGCTGAATCTTCTGGTGCGAAGCAAGAACGGCGTGCGGCTCTCCCCTGCCGGTCAGGCGCTGAAGCCGAGGATGCAGGCGTTTCTCGACGCCGCCGACGCGCTGGAGGCGGACGCCTCCCGCCTGCGCCAGCGCAGCAGCTCGACCCTGCGTCTGGGGGCTTATTCCAGTGTCGCAAGCCGCTGGCTGCCGGCGATCCTGGCCTCGTTCAAGAAGGTCGACCCCGGCACCGATGTCATCATCGACGTCGGCGGTATTCCCGACATCTACGAAAAGCTCAAGAACGACCAGCTCGACTGTGCCATCGTCAGCTTCGAGGAGCCTCTCTGCCAGGGTCTGAGCTATATTCATCTGGCCGATGACCCGCTGCTTGCCATCGTCCCCGAAACGGACGACCACCTGGGCTTTTTCCCTGTGGAGGATTTTGCCGACCAGGACTTTCTGATGCCCTCGGACGGCTTCGACATGGATATTCTCCCGCTTCTGAGCCACATTGGCAAGGAGCATCCCCGAATCCGCTATACCAATCTCTCCGACAGCGCCATCGTCTCCATGGTAGAGCACAATCTTGGCATGAGCGTGCTTTCGGAGCTGATCATGCAGGATATTCATAATTCCGTGAACGCCCTCCCGCTGGATCCCCCCGCCTTCCGCAAACTTGGCATCGCTGCCAGTGAGCGCCAGCAGAATGACAAGGTCATCCGGCGCTTTGTCCGCTGCGCCCAGCTCATCGTGGGCGAGATGTATCATGAACAGCGCGGCTCAGCCATCTGAGCCGCCGCTCATGCGTCGTCATTCGCCTGCCGTCTTGCCGCAGTTCCCTGCGATCTGAAATTCCTGAAAATCACCTCTTGACTTTCCACGGCTTCTGCATTATAATGTCTTAGCTTTGAGCAAAAGAGAATATCTTTTTGTTTCGACACACACGGAGAAGTCGCGTAGTTGGTCGAGCGCGCACGATTGGAAATCGTGTATACCTCATAAGGGTATCAAGGGTTCGAATCCCTTCTTCTCCGCCACAAAAGGTAGGTATTTTTGATAGAAATTGCCTACCTTTTCTCTTTGCCCGAAAGCCCTTGATTTCAGGGCTTTTTCGCTGTCCGGCCATAAAAAAACAGCCGCTACGGAGTCATTTCCGCAGCGGCATTTTTGCTTTTTAGGGTGTTCCCGGCACCACTCTCCCGGACAAATCGTTCTCACAGAGGGGTATTGTTCAATTTGAGGGGTATCGTTCTCACAGAGGGTAAATCGTTCAATTTGATGTCTCAAGCTCTTTTTCCGCATACTGCCAGTCATATCCATAGGCTTTTTTCGACAGCCATATCCTGTGGTACATGGTTTTCTCTGGCAGACCCCATTGATTGAGCTCACGCAATTGGTGTTTTCTGCTAAGCCGTTATCCACGAACCATGGATGGATTCCAATTGTAAACGAATCGTCGGTTGACTCCTGTTCGGCAGATGGATATGCTGTTTGTGGAGGTGCTTATAATGAACATTGAGCAATTTAGCGTATATATCACAGAAAAAAGAAAAGAGCGGAATATGACCCAGAAAGACTTGGCTGAGAAGCTAAATGTGACACCAAAAGCGGTCAGCAGATGGGAAAGAAGTATTGGGTATCCGGATATCGAAAATTTCGAAGCGCTCGCGTCAGCTCTGGGGATCACCGTATTGAATCTGTTTGCTTGCAGTGACACGCACATAAATATCGACACTGATGATATAATGACGCTTGTTCATGACTCTGTAGAAATCGACAGGAAAAACAACCGCATTCAGGAGAAGACAGTCAGCGGGATTATCGTTGCTGTGACCCTTCTTATCGGATTTCTGTTCTATGTCGGAGGATTCGGTAATATAGGCGGTTCCGTCTTTTTCGGATTATTATCTTCCGGGATTGTAGTTTCTTTGTTTTATCTGTTTTCAGAAGAGGACGTCAGAAACAGGAAAATCTACGGATGCATACTGGCGGCATTCACGGTTATTGTGATTGGAATACTTTTGTTTGTTCTATGTATACAATAACTTCCAGTTTGTCGGGAAGACCAATCATTCACTTTGAACCCCCTATGGAATTTGCCCCCCTCGGACCCGGTTGCCCCCAAAAGGGCAGGTGAACCCCCCTCCGGGAAATTCTATCAAAACGTGATACCTTTTTCAATGTAATCCACCCATGCGGGCAGGCAGAATCCTGCCCGGCGAAAAATGTAAAGAAACCTTTGCAAAAACCTCTTGACAAGTTTACTTGTCAACGTTATACTGACAGCGTGCCAAGCAAACTTTGCAAAAGGAGGTTCCAAGAAATGAATCGGGAAGAAATACTGGCAAAAGCGCAGAACGAAGGAAGGGAAAAGGATCTGCCGGATCGCGAGGCGCAGAGGAGCGGCGCGTGGGCGGCGTATATCCTCGGCGTGGTGTTGCTGATTTTGGTGGATACCGTCAACGGTTTCGTGCTGCACTACGTGAACCGCGGAGCGGACTTCGCTCTGTTTTCCATGGCCTTTGTGATGTTTCTGATGAAGTATCTGCGGCTGCGGAAGAAGCACGAGCTGATCTTGACCATCTTCTGGGGCGCGCTGGCGCTGTCCATGCTTGTTGTATGGATTCTGCAGTTGACGGGGGTACTCTGATGGAAGACGGGCTCATTCTGCGCAACCATCTTGCGCAGGTAAGAAAAGAGAAGGGACTGTCCCAGGCAGAGCTGGCGAAGTTGGTGGGCGTATCCAGAAATACCATCAGTTCCATTGAAACCGGACAGTTCAGCCCCACGGCAAAGCTGGCGCTGATCATCTGCATCGCGCTGGATATGAAGTTTGAAGAGCTGTTCTACTTCTGAAACAGGACCGCTCAGACAATTCATTTTCGGGAGTTCGAATCCATCTGTCAAAATCGCAAATCCATCTTTTTCGTACTCCATTGACATAAAAGAACGGTAATTTTGATAGAATTGCCGTTCTTTTCTTCTTGCCCAAAATGGCTTCCCCTTGAGGGGAAGGCTTTTTCGGAATCCGGCTATAAAAAAGCAGCCGCTACGGAGTCATTTCCGCAGCGGCATTTTTGCTTTTTCGGGTGTTCCCGGCACCCCCCTCTCGTACAAATCGTTCTCACAGAGGGGTATTGTTCAATTTGAGGGGTATCGTTCTCACAGAGGGTAATCGTTCAATTTGAGGTCACATACCTACTTCGCTGAATACCGCACTCAGATCGCTAACCGTTCTCTGCCACTGCGAACTAAGGATTTCGTAGTAGTTTTTATCCCTTTTGAGGTAATTCGTTGCATTGAGTGTCGAATCATGTCGACTCTCAAATGTATAGCTCGTAATGCCAGCCTCAATGATTATATTGAACAGTTTGCTCAGCACCTTATCGCACGTATCCTTATTATCAAACACCTGCGGTGAGAGGAAGTATTGCATATGTCCGAGCTCTCGAAAACTCTCATAAAGCGTGTCTGCTATACTTTCAGAGGATGCAGAGCTATGTGGAGAACAGCCACGAAGCAATCATCGACCCGCTCCTGTTCGACCGGGTGCAGGAAGAGATGGCCCGGAGAAAGGCGCTGGGCCGGAGCTACAGCGGCAAGACCATTTTTTCCTGCCGCCTGATCTGCGGCGACTGCGGTCACTACCTTGGCTCAAAGGTCTGGAACAGTACGGACAAATATCGCCGGGTGATCTGGCAGTGCAACAACAAGTTCAAGGGTGAATGCAAATGCGGCACCCCGCACCTGACGGAAGACTTCATCAAGGCCAAGTTCCTCGAAGCGTACAACCAGCTCCTGCCGGACCGGGAGCGCTTGATCGAGGATTGCCGGGTGATACGGTCGGAGCTCACGGATTGCACCGACATTGACCGGGAGATGCAGCAGCTTCTTGAGGAACTGGATGTGGTGGCCGAGCTGACCAAACGCTGCGTCGATGAGAACAGCTCCACGGCGCTGGATCAGGGTGATTACCTTGCCCGGTACAACGGGCTGGTGGAACGCTACGACAAGGCGCAGGACCGGGTCAAGGAGCTGGAGAGAAAGCGCACGGAGCGGATGGCGAAAGCGGATGCCATTGGCGGCTTCATGTTCCGGCTCCGTGAGCTGGACAAGCCGATGGGCCATTTCGATGAACGGCTCTGGCTGGATGTGATCGACCGCGTGGTGGTCCATCGGGATGGGCTGACATTCAAGTTCCAGAACGGTAAAGAAGTCCGGGTGTGAGCCCCGGATAAAGTAATCGCCCACAGGCTTGACGGCTTGTGGGCTTTTTCGTTATAATCTCTGTAAATTCTGTAACACATACCACCGTTCCCTAAAATTCGACACGGCGATGGTGCTATATTACCTTCACGCTGATAGATGAACTATGTTTCAGAAAGAAGGTAATTCAATGTACACAAAAAACGAGCTTGACCGTGCAGCAGGAGCTATTACCATCATAGGCTGTTTTTTGGCTGCGGCACCTTTAAGAATGTGTTCAAGCAGCTGACGGTCAATCCCCGGGTCGAAGTCCTTGCCGTAAACGGCGGAGAGTTCCTGCGCTATGACGGTGTGGCTACGATTGTCAAGGATGAGGCGCTGCTGGAAAAGGTACGGGCCGCGATGCCGCAGATCATGGACCTCTATGACAAAAACGGCTGGGAGATGGGGCTTTTCTATCTGGAAAACGGTCATGCCGAGATCCGCGGGATGCTCGATTTGAAAGAGGAGTTTGACATCTGATGGAAAAGCAGACCTCGCTGGAGGAACGCTTCGGAAAATGCCCTTACGCTACGGCGCAAAGTCTGATCTCCGGCAAGTGGGCAGTGCTGATCCTGCTGTATCTCGCAGACGGCCCGATCCGCTTTAACGAGCTTCTGCGGAAAATGCCGAAGATGACCCACGCCACGCTGTCCGTTCAGTTGAAAACGCTGGAGGAAAGCGGCCTGGTGCAGCGCACCCAATACGAAACTATCCCGCCTCGGGTGGAATACCAGCTCACAGAGATGGGCAGGAAGTTCGGTCCCGTGATCTCTGCGCTTGAAACCTGGGGCAACGAGTACATCGAATACCTTGCGAAGAAAGAAGAACCATGAATACCACCGGAATCGTTTATCGTCCGCCCTTTGAGGCAAACTCCCTGCTCCTGCAGGTGACCACCGGCTGCAGCCACAACAAATGCACTTTCTGCTACATGTATCACGACGTCCCCTTCACCATGTGCCCGTTGGAGCAGGTGGAGGCCGATCTTGACGAAGCGGCGCTTTTCCGCCCGGACGTCAAGCGCGTATTTCTCGAACACGGCGACCCGTTTACCATGCCCGCGGAGCGCTTACTGAAGATCGCGGAATTGATCCACCAGAAGCTCCCCAAGGTCGAGACCATCGCCATGTACGCTTCGATCCAGAACATCCGCCGGAAGACGGACGCCGAACTGCGCCGCCTGCGCGACGCGGGGATCAATGGGCTGGACATCGGCGTGGAGAGCGGATTGGACGAAGCGCTGACCATGATGAACAAGGGCCACACCGCGAAGGAGAGCATTGAACAACTGCTGAGGCTGAAAAAGGCGAGGTATGATTTCACGCTGAACATCATCCTCGGCTGCGGAGGCGCAGAGCTGTGGCGGGAAAACGCGGAGGCCACGGCGGTCATGATCAACGCCGTGCAGCCCAGGCAGATCTTCACCGGCACCCTGCATGCCGAACCGGGATGCAGGCTGTACGGGGAAATGCAGAGCGGCGCTTTCCGGGAATGTACCTTCCGAGAGCTTCTGGATGAGCAGGAGCTGCTTCTCAGCCGTTTGGAACTGGATGAGTGCTACTATTTCAGTTCGCACCCGTCCAATGTCATGCCCATGCAGGGCTGGCTGCCCAAGCACAAGCAGGACATGCTGGAGGCCGTGCGGGAGATGCGCGCATACCTTACCTACCGGCTGGATGAGATCCCCGCCCGCGGCGGTGAAGGATCTATTCTAAATCGTGAATGATACTTTTAAGGAGGGATACAAGCCTGTTTTGTTAAAATCGCAATCTTTAGCCATAATTGCACGCTAATTTTGATAGAATTAGCGTGCAATATTTTTTACCTTTGCATGCGAAACTTGTCATGAAAACAGCGGGAGCAGGCGCTCCCGCTGTCACACGATACGGACTTTATTTGATGGGAAGAACTTCCTTCTGCATGGCCATATTCAACAGCATGGCTATGCCGGAATAGAGGAGGTAGACGCCGAGAATCACAAGGCCAATAGCGCCGACCATCCCAAAGAACTGGCTGATACCGGCATACATGGCAGCCAACGCCAGGAAGCCGATGGCGCCGGCCCAGACGCCGGTGGTCGCCATTTTACTGTTGAAGTGCGCAAGCCATCCGGCAAACAGGAGAATAATCCCACCCGCGAGATACACCCACTTGTCAATGGCAAAGCTGCTCATCATTAATTCCGGCGAAACAGCAGTCCCTGCATTGAACATACTCAAAGCAATGAGGCCGCGGACAAAGTTCTGGCCCATCAGGACCCCGCTGAGGATGGCGTTAAGCGTCGCGTCCACAAAATCCCCGTTGATGAACATGAAAATGATGCAGAGAAGAATGACCGGGAACGCGGCCAGCAGCCAGGGCAGCGCGTAAATAATCGCATTGGGATCTGCTTTGCCGAACATGATTGGGATCTGCGCAAAGATCAGCAGCGCGATAATCATATTGCAGGCCGGGATAGAGGATGCGAATTTCTTTTCTTGCATGATGTTCTCCTTCCTTTAAGCCAGCTTGTATGCGGCCTCGAAGGCGGGATGCACCGCCTGCGGCACACGCTGGCCGGCTTTATCCGCTTCGCCGACTACAACTACGTTGTCAAGATCGGCAAGCTCGTCCTTCAGACTGTTGACGGAACGAACGCCAAGACTCATAACCACCGCGTCGCAGGGCAGCTCGATCTGATAGCCTGCAGTGTCTTCAATGAGAACGCTGTCCTTGCGGATTTCCACCAGCTTGTGACCCGGCATCGGACGGACGCCGGACTTGGCGGTGAGCGCCTCCTCATCCATCAGCAACAGCTGGAAGGCGCCAAAGCCGACTGCGGGCATCATGTCGATGTTTGTGACCTCGTTGCCATGTTCCTGCAGGAATTCGGCCGTTTCCATGCCGGTCAGTCCGGCACCGGCCACGACGACCTTCTTGCCGCTGAGCTTCACCTGCTCGCGCAGGATTTGTGGAACGGTATATACATTGTCGCCGTCAATGCCCTTGATGCTGCGGGGCAGGATCGGCGCGGAGCCGGTGCAGATAAAGACCGTGTAGGGATTCATAGCCCGGATCTCATCTGCTGTAACTGCGGTATTGAGCCGCACATCGACCCCAAGATCCTTCAGCTGCTTTTCGGCAAAGTGCTTGAAGTTTGCCATTTTACCGCGGTGGGGCGGCAGAGAGGCCAGATACATCTGACCGCCCAGTTGGTCGCCCTTTTCAAAGAGTGTCACGTCAAACTCACGCTGAGCGAGAATCATAGCCGCTTCCATACCGGCAGGGCCTCCGCCCACGACCACGGCCTTACGGCCTGCGCCGTCCTTTTTCAGCTCGCCATACTCCAACTCCTGCCCCATATACGGGTTGATAGAACAGAAAGCATGGCTCTCACCGGTGCAAAGGGTATTGCCGGCGGTCTCAAAGCAATACATGCAGCCGGTGCATTTGCGGATATCGTCGCAGCGGCCGGAGAGAGCCTTTGTACCCCATTCGGGATCGGCCAGCCAGGAGCGCCCCATAGCGATAAAATCAATCTGCCCCTCAGCCAGAACCTGATCGCAGTACGCAGGATCGCGGAATACTGAGGTCGCAGAGACCGGAATGGACACATGCTTCTTGATCTCTGCAGCCAGCGGGAGCTTCCAGCCCTGCTCATAGGAGGTGGGTTCGACGATGGTGTTGCCGGTAAAATGCGTGCCGGAAGAGACGTTGATGAGATTGACCCCGGCCTTTTCACAGGCAGCGGCAATCTGAGCGGATTCCTCAACAGTGGTACCCTTCATGATGCCGACCGCATCCAAAAACTCGCTGCTGCTCAGACGCACGGAGATGGGATAATCCGGGCCGACTGCCTCACGGATGGCAGCGATAATCTCCAACAGGAAACGCATCCGGTTTTCGAGACTTCCGCCGTATTCGTCGGTACGGAAGTTGTCGTTGGCGCTGAGGAACTGATGGATCAGGTAGCCATGCCCGGCGTGAATCTCAACGCCGTCCATACCTGCTTTCTGCGCACGAACCGCAGCGGCAGCGAAGTCCCTTTCGAGGGAATGGATTTCATCTACAGTCAAGGCGCGGGTGGGCTCCGGCGCAATGCGGCTGGGAGCATCGACGGAGGACACCAGCATATCCGTGTTGGGATTGATGACCAGATGCGCCTCGCGGCCGGGATGATGCAGCTGGGCGAAAATCTTGGTTCCGTAGGGATGAATGGTATCCGCCAGCTTTTTGAAGCTGGGGATCATGTCGTCGTTAGACAGGGAGAGCTGATCGTATTCGCACACGCCGTGCACATCGTTGACGCGGGTAACCTCGGTGATGATGAGGCCGCAGCCGCCTTCCGCACGCTGACGATAGAACTCAATAAACGCGTCCGAGGCAATGCCGCTGTGGTCGCCCACACCGACGCCCATGGCCGTCATAACCAGACGATTCTTGATTTCCAGATTTCCGATCGTGCCCTTTGCTCCGAGATGTTCAAATGCCATGATTGCCCCTCCTTAAATCAGACCCATGCGGTCATATCGGGTGACCAGCAGCTTGTTGATGATCCTCTCCGGGGAGAGAACCTCTGCCAGCTGCAGATCCTTCATTTCTATGTCGTTCTCGCTGAATGCACCGCCCATGTTCTCGAAAACCGGGAAGTGACCCCAAGCGTCATTTTCAGAGGACTGGAGACGCACGGTGACTTCGCCCGGCTCCCAGGTGCGGTAGGTGTACTCTGCAATGTTGGTGTAGAGATTCACCTGCGTAAACGTGTCGTAGCCGCTGCCGTCAGGCGCGATCACAGGCTGCGCATAGAAGCTCATACCGCCAGACTTCTTACCGGGCTCGTTGCCCTGATAGCACATACCAGCCATGGGATTGTTGTACTGGCCCAGCTTGATGGACACGTCCAGGAGCGTCACGCCGCCGCGGCTTACCGTTGCGCGGGCGCGGCCTTCCTCTTTCTCAATGGTGATGCTGTCGCACAGCTTTTTCGGCAGGCCAAAGCGTTCCCGGCCACCGAGCGTAGCCATTTCCGCGCCGGGCCCGCAGAGCATGAAGGACACCGGGAACAGACCGATCTGCCCGTTATAGTTGGCATAAACGCCGATCATGGCCTCCTTGTAAGGCTGACAGAAGGCGGGCTTGTTGATTTCCACCACATAGCCGGAAACCAGCGGAAAGGCGGGCTCCAACGGCGCGGGGAGAACCTGAGAAATCAGGGCGAGATCACTGCGAAAGGTGAAGTAGAGGCCTTTCTCATCCCCCATCAGGGAGACGGGATTCAGGACGGCCTTTTCAGGCGGGAGAAGAATTTTTGCTTTTTCCATCATCATGTTCCTTTCTGCTTTGATTTTATTATCGAATTGATTTTGGCGTTGCAGGATGTAACGGGTTGTGCTATTATTTTAGCAAATTCAAGATGTACGGCAAGAAAGTGTAACGTATCAAAAACAGCTGAATTGTAACGGATTGAGGGATCACACGATGGACAAACGGGTGGAAGAAAATCTGCGAGTCAAGAACCAGATCGCAAAAGCGTATTTCTCTCTGTTAAAGCAGCGCAGTATGGCCGAGGCAGAGAACATCTCTGTCACAGCGATAACGGAACGGGCCGGAGTATCCCGCATGGCTTACTACCGCAACTTTTCCAGCAAGACGGAAATCGTGGAATTCTATGTTCAGGAAACCGTCTGGTCGGAGCTTGAGAAGCAGCTGAATGAAAACACGCCCTTTTGGAGTGTGGAATACGGGATCCTGTTTTTCGGCGTGTTGAAAGATAACCGTGATTTGCTCCTGCTCCTGGAGCAGCACGGATATTTGGGACTTCTGCTTGAGAGCTTCAACGCAAAAAATGAGGAGCTCGCGGGAGACATGCCCCGCGGCTCCATTGAACGCTATAATCTGTATTACGCTGCCGGTGCAAGCCTGAACGCAGCCATGATCTGGCTTCGGGAGGGATGCAGGGAATCTACGTGCGCCATGGCTGAAAGCTTTTGCCGCTTTGCCAATTCATCGAGCCAATAATGCCTTTACACTTATTCGTTTTTGCCCAATCATTCCGAGAGCGAAACTTGCCAAGAGCAAGTTTCGCCTTGGGTCAACCTCACTGCAGACCAAAAAGATGCTGTGCGGCACATGATGAAAACCATGCGGCACAGCTGATATCGAGTCAACGATAGTCCACAGGCCATGAGGTAAACACCTTTTGGACAAATCTTGGCTGGACAGATGACGAAATAATAGCTTCCTATCATGCCCACGGGGAATGCGAACAGTATCACAGCAAGATCAAGACGGATATGGACGTCGAACGTCTCCCCTCAGGGAAGTTTGAAACCAATGAATTGGTCCTTGAGCTGACTATCATTGCATACAACTTGCTCCGCATGATTGGTCAGGAGTCTCTGAAACACAAACCGGATCAGAAGAAACGTGTAAAGCGCCGCAGAATTCGGACCGTCATTGGGAATTTGATTCTCCTGGCAAGTCATGTTACTACACATGCGCGAGAAACACTCATGGTACTTGGACGAAGTAACACCTGGCGATTTGCGTTCATGCAGGCCTGGCTCAGGTTTGCTGCGATCTGAAGCCAAATACTGTTTTCAAGAACTGCTGCTCTCGATGGAGAGCTTGTGTCGTTGCGCACCAAAACTGATATAGAAGCGCGTCCATCAATCTTTTGTTTACAACTCGCATAGATTTTACCGTGAAGATCATGCGAGATTATTTTGAGAAACGAGTTTCACGGATTCAGGGAAAAGAAAAAACGGACCGGAGCAGCACATCAAAAATGTGTTGGCATCGGTCCGTTTTTTATCGCGGGGGTTTCACAAATTGGTCTTTCGCGGTTAATCTGTTAATTGCGCTTCTGTGCCTGATCTGTGTGCGGCTTATGGATTTTTCGGGAGAGTACCAGAAGAGCTGCTGCACTGACAAGCAGCAATGTAGCCCATGTGCCTACAGTGTTCTCGTCGCCGGTCTTGGGGCCGTAAGGCGGTGTCACCTGCCACGGCGGAGTCGTGGGAACGGGCGTCGGCGTCGGGCTTGGCGAAGCAGGTTTTCCGAAGCGCACGACCAGCGTTTCGTTATGTTCGATAACGGTGCCGTACAAGCCGTCGCGCAGGCCCTCGCGCACGTCTGTGCCGGAGAGCAGCAGGACGTTGACCACATAGCCCGTGTCCGGGGTAATCAGAAAGCTCACCCGCGTGCCGGGCCAGACCTGAAAGGAACCAATGCTTGGGCCGATCCAGGTTGTGCTGTTTGAGTAGACCTTGCCGTGCTCGCCCACGTCCACAGTCACGGTGCAGGGGATGCTGAGGGAAACCTGCTGCACCCCGTCGGCAAAGGCGTCAGGCATCAGCGCACACAAAAGGCTGCAAAGGAGCAGGGCGCACAGTATTCTTTTCATGGGGCATCCCGCTCCTTTCGTAAAAGCAGCTTAGCTGTGGTCGGTGCCGCCGTCCGCAGGGTCAACGATATGATCGACCAGCTCAGAGGTATAGGTGACGGGTGTGGTGTAAGTACCGCCCGCTTCCGCGCTCTTCCAACTGTCCCTGGAGATCACAATAAAGAATTCGGCGTAGCAATGGTTGACTCTTGTGTCGCTCCAATACTGGGAGACGATCACCGGCGTGCCCGCGGCGACTTCTTCGTCGAAGGCATTGAGCGTGAAGGGGATGGTCTTGCTTTCGTCCGTTTTCAGGGTAAAGTTCCCGGTGTGTGTGAGCGAGGCATTGATGGTGCAGTCGGCCGGGATATGCTTTGGATTGTCTATTGAGCAGTCGTGATGGACAATATCGGTCTCTTCGGCCATATATTCGATGGTCTGATCCGCGGGAATCACCAGCACCCAGGAGGGATCGCCGGTGATGTGCGCATTAACGGTCTGATTTCCCCCGGTCGACTCCCCGTCGGCAAAGGCGATGACGCTCAGGCCGGACAGGAGCGCAAGAGCCAAAAGGAAGCTGAGTAGTTTTTTCATTGTGTTCTCCTTTCCCTTATGCGTCCGTTTCGACAAGCTTGGAAGAATAGACGACCGTTCCCGCGTAGTCTCCGCTTTCCGCCGTGTCCCAGGTGTCCTCTATGACCCATGCGTTCGGGGCGTTATAGGTTTCGGCAGTCTTCGTTTTTGTGCCCACAACGTAGGCTTTGCCGGTTTCCATTGCGGTATCTTCGTATTCGGGCTCGGCGTTTTTATCGCTGAGCAGATAGTTGATCTTAATGTCGGTGTTATCCGTATCGGTCAGCACCCCGTCATAGGTCAGCGCGGCTTCGATCTTCTGCTTGTCCGACAGCTCTCCGCTGTCCACGGTAATCTTAACATTCCGAGGCTCACGCGGCCGTTGTAGCCGCCCTGGTTGATGGTGATGTCGGACGGGATTTCCAGATACCATGTGAGCTTGTTGTCCGGAATGTTGGTGGTGATCGTCTGCTCCAGGGAAGTATGATCGTTTTCGGGATCTGTATAAGTGTGGCTGTCACCCGTGCCTTCCGCCAGGGCCGCGCTGCCGAGACTGAGCAAAAGCGCCAGCGCCAGCAGCAGGGAAATGCGTTTTTTCATGTTGTGGTCTCCTTTCGTGTGGGTGGATTATACAAAAACTGTGATGCTATTACCACGTCCCGTAGTGGGAGCTATATGTAATCGTTCCCTCATATGTTTCACCGGGAATAGCCGTCTTCCAACTATTCTCAGAAATCTGGATATACATATCAGCCCATCTATATTCTGTAGTCGAATGGTAAGTTGCCGGAGGGTTTCCGTCTTCCCATGGTCGCTGGAAATTGCTAGTCCCTTCTATACCCCCTGACTGTGGCGTCTGTATATGATATTGACAACTAATATCGTAGTCAATAAAGCTATTCTTCGCTGTGTTAGTCAATTCCGGTTTATAGGTCATATCGACAAAAATAAAGTTACTC
This sequence comes from Oscillospiraceae bacterium, assembly GCA_017458335.1. Lineage (GTDB taxonomy): Bacteria > Bacillota > Clostridia > Oscillospirales > Oscillospiraceae > Limivicinus. The sequence continues at coordinate 65,753 of JAFTFT010000007.1, forward strand.
GCAGGAAGTGTGGTCCAAGATACGTCAGAGATTTTTAGATTTCCCATCTTTATTTGATCCGTATTGCCAAATTCGAGTTCAAGACTCGCTGGAATCTCGAGTGTCCAGGTCAGGGCCGGCGCGTTCACGGTGATGGTTTGCGTGCGTGATTGTGTGTTGCCGATCCCTTCCTCGTAAGTGTCCGCAAATGCCGTGACGCCCAGGCTCAGCAGCAGCGTCAGCGCCAACAGGAATGCAAGCAGTTTTTTCATAAGGTTTTTTCCTCCTTTGTACAATTATTATTCCACCGCGGCCCGGTAATTGATCGTTGCGGCATAGCCTCCGAGGGCCGCGCGGGCCCATTCCTCCGCACTGACATGAATAAAGAGCTCCACCGTCCGCTCTCCTGTGAATTCATCCCAGAGGCAGATCACGTTGTTTCCCTCCGCGTCGGTGATGGAGAGCGGGATGGTCTCGTCCGGGGTGTCCAGATTCACAAAAGCCGGGTTGTCAATGTAGAGAATGATCCGCGCACCCTCCGGCATGTCAGATACATCCGAGACGGATACGACGCCGATAGACTGTGTCTCCACACCGAAGGTGATGGCAATGTCCTCCGGCGGATGGAAGCGGAAAGACGGTCCGTTCTTCTGTTCAGGCTCCGGCTCCGCATCAGGCTCCGATTCTGCCACGGGCTCCGATTCTGCCACGGGCTCCGGTTCTGCTTCAGGCGCCGGTTCTGCTTCAGGCACCGGTTCTGTTTCCGGCTGGGGTTCTGGCTCCGGTTCAAATGGGTCATCCTCTGGGAAAAACACTTCCTCCAGATAGATTTCCTCCTCGGCCGCGGGCGCTTCCTCCAGAAACTCCATCTCGATCTCCGCTTCCTCAATAATTTCTTCGGCGAAAACCGCGGGCAGTCTCATGCACAGGCATGCAGCGATCAGGGCACAGGCAATTGGCTTTGTCCTTCGCATCTCACTCCACCACCAGTCTGACAGGGCTTCGCGCCCCGTTGAGCGGGCTGGTCCCCTCCGCGTCGGCAAAGCAGGCGTAGCAGAGCTCAACCTGATATTCGCCCGCCGCGAGGGGCCTGGAAAGCGTCACCGGCTTCGAGGTCTCGCCCGGGGCCAGCAGTTCAGACTCCCACAGCGTTTCCCCGTCCAGGACGAGAGAGACGCGGAAGTGGGCGAAGTTTCGCTGCGGGTTATCAAAGGTCAGCGTCTGCTCGGTGGTGTCCGCATTCAGGTTCAGCCGCGCAAACTGCGGCAGGGCGATGGTCTTCGTCAGCGGCTCCTCCGTCGGTGTCGGCTTTGGAGTGAGGCGCGGCGCGGGCGCCGGAGCGGCACTCCGCGTGGACAGTGACCAGACCGCCACCGCGATTGCCGCGGCGGCTACGATAATGAGCACGATCATGATCGCGTTGCGCGGGTCACGTTTTTTCTTCTCATTTTCCATCCTGCATTCCCTCACTCATCATTACAAAAAAGTGGAGAGCGGCCCATACACGGGACCACTTCATCTGTTTTATTGTCAGGGAAAAAGGGCGGATATAAGAGCCCCTTGTGCCGCAGGCTGTACTTGCCTGCTCTTTCCCAAAATTTAGGAACTTATTATATCACAGCGGCCCCAAGATTTCAAGAATAGATAACCTGAAATGATGCATATTCATCCAATCTGCAGACGTTCATAATAAACGAATGGCAAGGCCAGAACTTTTGCCGGAGAAACAGCAAAAAAGGCCAGGGCTTTGACGGCGCACCGCCATCCTTGGCCTTGTAGATCTCGTGCTGCGCAGTCATGTAGGATGTTGTTCATCCGTCTAGATGCATCTAACAGGAAATATCGGAATATGTTTGGTTCGCATTATACGAATCTGCCGTTTGCAATCCTGCATACCAGATGTTATACTTATGGAGCTATTCTGATATTTCGGGATTTGTGGAGGTAAATAATCCTGAATTATTCACCGATATACGGTGAAGACGGCTGAAAGCCGCATGTTTACTGCGATTTTGTAGTGTTGCTTCTTTCATCCGATAAGTGAATAGAAAAAGGACCTCTTTCCTGGTAAAATTAAGGTGACAAAGCCAAAAA
>JAFTFT010000008.1 GCA_017458335.1 Oscillospiraceae bacterium
ATCACGAACTGGTATCCGGGGTTATTTTAAGCCTCTTAGACCAAATCAGCGCCAATTGATAATTCGCGGCTTCTGTTGACCGTTTTGTACTATATGGAAAACTGAACTTTTAAACCCTACTGATTTTTACGAAAACTCAAATAATATTTAGAATCTATCTTTGTATTTCTTGGATCTTGTGCTATAATGAAACTGCGAAATCGAGACGGCAATCAAATATGCCGGCACGGCAGAACCCCCGAGAGGTGCAACTCTCGGGGGTTCTGCCGTATTATACTGCGGTCGGCAAACACCGCCAGGCTGTCGCTGTCATCTCTCATCCAGCCATTTGCAAATGTAATGTGCAAATGTACCTCAAAACCGGTGACTTCACCGGTTTTAAAAACTGCAGTTTAGTTTACATAAATATATTATGGTTGACTGATGTGTCAGAGGGACGGCACTCCTAACACAGTCCTTCGCTTCGGACCTATCTGGATGTCGCTGCGGCCTTTGTTCACCGGCATTACAGCGGGAATACCCCGGTGGTTCCGCCGGTTCCCTGCAACTGGGTCGCGAACCGGGTACAGGATCAGATTCCCCTTTTCTGCATGGATCAGGCGCGAAGCATCACCGAGATCGGCGGTTTCCTGGGCTATTCAGAGAAGAAGACGACCCGGAAGTACCTGAATCCGCTGCTGGCCGAGGGCCTGATTGCACGCACCGTCCCCGATAAGCCCAACAGCCGCAACCAGCGCTACATCACCCTCCGCACTGTGTAACCGGAATGTAATCGGCCGATTACCCCAGTTATTACCCCAGTCCGTGTTCCGATCCGGCGTACACCGCAGAAACTTTTTGTTGCCCCGCGGGAACAATCATGATATCATAAGAAGGCCCTGCATGCCGGGGTTCTCTTTTGTTCTGATTCGGGGCGCGCGATGCAAAGACTGTCTCAAAACGTGAACAGAACGGCGGTCCGCGGCTGCCGGAAGTTTCCGGCCGTGTCTTACGCTTTCGAATGATCATAATCAATAAGGATGGATAAACGCATGGACGAAGTTAAGGAAAAACTCACATATATCTGTTCCAAGTTCCGCATCGAAGGGGACATTCTGGTGTATCGCTGGATCCCCGCCGGCCACATCAACACGGCCTACTACGCCGCGGTCTACAACGGCAAGGAGATTTATCAGCTCCTGATCCAGCGGGTCAACACCTATGTCTTCCGGGACCCCGTGGGCATGATGCATAACATTGAGCTCCTCACCGAGCACGTCCGTAGCAAGGAGCCCACCATGGAAAAGCGCCGGCGGCTCCACTTCCGCCACACCGCTGCGCGGAACAACTACATCGTGCTGAAGGACGGCGTGGCCATGGGCCCGGACGAGCCCTTCGACCCCCTCGACGAGAGCATCGAGTTCTGGCGCGTGTACAACTTCATCGAGTATTCCACCAGTTTCGAAACCGCCGAGGGCAACCCCGAGGTGCTGCGCATGAGCGGCAAGGCCTTCGGCAAGTTCCTCCGCCAGCTGGAGGACTTCGAGGCCGGTCAGCTGATTGAGTCGATCCCGCACTTCCACGATACCCGCTACCGCCTGGACAACTTCTTCTCGGTGGTGGAGAAGGACGAGCTGGGCCGGGCCGCCTCCTGCCGGGAGGAGATCGGCCTCATTGAACAGTACCGCGACTTCGGCTGCACACTCTGCCGCCAGATCGACCGGGGAGAGCTGCCTCTGCGCGTGACCCACAACGACACCAAGACCAACAACATCCTCTTTGACAAGGACAACCTGGATCCCCTGGTCATCATCGACCTGGACACCTGCATGCCGGGCCTGGCCTGCTATGACTTCGGCGACACGATCCGCTTCGCCGCCTGCACGGCGGAAGAGGATCAGCCGGACGGCATGCAGCTGGACCTCAGGCTGATGCGGGCCTACACCGAGGGCTACATGAGCGAAGCCGGCTGCGTGCTGACGGATGCCGAGGTGAAGAGCCTCGCCACGGGCGCCGCGGTGATCACGCTGGAGCTGGCGTCCCGCTTCCTGGGGGACTATCTGGTCGGCGACAAATACTTCCGCATCGCATACCCCGAGCAGAATCTGCAGCGCGCCCGGGCGCAGCTCACATTGTTTACGGATATGATGAAGCACATGGATGAGATGCAGGCCATCGTCCGCGACTGCGCCGGGAGAGAATAAAAAGAGTCTTGCAATCGGCCCGGAAAACCCATCATTTTTCCCCGCCGCAGGCGGGGAAAAATGTAAAAAAAGTCTTGCAATCGATCCCGATATCTGTTATTATAATTCGGCAATTCGCACGGGCGCCGACTCTCCCCATGTGGCTGTACCGACAGCTTGGTCAGAAAGTATGCAAGTCCCGTACCCCGCCTCCGGCGGGGTATGGAACAATCCTGTTTTCAACTTGGCTGTACCAACAGCTTGGAAGAGAGAATGAAGCTCCCGGAGGATTAAAAACAAAAAAGGAGAAAACAAAATGGCAGTAGTATCCATGAAGCAGCTGCTGGAAGCCGGTGTCCACTTCGGTCACCAGACCAGACGCTGGAACCCCAAGATGGCCGAGTACATCTATTGTGAGCGTAACGGCATTTACATCATCGACCTTCAGAAGACCGTGAAGAAGCTGGAAGAGGCTTATCAGTTCGTCCGCAAGCTGGCGGAGAACGGCGATACCATCCTCTTCGTCGGCACCAAGAAGCAGGCCACGGACGCCGTCCGTGAAGAGGCCTCCCGCGTCGGCATGTACTATGTGAACGCCCGCTGGCTCGGCGGCATGCTCACCAACTTCAAGACCATGCGTACCCGCGTGGACCGTCTGGCCCAGCTGAAGAAGATGCAGGAAGACGGCACCTTCGACATGCTCCCCAAGAAGGAAGTCATGAAGCACCTCGGCGAGATGGAAAAGCTCGAGAAGTATCTCGGCGGCGTGAAGGACATGAAGAAGCTCCCCGGCGCCCTGTTCGTGGTTGACCCGCGCAAGGAGCACAATGCCATCGCCGAAGCCCGCAAGCTGCACATCCCCATCGTCGCGATCGTTGATACCAACTGCGATCCGGACGAGGTCGACTATGTGATCCCGGCCAACGACGACGCCATCCGCGCCATCCGCCTGATCGCCGCGACCATGGCCAATGCCGTTCAGGAAGGCCACCAGGGTGCAGACGACGCCGAAATGACCATGGCGGAAGTCGAAGCCGCCGCGGCCGCTTCTGAGGAATAAGAATTATCGGGGGCGCACAACACGCCCCCTTTTCTGGATTATAATCCGATTGACCTGTGAGGCGACAGGGTTACAAGCATTTACCCGCTGAAGCAACAGGGTTACAAAAGCATTCTCTCCACCGAGGCAACCGTGCAAGGGGGTTATAATGGCATTCACCGCCACCGACCCTGCTTCCCCGCCTTCGGCGGGGAAACAAATGAATTCAACTAGGAGGAATATACAATGGCATTCACCGCTCAGGATGTTAAGACTCTGCGTGAGATGACGAACGTCGGCATGATGGACTGCAAGAAGGCGCTTCAGGCCACCGACGGCGATATGGATAAGGCAGTCGACTGGCTGCGTGAAAAGGGCCTGGCCAAGGCCGCGAAGAAGGCCGGACGCGTTGCCGCCGAAGGCATGGCGTATGCCCATGTCTGCTCCGAGTGCGGTGTCGGCGCTGTCGTCGAGGTCAACTGCGAGACCGACTTCTGCGCGAAGAGCGAAGCTTTCGTGCAGTTTGTGAAGGACATCTGCAAGGTCGTCATGAACGACAACCCCGCCGATGTGGACGCCCTGCTTCAGTGCAAGTATCCCGGCCGTGACCTGACGGTCGCCGAGATCCTGCCCGAGAAGGTCATGTCCATCGGTGAGAACCTGCAGGTCCGCCGCTTTGCCCGCTTCGCCGACCCGTTCAACGTGGCTTATGTCCACGCCGGCGGCACCCACGGTGTTCTGGTGAACCTGGCTGTCGAGGGTGACATCGATGCCACTGAGATCGGCAAGAACGTCGCCATGCAGATCGCCGCCATGAACCCGAAGTTCTGGGACAAGTCCCTGGTTCCCCAGGAAGACATCGATCATGAGCTCGCCGTACAGGTCGCGCTGATGGACAATGACCCGAAGATGGCTGGCAAACCCGCCGCCATCAAGGAGAAGGCCGCCGCCGGTAAGCTCAACGCCTTCTTCCGCGACAACTGCCTGCTGCAGCAGGAGTTTGTCCGCTCCGACCTGTTCAAGGGCTCCGTCGAGGGCTACATCGCCGACGCGGCCAAGCAGCTCGGCGGCAAGGTCAAGTTCGTGGATGCCGTCCACTTCATCAAGGGCGAAGGCATCGAGAAGAAGCAGGAAGACTTCGCGGCCGAAGTCGCTGCCCAGATGAACATGGGCAAGTGAATCCATAGATTAAGAAACAAACAGCACCCCGCCTCCGGCGGGGTGCTGGCTATAAGTGGATGCCCAGATGAACATGGGCAAGTAATCTCCTGAACAGAACAACCGGAACCCCGCCTCCGGCGGGGTGCTGGCTATATCGGATGCCCAGACGAACATGGGCAAGTAATCTCCTGAACAGAACAACCGGAACTCCGCCTCCGGCGGGGTGCTGGCTATAAGTCGCTGCCCAGATGAACATGTGCAATCCATCAAACGCACAATCCCCCGCCGGAGGCGGGGGATTGTTTTTTACTCCCAGTCGTAGGCCGCCGCGCCGACGTTGGGCTTCAGCGTCGCCGGGTCGTATTCGAAGCGGCCGAACTCCATGCCGTCGTTGCCGCGGTAGGCATAGCAGGTCGGGAAATTGTCGTATTCAAATTCCAGACGCAGCCTCTCGTAACGCGGTGCGGCTTCCCAGCCGCCGTTGTTGTGGATATCGCCGTAGCGCCAGGACTCCTCCGTGGGATCCTCGGTGGTGTCGTTGACGATGCAGTTGGGATGGAGCTGCCTATATTGCGCGATCTGCTCCGGCGGGACCGGAGAGAGGCAGCCGATATACAGGCGGTCCAGATCCAGATCCATGATCGGGCGGATATCACGCAGCGCGAAGTTGTAGCAGATGTTCAGATCCTTCAGCTTCGTCAGGCCGGAGAGCGGGGAGAGGTCACAGGCGGCGGAGGTCTGATACTCCAGATAGTTCAGATTCTTGCAGCCGGCCAGGGGCGAGATGTCCTTGATGGCGGTCATGGCGATGATGAGCGCCTCAAGGTCGGGCATGTTCCGGATAAAGGAGATGTCCGTCATCAGGTAGTTGTGCCCCATGTCCAGGTATTTGATCTTGTTGCAGTAGAACAGGCCTTCGATGGATTCCGGCGTGTTCAGGTCGCCGCCGCGGTCCGGGTTGGAAATCATCAGGCGCTCCACGTTGGTCCGGGTGCTGTAGTCCGCGCCGATCCAGACGCGCCAGACGACGTCCACACCGGGAAAACGGTCACGGATGGCGGCCATGCTCTCGTTGGAGACGCCGCAGCTGTCCATGTCGAGGACCTTGAGGTTCGGCATGCAGGAAGCGATCTGTTCGGCAAGCTCCCCCTCGTCCTCAAAAATCAGATGATTCAGGTTCAGGATCTCGTCCGAGAGCTTGAAGGGATAGCCGCGGATGCTGAAGGTATAATTGATCGCGGCCTGAGGGAGCCCCTCTTCCAGCGCGCGGACCTGCTCCCAGGAGATGACGGGATTCTCCGCGTCGGCGGAACCGAGTTCCAGCGTCCTGAGAGAGGTGAGCGCGGGAAGAACCTCGATCAGGCGGTCGACGTCGTCGGCATCCGCCTGAGAAAGATCCAGAGAAGTCACGGAGGCGGAGATCTTCTGATCACCGATCGAAAAGTTCAGGTCATAGGTCGGCGTGGGCGTGGGCGTCGGGGTCGGAACCGGCGTCGGCTCGGCCTCCTGCAGGACGGGCTCCAGGGAAGCGGAGGGGACCGGATCCGAGGATCCTTTTCCGCAGCCGGTCAGGACCAGCACGGAGAGAAGCGCGGCAAGGCAGCAGCTTCGCAAAGCGAGTGATTTCACGGGCTTCTCAAGTATCAAGAGCTTCTCAGGTTTCATCGATTTCAAAGGTTTCATAGGCGGTCTCCGTTTTAGTAAAGCGGATCATTCTGCGGAAGCGAATAGGCCGCGTCTCCGAGGTCATACTGGAACTGCTCACGGAGCAGCGCATAGCGCGGCATGTAGTCATAGTTGAAGTAACCGTACTTCATGTAGAAGTCCCACTTGGAGTTGTCCACATGCTCGTCAAAGCGCCAGGTACCCTGCGACGGGTCGCCGGCAATGACGTTGACCTTCTGGTTGTCGACGAAGTCGTCGTTCGGATCCGGCGGAAGTTCGTGCAGGAGTTCCTTCATATAGGCGATCTGCTCGGCCGGAATGCCGGGGGCCGTCATGGAGCCGATCCAGAGCCGCTCCAGCCCGGAGAGTCCGTACAGCGGCGTGATGTCCGTCACACGGGGACGGTTCAGGTCGTCGCCGTTGTTGACGTCGGACTTTGCCGTGCGGCCGATGTTGAGGTGGCGCAGGCTGGTCAGATTGGCGAGAGGCGTCAGGTCGGTGACGTTGGTGGAGTTGATCTCCAGGTATTCGAGCTTGTGGCAGTCGGCCAGGGGGGAGATGTCGCTGATGTCGTTGATGGCGAGGATCAGAACCTCAAGGTCCGGCATGCAGCGGGCAAAGGAGATATCCGTGATCGCGTTGTTGTGGCCGAGATCCAGATACTTGACCTTGGTGCAGTACTGAAGCTTCGCGGCCTCCTCATTGGTAACGGTGCCGCCGCGGGCGGTGGAAGAGGCGAGAATGCGTTCCACGTCCGTCCGGACGCTGTAGCCGGCAAACCAGATCCGCCAGATGACGTTGACGTTCGGGTTCTCGTCACGGATCACCGCCATGTTCTCGTTGGAGACGTCGGTGGTGTCCATGTCAAGCGTCTGCAGCCGGGTCATGTAGGGCAGAACCCGGCGGACTTCGGCGCCCTGGTCGTTCATGCGGATGTGACTGAAGCTCAGGTAATCGGTGGAGAGATTGGTGGTCACGCCCCAGATGGTGAAGTTATAGTCCAGCGCGGCATTGGGGGCGGCTTCGTGAATGGCCGCGATGCTGTCCCAGCCGAGACCGTTGCCCTCGGAACCGAGATGGATCATCTGCAGGTTGTTCATGCTTCGGAGAACAGGGGCGGCTTCCCCGACCTGCCCGGCAGACATGTCCGAGAGATCCACTTCGGTATCGGAAAGGCTGACCTCACGGCCGAGCAGAGAAAGCGCGTAATGGATGGAAGCGTTCGGGCACGCGGCGGCCAGCGACGCGAGCGTATCGGCCGAGATCGCGGCGCCGCCCTGCGCCACGCCGAGTTCGACGGTCTGGAGATTCGGAAGATACCGGAGCAGCGGAGCGGTCTGCGGAATCAGAGAAGGATCCATCGCGGAGAGGTCCAGCGAAGTCGAATCGTTCAGAATCATCTGGCCGTCCGGCAGCGTCACGGCATATCGCACATTGACATTGGGATGGGTGGTGGCCCAGGAGAGAATCTCCTCATAGCAGTTGCTTCCGGTGAAGTCGGCCGTGCGGAGCATGGGGAAGGAATCGAGAAGCGCAAGGTCGGAGGTATTCACGACCGCGGTCAGCGTGTCGATGTCCTTCTGATAGACGCCGGAAGAGAGCGCAACGGAGTTCTCGTCCTTCGGCTGCACCGCGGGAACGGAAACCGGGACCGGAGCGGCAGAATCGCCGCCGGCCGAGGCGCCGAGACCGTTGTTGAACAGCGTCATGATGCAGGAGTGGCAGCACAGCACCAGCGCCAGCAGATAAACAAGCAACACAATACACTTGAAAACATGTAATACTTTTCTCATGATGTTCAGCCTCTCATCATAATCAGACCGTCCGGGATTGCACAGCAGCGCAGAGCCGGACGACTTATGGACAATTATAATAAGTATAGCACCACGACCGCTCCTTTGCAAGAAAATTAGCCGCATTCCGGAGCGGAAATCTGCCGGAAGCGCAGCGGAACTGCGTTCAGCCGAATTTCAGAGAATCATCTTGACGATTTCAGCGTCTTCCCTTATAATATAAACAAGGTTATAACGCATGTTACGCGTGCTGCGAATGTTTTATTCGTTCAAAAAGGAGGGACCATGAAAAAGCCAAAGAACAGAATTCTGTATGACATCCTCGGTATTGTATGCGGTCTGGCCGTCGCTGCGACAGGGCTGATCTGCGGGGAGTTCGACCGCAGGGCGGAGGCGGCAAACCGGCCGGCGGCCGGTACGGTACTCGCCGTCGCGGAAGCGGAGCATACCGGAAAGGGCGTCGCCAAACAGGTGAAGACCATGTCGGGGGTCACGGTCCTGCACGCCGCGGACTGGGAGAAGGACTATCCGGAGATCTATGCCAGCTTCATGAAGAATCAGGAAAATGACGAGATTACGGATTACCTGAAGGAATATCCGCAGCTTGTCACGCTGTATGAGCCCTACGGCTTCTCCAAGTTCTACGGCAGTGCCAGAGGCCACTTCTATGACGTGGACGACATCCTGGAGACCGGACGTCCCCATGCGATGGCCCAATGCTGGACCTGCAAGACGCCGGACTTCACCAATCTCGTGAACGAAGTCGGTCCGGAGGTCTATCAGTATTCCTTCGACGACGTGCGCGAGCTCGTGCGCGAAGGCATCAGCTGCTATTCCTGCCATGCCAACGAACCGGGCGACATCACGGTGACCCACACCTATATGATCGACGCGCTGGGGCCGGACTTTGAAAAGGTCGCGGCGGCGAATCTGGCCTGCGGCCAGTGCCATGTGGAGTACTACTTCTACCCCGGCACGGGCGTGACCAGCCTGCCGCGCTTCGATCTGGAGAGCATGCACCCGGACGCCATCCTGAATTACTATAATCATGTTCTGGTGGATGAAAACGGCCTCGGCTTTGCCGATTACACGAATCCGCGGACCGGTGTGCGCCAGATCAAGGTGCAGCATCCTGAGTTCGAGACGTACCTCGGGAAGGGAAGCATCCACGGCAGCACCTATACCTGCGCCGACTGCCATATGGGAATGGTCATCGGCGAGTCCGGAAAGGCGTACCCGAACCACTACCTGACCAGCCCGCTGGATAATCAGGCGCTGATCGACGCGGAATGCTCCAAGTGCCATCAGGATCTCGCCGCCGAGGTCCGTGCCCTGCAGGAGAAGGTCGATACCCGTACGACCGAGATCTCCGACCGTCTGGTGAACCTGACCGAGACCCTGGCCGCGGCGGTGGAGAGCGGCGCATATACCGAGGAAGAGCTGGACGCGATCCGCGCCGTCGCGCGCGACGCGCAGTTTTACTGGGACTTTGTCTTCGTGGAGAACAGCGAAGGCGCCCACAACCCGAGCCTGACCAATGAGTGCCTGGACAAGGCCGAAGCCCTGACCGATGAGGCGCTGGGAATGTTCAGGACCTGACGGGCAGGATGAATTCCGACCGGTACCGTTCAGAACCGGCTTGACAGAAAACCTCATGTGACTTAAGATGAATGTGCCCGCCGGGGACGGCGGGCACTTTTCCACACGACGAAACAGAAGCAGGGGAGAGAGATGAAAAAACTGTTTCGATTTTTCCGCTCCATGCGATTCGGAATCATCCTGCTGTGCCTGATCGCGGTCTTCTCCATCGTGGGGACGGCGATCCCCCAGGGCAGGGAGATCGCCTGGTACGCGCAGACCTATCGCGGCGCCCACGGCACGATCCTGAGGCTGGGACTCAACGACGTATTCGGGAGCTGGTACTTTCAGCTGCTGCTGATTCTGCTGTGCCTGAACCTCACGCTCTGCTCTCTGCTGCGCATTCGCGCGGTATCCGCCGCGAAGGCGGGAGAGCGGGAAGCCCTGCTCCGGATGCCGCAGAGTTTCCGCCTGGACAACGCACAGCGCACGGCGGTCCGCGACAACCTTCGGGCGATGCACTGCCGGGAAGAGACGGACGGAGAGCATCCCGTCTTCCGAAAAAACGGCTTCGGACGCTACGGCAGCTTCCTGACCCATCTTTCGATCCTGCTGACGCTCATCTTCGGGGCGATGGCCCTGTATCTGCCGAAAACGGTAGATCGAAGCTGCCTGCCGGGGGAGGCGGTCCTGATGGAGGACGGCACGGAGATCGCGGTGGAGCGCTTCCGGATCGAGAACGACGAAGGCCGCCTGGATTTCACCAGCGAGCTGACCGTGAGGCTTCCGGACGGCCGTGAGAGCGGCCTGCGGGAGATCAAGGTCAACCATCCGCTCTCCTTCGGGCCGTGGAAGGTATACCAGCAGACCTACGGTACTGCCGGCAGCGTCACGGTGCAGAACCTGGAAACGAAGCTGGAGGACACCTTTACCCTGACGGATCTGGTGTTTCTCTCGTCGGACGGCGTGAACGGACTCTGGTACGAAGCGGTGTATCCGGACCTGATCCGGGACCCGAGCGGGAACGTGACCCTGATCACGAACACCTCGGGGAGCTACCCGAACCCGGTCTATCAGGTGCAGACGGCCTCCGACGGCGTCTATACCCCGATTCTGGCCTTCCCGGGAGAGGAGCTGCAGGTCGGGAATCTGAAATTCCGTTTTGAGAAGCCGGTGGAGTATCCCGGACTGCGGATCAAGTATACCCCGGGTTTTGTCAACGCGCTGTTGTGCGCTTCCTTCCTGCTGATGACCGCGGGATTTGCCGTTACGTTCTTCTGCCAGCCGGTGCTGGTCCGCCTGGATCCGGACGGCTGCGCGGTCGGAGGACCCAAACCGGAGGGGATGCGGATCCGGATACAGGAATGGGCGGAGGAGAACAAAGAAAAGGAGACCAAAGCATGAACATTCTTTTTTTCGGCAGTCTGCTGCTGTATTTTATCGCGATGGCGCTTCAGTTCGCAACCGTTGCGTTCAAGAAGGAAAAGCTCGGGAAAGCGGCCTGGTTCGTTTTCCTCACGGCCTTTGCGGCGCATACGGTTTACATCATCGTGCGCGGGATCGTGGCCAGGCGGCTCCCGCTGAGCAACCAGTTTGAGTTTGCGACGGCCTTTGCCTGGGGCGTGGCGCTGATGCTGCTGATCCTTCGGACGAGGATGAAGGCGGAGTGGCTGAGTGTGATCGCGATGCCGATGACCTTTTTCCTGCTGTCCTTTGCCGCACTGCAGCCGAGGGAGATTACCGACCTGATGCCGGCGCTGCGCAGCGGCTGGTTCGGCTTCCATATCGGTTCGGCCGTGATCTCGTATTCCGCGTTTGTCGTGGCGGGGTGCATCGGGCTGCGCTATATCCTGCTGGCCCGGAAAGGCCGGGAAGAGGACAGCTTCAAGCTGAAGCAGATGGACTGGCTGAGCTACCGGCTGGTGGCCCTGGGGGTGCTGATGCTGACGGTCACCATCCTGACCGGGGCAATCTGGGCGGAACAGGCCTGGTCGGCCTTCTGGACCTGGGACCCGAAGGAAGTCTGGGCCCTGATCACATGGATCATCTATGTGGTCTATCTCCATCTGCGCCTGCGGAGCAAAAAGCAGGGCCTGAGCATGGCCTGGTATGTGATGATCGCGGTGCCGGTGGTGCTGTTCACCTTCGCCGGTGTCAACACGCTGATGTCCGGCATGCACAGCTACGCCTGAGCGGCAGGGAGACTCATCCGCCGGGGAGAGACATCATACGCTGCCCCAAAAAACAATGTCGAGGAAAACTCCTGTCCGGAGAGGACGGGAGTTTTCCTCGTCCGGGCGGTAAGACATTGTCCGGGAAAAGAGAAAAAGCTCTTGACAAAGCGACCAAGATGTATTATTGTATTAAGCGCTTAAGACAATAATACAAAGGGAGGAACGCGATGGAATGGAAATTTCGAAGTGACCTGCCGATCTATTCCCAGCTGGTGGATCAGATCAAGCTGGGGATCGTTTCGGGAAGCCTGCTTCCCGGAGAACGGCTGATGTCGGTGCGGGACATGGCCACGGAGGCCGGCGTGAATCCGAACACCATGCAGCGGGCGCTGCAGGAACTGGAGCGGGACGGCATGGTCTATTCTCAGCGCACGGCAGGGCGCTTTGTGACGGAGAACATGCAGGTGATTGAGCGGGAAAAGAAGAAGCTTGCGGAAGAACAGATCCGCAGCTTCCTTGAAGCCATGAAGAAATTGGGATACCGGCAGGAGGAGATCCCGGCGCTGCTGAAGGAGAAGGAGGAAAAAGAGAATGGCGATTCTTGAATGCAGAGATCTGTCCAAGCGCTTCGGAAGCGTGCAGGCGCTGGACACGGTCAGCCTGAAAATTGAGCCGGGCCGGGTGGTCGGGCTGCTGGGCCCGAACGGCAGTGGGAAAACAACCCTGCTGAAGCTGGCAAACGGCCTGCTGACCCCGACGGGAGGAGAGATCCTGATCGGAGGCGAAGCCCCGGGGAGCGCGACACACGCCGCGGTCAGCTACCTTCCCGATAAGCCGTATCTGGCGGAGTGGATGAAGGTGCGGCAGCTGCTCGACTTCTTTTCGGACTTCTATGCGGATTTCGACCGTGACAAGGCGACGGAGATGCTGCTGCGGCTGAACATCGACGAGAACATGCGGATCAAGGAGATGTCCAAAGGAACGAGAGAGAAGGCCCAGCTGATTCTGGTCATGAGCCGCAGGGCGATGCTCTATCTGCTGGATGAGCCGATCGGAGGAGTGGATCCGGCAACCAGAGACTATATCCTCGACACAATTATCCGCAACTACAACCCAGAGGCGGCGGTGGTGATTTCCACGCACCTGATCGCCGACGTGGAGCAGGTGCTGGACGATGTGATCTTTATCAATCAGGGAAAAATCGTGCTGCAGTCCTCGGTGGATGCAATCCGCGAGGAGCACGGCATGAGTGTGGATCAGTACTTCAGGGAGGTGTTTCGATGCTAGGAAAACTGATGAAGCATGAATTCCGCGCAACGGCCCGGATCATGCTGCCCGTGATGGGGGCGATGGCGGCGCTGGCCCTGCTGGCAAATCTCTCGATCCGGGGGCTTGCGGGAAATCTGTCGGATGTTCCGATGCTGAAAATTCTCTTTACCCTGATCATCATCTTCTTCGGCGCCGCCGTGGTCGCCACGGTGGTGATGTCCCTGGTGATCATGGTGAGCCGCTTCTACCGGAATCTGCTGAAGGATGAGGGCTATCTGATGTTTACGCTGCCGGTGAGCGTGCATGAGCTGATCTGGTCCAAGTTGATCGTGTCGCTGGTCTGGTTCCTCGCGACCGGCCTGCTCATTTTCCTGGTTATGGCGTTGATGGCCCTGAACCTCTCCCATACCAATCTTGAGATGATTCTCAAGCAGCTCCCCAGCTGGTCGGAAATCATCGGGTGGCTGGATCAGGCGGGGGTCCGGGGACAGGTGATTACATTCCTGGTACAGATCGTACTTGGGACACTGACCGGAATCATCGCAGCGTGCCTGCACTTCTATGCCGCGATGGCGCTGGGGCATATGTTCAGTAAAGACAAGGTCCTCCTGAGCATCGTCTTCTTTGTGGGAATCAGCTTTGCCTTCAACCTGATGGAAATGGGCTACGGCGTGGTCGGCTTCGGACTTTCGGATCTTGAGAACCTGGATATGTCGAGCGGCAGAGAAGGACTTGCCTTTGTCTCCAATGTGATCTGGCACGGAATCGGTCTGAGCGCCGTTCAGGCGGCGGTGCTGTATCTCGCGGCCTTCCTCGGCTTGAAGAAGGGACTGAATCTGGAATAAAACGGCGGGCACAGCCAAAGGTCCATCCAATGCTGCCGGGTACAGGACAGGCCCGCCGATATGAGAACGAACAGAGTCATATGAGAATGAGAAAACACATCCGCTTCCGGACGGGAGGCGGATGTGTTTTGAGTCTTGGGGTAAAATCAGAAGATTAAACCGGACAATCAGAAAAATCAGTAGTATGGATCAGAAGTCCTCAGCACTGATGGGGTAGGTGCTGAGATTCCCATCCACAACACTGTAAAGGGTCAGTTCCCAAGTGGAGTAATATGGTAGCTTGGAGAATTCCAGAGTGGTGTCGCATTGATATCGCTCCATCTCACTGCCGAACCACTCGCCGGGACCGTACCAAGTCTCCCCAACGCAATACTTCACCAGGTACGTGCCAGGCTGAATATGCACCGATGCGGTGGACTTGGCGCGGACAAAGAGATTGATGTATTCCCCTTTGTGAGCGCCGGAAGCCACTTCGACCTTCACCAGAACAGGGTAGGAGCCGCTTTTAACCTTCAGAGTACCATAACCGCCACGGACCACAGAGGTATTGTGGAACACATGACCGTTAGCGGGAGTCTCATCCTTAATGAGTTTATTGAGAGCGGCCTTGGCATCAATGGCGTACTGAATATCCACGGAATCTTCATAGCGCTCGATACAGGTATCCAAAAGTTCAAGAGCAGCTTCCCGCTGATGAGAGTCCCGGAGCAGCTTCGCCTTGCCGACATAGGAGTAGATACAGGTTTTGACAAACTTCTCAGCGACAGGAGAATCCGGATTGTCCGCCAGAAAAGCTTCTGCCTGGTCAATGGCCTCGTCATATTCCTTGTTCTTATAGAGCTGTACAATCTCGTTGCGATATGCAGTGTCCTGTTCGATCCGTGCGTCCAACTCAGACTGGACGACATCTTCTGACTCAGCGGGTATTGCTTCCGCCATCGCTGGTATACTGAATGCACTGAGACAGAAAACAAAAATGCAGAGTAGAGATATAATTCTGTTTTTCATTTTATCAGCCTCCTTTTCTGCAGTATATCGTATTGAAAAGTGAATTGCAACATATTCTTGTACGAAAACAGGAGCACATCGTTTCCGACGTGCTCCTTCTTGTGGCCATTATTCCAACCAATTGCCCTGGCTTGATGACATTGACTTCCGAAGACCGAGGCGTTGTTAACGCAGCAGCAGATCCCGGAGCTCTTTCGGGGTGTGGACCAGTGTGACCGCACCGGCGTCAAGGAGCTGCGGCTCATCCCGAAAGCCCCAGGTGACCGAGATACAATCCATCCCGGCGTTCCGTGCGGTCAGGAGGTCGACCTCTGAATCACCCACGTAGACACATTGCTCCACGGAGAGGCCGATCTGAGCCGCTGCCGTCAGAACCGTATCCGGTGCGGGCTTGCGCCGGACCGAGGGGCTCTCCCCGACGGAGAGTTCCAGAAGGCCGGGAAAGAAGGCCGCAGAGAGCTCCTGGACGGCGCAGTCGGGTTTGTTCGAAATGATGGCAAGGCGGAGCCCATGTGCTTTCAGCGCCTGCATCATCGGAAGGATGCCGTCATAGGGGGCGGTCTTGATGAGGCAGTGGGCGTCATACCAGGGCTTGTAGAACGCGAGCACCTCCGCCTCCAGCGCTGCGCCGCAATCCGCGGGGACGCTGTGCTTTACCAGATAAGCGGCTCCGTTGCCGAGGCACAGCCGCACATGCTCACGGGATACCGCAGGAAGAGAGAATTCCGCAAGAGAATGATTGATGGAATCGTAAAGATCATCCAAAGTGTCCAGAACGGTTCCATCCATATCGAAGAGAACGGCCTGATATCTCATCAGATCAGAATGCCCCGTTTCTTCGCTTCGAAGCGCAGTTCATCGCGGAAGTCCGGGTGTGCGATGGAGATCAGCTGCTTCACACGGGAGGAGAGCGTCTGGCCGCGCAGGTGGGCAATGCCGTATTCGGTGACGATGTAGTCAACGTCGTTCTTGCTGGTGGTGACGACAGCGCCGGGGGTGAGAATGGGTTTGATCTTGCTGATGGTGCCGCCCTTCGCGGTGGAGGAGAAGGCGATGAAGCTCTTGCCGCCCTTTGACTGGCAGGCGCCGCGGACATAGTCCACCTGGCCGCCGGAGCCGGACATGATCTTTGTGCCGATGCTCTCGGCGCAGACCTGACCGAAGAGGTCAACCTCCAGCGCTGCGTTGATGGAGATCATGTTGTCGTTCTGACAGATGACTTCGGGGTTGTTCACATAGTCGACGGGCAGAATCTCAATGGCCGGGTTGTCGTCGATATAGTCGTTGATGGCTTTGGAGCCGAAGGCAAAGGTTGTGACGGATTTGCCGCGGTGAATCTGCTTCCTGCTGTTGTTCACCGCGCCGCATTCGATCAGATCGACCATGGAGCTGGTAAACATCTCGGTATGGATGCCGAGGTCATGTTTGGCCTTCAGGGCCATGCCGACCGCATCGGGGATCGCGCCGATTCCCAGCTGGATACAGGCTCCGTCGGGAATCTGCTCGGCGATCAGGTTGCCGATGGTGATGCTGACATCATCGAGCTTCGGAGCGGGGAGCGTCGGAAGCTCAAAGGTGTTCTCGACCAGACCGTCGATCCGGCTGATGTGAAGCTGCGTGCCGCAGACCGCACGGGGCGTGTTCTCGTTGACTTCCACAAAGATATGCTTTGCCTTATCGATCATGGCCGGAGAGTAGGAGCTCACGGTTCCGAGGCTGAAGTAACCGTGCTTGTCCATCGGGGAGACGGAGACACAGAAAGCGTCATACTCATAATTGGCGCGGATGTGCCGTGGGCAGTCACGGTAGTAGTTCGGCACATAGTCCGCAAGTCCGGCCGCGAGGGCTTTCCGGGCACCGCCGCTGGCAAACCAGGATTCCCCCATAACCTTTCCGGTCAGATGGTCGTCGGCATAGAACGCGTAGGGATACACATCAAGGAGCATCTGGACGCGAACGCCGGAGAGCGGGCTGTTCTCCGCGCGGCGGCAGATGGCGTCGATGATGGCGGGAGTCTGACCGATGGCGGCGTCCATTCCGATCAGCCAGCCGTTTTCCACCCGGGCGGCAACTTCATCGGCAGTGAGTTTCTTCTGCTGATACAGGGCGATATAATCTGTCATGTTCTTTCCTCCAAACAGAATCAGCCAAAGCGGCGATAAGTTACAGCATCTATTCTACACCAAACTCAGCGTGAATGCCAGTGCCAAAGGAAAAAATCCTCCACCCGTCAGAAGGCGGGTGGAGGATTGCGCGATGCGGGATTTCGCGGATGCTGATTCCCAAATCAGCCGAAGACGCTGAGCAGGAAGCCTGCCGCGATGGCGGAGCCAATGACGCCGGCCACATTCGGGCCCATGGCGTGCATGAGAAGGTAGTTGCTCTTGTTGTAGCGTCTGCCGACATCCTGAGAGACACGTGCGGCCATCGGGACAGCAGAAACACCGGCAGAACCGATCAGAGGATTGATCTTGCCGCCAGAGGTGTTGTACATGACGATACCGCCGGCAAGCCCGCCGACCGTGGAGATGGAGAAGGCGATCAGGCCGAGGATGATGATCTTGATGGTGTTGAGGTTCAGAAAGTTCTGCGCGACCATGGTGGCGCCGACACTGGTGGCCAGGAAGATGGTGACGATGTTCATCAGCGCGTTCTGTGCCGTATCGGAAAGCCGGTCCGTCACGCCGCATTCACGGAAGAGGTTGCCGAGCATAAGGCAGCCGATCAGCGGAGCGGTGGAGGGCAGAAGCAGGATGACAAAGGTGGCGACCACAATGGGGAAGACGATCTTCTCGGTCTTGGAGACTTCACGGCTCTGAACCATTTTCACCTTGCGCATCTTGTCCGTTGTCATAAGCTTCATGATGGGAGGCTGAATCAGCGGGATCAGAGCCATATAGGAATAAGCCGCAATGGCAATCGGTCCGAGCAGTTCAGGCGCAAGCTTGGTGGTCAGGTAGATGGCCGTGGGGCCGTCGGCACCGCCGATGATGCCGATGGAAGCGGCCTGGGGACCTGTGAAGCCCAGAAGCACCGCACCGAAGAAGGCGATAAACACGCCCAGCTGCGCGGCGGCACCGAGAAGCAGACTCTTGGGGTTGGAGAGCAGCGGACCGAAGTCCGTCATGGCACCGACGCCCATGAAGATCAGCGAGGGATAAATACCGGCCTTCACACCGATGTAGAAGAAATCAAGAAGGCCGCAGTTGGACATGATATGCCCATAGCTGTGATAGTAGGGACTGGAAGCGTCCAGAAAGGCTTCCCACAGCTCCGGATGGTACAGGGCGTTGTTGCCCATGCCGATAAAGTAGCTGAGGTTGGAGAGCAGACAGCCGAAGGCAATGCCGCAAAGCAGCAGAGGCTCGAACTTCTTCACGATCCCGAGGTAGAGCAGAACAAAGGCAATCACGATCATGACGATGTTCTTCCAACCGCCGTCTGTCGTAAAGAATGCGGCAAAACCGGACTCCAGCGCGAGTTTTTGCAGGACACCCAAAATATCCATATGGGCCTCCTTATGCGATGACGACCAGCGGGGCACCCGTTTCCACGACAGCACCCGTGGAGACAACGATCTGAGCAACCGTACCGGCTTTGGTCGAGATGACCTCGTTCTCCATCTTCATGGCTTCCAGGATCAGAACAACATCGCCTTCCTTCACCTGCTGGCCCTGCGTGACGTTGATCTTCAGTACGTTGCCGGGCATCGGACTCTTGACGACATAGCCGGCAGCCAGGGCACCGCCGGCAGGAGCGGCGGGAGCAGCAGGTGCGGCAGGCGCGGCAGCCACCGGTGCGGCGGCGACCGGCGCAGCGGGTGCGGCGGGGGCGGCCAGCTCGTACTCATCGACGAGCATGGCGGTGCCTTCTTCCACCTCAACCTCATAAACACGCTTGTTCAGTGTGACTTTATACTTCATCTTCTTTGACCTCCCTGATGGAAATAAAGCGCAGTTCATTGATGGGCTTGCCAAGAGAGTCGGCAACGATGGCCATCACCATGGCGGCATCCCGGGGATCGGTGTTGTAAAGCTTGAATTCGCCGGCGGTGCCGGGGGCCTTCTTTACCTCAGCCGGTGCGGCAGGCGCAGCAGCGACAGGAGCGGACTGGGCGGCAGGCGCAGCGGTCTTACGGGCCATGATTTTGCTCATGATCATGATGACGACCATCAGCAGAATCAGACCGAAGAACACCACGCAGTATCCCAGAAGCGCATAGCCACCTGCGGTCGGCAGGGAGATGTTTACCAGATCATTCATGGTTTTTCCTCCCGATCAGAGCTTCTCGATGGAGTAGCGGACCTTTTTCTCCTCGGCTTCCTTGCGCTGGGCGAAGAACTTCTCGGCAACCTGCGGGAAGGCAATGTAGCTCAGGACATCCTCTTCGCAGCGGGCGGTATCACCGAGTTCCGCCGCCGCCTTTTCATAGACATCGGTGGGAAGGGTATCGGCATAGCGGCCGGTGAGGGGCTCTTCGCCGTTGAGGATCTTGGCGCGGATCTCGGGATCAATGGGAGCCGGGGTTCTGCCGTATTCACCGCGGCAGTAGGCCTTGATCTCGGCGCCGACGTTCTTATAGCGCTCGCCGGCCAGGACGTTCTGTACGGCCTGGGTGCCGACCAGCTGGCTGGTCGGGGTGACCAGCGGGGGATAGCCCATGTCCTTGCGGACCCGCGGGGTCTCGAGAAGCGCTTCGTCAAACTTGTCGAGAGCATTCAGACTCTTCAGCTGGCTGAGCAGGTTGGAGAGCATGCCGCCGGGAATCTGATAGGTCAGGCACTGGGTGTCGGTGGCCATGGAGATCGGATTCAGCGTGCCCTTCTCCAGGAACTCGGCACGGATGGGCTTGAAGTAGTTGGACATCTTGAGAAGCTTGTCGTCGTCCAGATCGACCTCGTAACCGAACTCACGCAGCGCGTAAGCGAGGGTCTCGGTGGCGGGCTGGCTGGTACCGCCGGAGAACGGGGAGATGGCGGTGTCGAGAACATCGCAGCCGGCTTCCACGGCCTTGAGGCAGGTCATGAACGCAAGGCCGGCGGTGCAGTGAGTGTGCAGGATGACCGGGAGGTCAACCGCGTCCTTGATGGCAGAGACCAGGTCGTAGGCGGCCTTCGGGGTGCAGATTCCGGCCATGTCCTTGATGCAGATGGTGGAAACGCCCATCTGCTTGAGCTCTTTGACCATCTCGACATACTTTTCCAGGGTGTGGACCGGACTCGTGGTGTAGGAAATGGCGCCGGAAGCGATGGCACCCTGCTTCACGGTCTCGTCGATGGCAACCTTCAGGTTGTCGACATCGTTCAGCGCGTCAAAAATACGGATAATGTCGATGCCGTTGCGAACGGCGGCACGGACAAAACGACGCACGATGTCATCGCTGTAGTGCTTGTAGCCCAGAATATTCTGCCCGCGAAGGAGCATCTGGAGCTTGGTGTTGGGCATCTTTGCCCGGATCTTCCGAAGCCGTTCCCAGGGGTCTTCGTTCAGAAAGCGAAGGCAGACGTCAAAGGTAGCGCCGCCCCAGCATTCTGCGGAATAGAAACCCGCCTGATCGATCGTCGGGAGAATGTCCTCAAACTGATCGTAGGCCATACGCGTCGCGATCAGAGACTGACCCGCGTCGCGCAGCACGGTTTCGGTAAATTGAACTTTCTTCATCCGTTTTCCTCCTGCCGGTTTTTATGATTTATTTAGAATTTACAGGAAGCGGGGGAAGAATCCCCCGCTTGTGCGTACCAGTTGATCAGAGCTGCGGACCGGCGGAAACCAGAGCCTTGCCGGCTTCGTTGCTCTCGTACTTGACAAAGTTCTTGATGAAGCGGCCGGCGAGGTCCTTCGCCTTGGCGTCCCACTCGGCGGGATCGGCATAGGTGTCGCGCGGATCAAGAATGCCGGTGTCGACGCCCTTGAGCTGGGTGGGAACTTCAAAGTTGAAGTAAGGAATCTTCTTGGTGGGAGCACCCAGAATATCGCCGTCCAGGATGGCGTCGATGATGCCGCGGGTGTCCTTGATGGAGATGCGCTTGCCGGTGCCGTTCCAGCCGGTGTTGACCAGATAGGCCTTGGCGCCGGACTTCTCCATCTTCTTCACGAGCTCTTCGGCATACTTGGTCGGATGCAGCTCGAGGAAGGCCTGGCCGAAGCAGGCGGAGAAGGTCGGGGTCGGCTCGGTGATGCCGCGCTCGGTTCCGGCGAGCTTGGCGGTGAAGCCGGAGAGGAAGTAGTACTTCGTCTGTTCAGGCGTCAGGATGGAGACCGGGGGCAGCACGCCGAACGCGTCGGCGGAGAGGAAGATGACATTCTTGGCATCCGGGCCGGAAGAGATCGGGCGGACGTTCTTGACGATCTTCTCAATGTGCTCAATGGGATAGGATACACGGGTGTTCTCGGTCACGCTCTTGTCGGCAAAGTCGATCTTGCCCTCGGCATCGACCGTGACGTTCTCCAGCAGCGCGTCGCGGCGGATGGCGTTATAGATGTCGGGCTCGGAATCCTTGTCGAGGTTGATGACCTTGGCATAGCAGCCGCCTTCGAAGTTGAAGACGCCGTTGTCGTCCCAGCCGTGCTCGTCGTCACCGATGAGCAGACGCTTCGGATCGGTGGAAAGGGTGGTCTTGCCGGTGCCGGACAGACCGAAGAAGATGGCGGTGTTCTCGCCGTTCATATCGGTGTTGGCGGAGCAGTGCATCGCGGCAATGCCCTTGAGCGGCAGGTAGTAATTCATCATGGAGAACATGCCCTTCTTCATCTCGCCGCCGTACCAGGTGTTGATGATGACCTGCTCACGGCTGGTGACGTTGAAGGCGACGACGGTCTCGGAGTTGAGGCCGAGTTCCTTATAGTTCTCGCACTTGGCCTTGGATGCGGTGTAGACGACGAAGTCGGGCTCAAAGGAAGCGAGCTCTTCTTCGGTCGGCTTGATGAACATGTTGCGCACGAAGTGGGCCTGCCATGCGACTTCCATGATGAAACGGATGGCCATGCGGGTGTCCTTGTTGGCACCGCAGAAGGCATCGACGACGTAGAGCTTCTTGTTGCAGAGCTGGTTCTTCGCAAGGTCTCTGACAACTTCCCAGGTCTCCTGTGTCATGGGATGGTTGTCGTTCTTGTAACCCTCGGTGGTCCACCACACGGTGTCCCTGGAGTTCTCATCCACAACGATGTATTTGTCCTTGGGGGAACGGCCGGTGTAGATGCCGGTCATGACGTTGACTGCGCCAAGCTCGGTCAGAACACCCTTGTCGAAGCCCTCGAGAGAGGGATCCATCTCATCCTTGAACAGCTGCTCGTAGCTGGGATTGTAGATAATCTCAGTCGTGCCGGTAATGCCATATTTGGCCAGATCGATGTTTGCCATAGAATAATACAACCTCCTAAAAAGATTTGACAATAATATACCACAATTCCTGCCTTTCCGTCAATGAAAGAGCGGTCAAGATCTTGTGGTCAGAACGCCGAAATTTCGTTAAAAAAACGTCCATTTTGTGCCGGGCTTCTGGTCAAAATCGCTGTGGCTTCCGATACTCCTTCGGTAGAACCCCGTAGCGGCTCTTGAAGGCGGCGGTAAACTTGCTCTGGCTGTCATATCCGACCCGGGCGGCGATCTCGGCGATGGTGAGACCGGTGCCGGAGAGAAGCTCCGCGGCACGCTCCATCCGATGCTCCTTCATATGGAAAGCGAGAGAATTCCCGTACACGGATTTGAAGACGGACTTGAGTGTGGTGGGATTCATATGAAACTGCCTGGAGAGCGCGTCGATGGTGATCTTCTCGTCGAGATGCTGAAGCAGGTATTCATGAACCTCGTGGATGAGCTCAACCTGATCGGCGCGGCAGTCGGACAGGAGAATGGCCTCCTCCGGGCAGGTGATGCTCATGGTCTGCTCGATCATGTGATGCAGCAGCTGGACAACCTCGCCGTCGTCGGCCCGGTAGAAGACCTCCTTCCCCTCACGGCGGCTGACGATGAGGCCGCTGTCGCGCAGGGAGCGGAGATGGTGCGACACCGCGGGGCTGGACATGTCCAGCATGGCGGCGATGTTGATGACGCATTCCTCACAGTGGCAGAGCATCCAGAAAATGCGGAGACGGGTGGGATCACTGAGCTGGGCGAAGAGTTCCGCGACTACGCCGAATTCCCTGACGCTGCGAAGCGCCGGAACCAGAAACAGGCTGTCATGATGGTCGGGGTGGCGGTGGGGCAAAACGGAGTCAGACATGAAAAGACCTCCTTTGGTCCGTTTGGCAGCATTTTTCTCCCGAACGGCAGAAAGCAGGGGAGAAGACTTGATTTTTCGAACCCGGGCCAGTATACTGCAGACACAACAAATAAACAAGTGCTTAATTGTTGAAACTATGAGACGGAGGGCCCCTGCAATGAAAAAGACTTACAAGATCGAAGTGGACTGCGCCAACTGTGCCAACCTTATGGAGGAGACGACCCGGAAGGTTCCCGGGGTGGCAACGGCCGTGGTGAACTTTATGACACAGAAGATGACTGTGGAGTTTGAAGAAGGGGCGGATCCGAAAACGGTGATGAAGGAAGTCCTGAAAGCCTGCCGGAAGGTGGAGCCCGACTGCGAGATCGAACTGTAAGCGAGACTCTCCCACGCCCTGTCCTCCGGATCAGGGCGTTTTGTTTTGAACGAAAGAAGCGCGCAGAAGAAAAAGAAACGGACGGAATACGGATATGTCAAAGAAACAGAAGAAAATGCTGATCAGGATTCTCATTGCCGCCGCGCTGATGATCCTGCTGAATGTGCTGAAGCTGCCGAAGGCGGTCTCGGCAGGCCTCTATCTCGTGTGCTATCTGGTGATCGGCTATGATATCCTTCGAAAGGCCTGGAGGGGAATCCTGAACAAAAGACCGTTTGACGAGTGCTTCCTCATGGCGGTGGCCACGCTGGGGGCGATCGGCCTGGCTCTGTACGAGAAGAGCGGAGATTACAACGAAGCGGTAGCCGTCATGCTCTTCTACCAGATCGGGGAGTTCTTCCAGAGCTATGCCGTGGGGAAGAGCCGCCGGAACATCGCGGAACTGATGGATATCCGCCCGGATTATGCCAACGTTGAAACGGACGGTGTGCTCACACAGGTGGATCCGGACGAGGTGGAGATCGGTACCGTGATCGTGATTCAGCCGGGAGAGAAAGTCCCCATCGACGGCGTGATCGTGGAGGGAAGCTCAACGCTGAACACTAGCGCCCTGACAGGAGAGAGCGCTCCGCGGGAGTGCCGGGAGGGGGATGAGATCATCAGCGGCTGCATCAATCTGAGCGGTCTGTTGAAGGTCCGAACCACGAAGGAATTCGGCGAATCCACCGTGTCGAAGATTCTGGAGCTGGTGGAAAACGCAAGCTCAAGAAAGTCGCGCTCGGAGGAGTTCATCTCCCGCTTTGCCAGGGTCTATACCCCAGCGGTGGTGTACAGCGCACTGGCCCTTGCGATTCTCCCGCCGCTGGTGCGGGGACTGATTCTGCAGCTGCCCGCGGAGTGGAACATCTGGCTGTACCGCGCACTGACCTTCCTTGTCATCAGCTGCCCCTGCGCGCTGGTGATCAGCATCCCCCTGAGCTTCTTTGCGGGGATCGGCGGCGCAAGCCACGAGGGTGTCCTGATCAAAGGCTCGAATTACCTGGAGACCCTGTCTCAGGTCAGAACGATGGTGTTCGACAAGACCGGAACACTGACGCAGGGGGTGTTTGAGGTCAGCGGTGTCCATCACAGCCCGATGGAGGACGAGAAGCTGCTGGAATACGCGGCACTGGTGGAGTGCGCGTCTTCACACCCGATCAGCAGGAGCCTGCAGCGGGCTTACGGCAAGGAGATCGACCGCAGCCGCGTCACCGGGATTGAGGAGATCAGCGGAGAGGGAATCATCGGGAACGTCGACGGCCATCGTGTCGCCGCGGGAAACGACAAGCTGATGCATCGCCTGAAACTGGACTATCGGGAATGCCGAAGCGTCGGAACCATCATCCATATGGCGGTGGACGGCGCTTATGCGGGACATATCGTGATCTCGGACCTGGAGAAGCCGAATGTGAAACAGGCGATCAAAGCGCTGCGGGATGCGGGCGTTCGCCGGCTCGTGATGCTGACCGGAGACGGGGAAAAGGTTGCCGCCCATGTGGCGAAGGATCTCGGCCTTGATGAATATCACGCCGAGCTGCTGCCGGGAGACAAGGTCAGCCTGGTGGAGAAGCTGCTGCAGGAAAACGGAAACGGGCGCGAAAAGCTTGCCTTTGTCGGGGACGGAATCAACGACGCACCGGTGCTCTCGCGGGCGGATATCGGCATCGCCATGGGGGCAATGGGCTCGGACGCCGCCATCGAAGCGGCAGACATCGTCCTGATGGACGACGACCCGATGAAAATCGCGAAGGGAATCCGGATCTCCCGCAAGTGCATCCGCATCGTCTATGAGAACATTGTGTTTGCCCTGACGGTCAAGTTTGCCTGCCTGATCCTGGGCGCGCTGGGTATCGCGAACATGTGGGCGGCGATCTTCGCGGATGTCGGGGTCATGGTGATCGCGGTGCTCAACGCGATCCGGGCGCTGCGGGTGAAGAACCTCTGACAGAGCGGCACGGCAGAATGTCAGCGAACCTGAGGCCGGACAGAAAAGACTGTTCAAGCGGAAAACGCTGTGGTATACTGAATCGTCATTTTCCTCGGGCGAAGGGGTGCTTTTTTGGAAAACTTTTTGCTTTCGGCCAACGCGGTTGTGCCGATGTTCCTGCTGCTGGCGGCCGGCTTCCTGTCACAGAAGGCGGGCGTGCTGTCAAGAGAGGACGTACCGCGCTTCAATAAGGTCGCGTTCCGGATCTTTCTCCCATGTCTGCTGTTTTATAATATCTATTGCTCGGACCTCAGTGCCGCCGTCAAGCCGGGATTGATCATTTATGCCGTGTGCGGAGTACTGCTGGTTTTTTCCGCCGCCTTTCTGTCGGTGCGGCGTCTGGTCCCGAGAGAGGACTGGAAAGGCGTGATCGCACAGGGAATCTTCCGAAGCAATTTCGTGATCATGGGGATCCCGATTGCGCAGGCGCTGGTCGGAGCAGATCAGCTGGGAGCGGTAACCGTGCTGATCGCGGTGGTGGTACCCCTGTTTAACTTCCTCTCCGTGTATGTGCTGGAACGATTCCGAGGGGGGAGCGTCCACTATGGGCAGGTTCTTCTCGAAGTGGCGAAGAACCCCCTGATCGTGAGCTCTTTGCTGGGAATCGCGTTTCAGCTGCTTGGGATCCGTCTGCCGAAGCTTCTGGAACAGACCGTCTCGAGCCTCTCCGTGATCGCAAGCCCGCTGCAGCTCTTCCTGCTGGGCGCCTTCTTCCGCTTTGACGGACTTGGACGTTACGTCAGACCGCTGGCCGCGGTTACGGCGGTCAAGCTCTTTGTGACGCCGGCGGTACTGCTCGGCACGGCGGCTTTCCTGGGAATCCGGGGAGGGGACTTTGTCGGGCTGATCGGGATCTTTGCCTCCCCGACAGCGGTCAATTCCTTTACCATGGTACAGCAGATGAACTGCGGGGACGCGGAACTGGCCGGGGACATCGTCGTCATGACTTCCGCGGTGAGCATCGTCAGCTTCTTCCTCTGGATTCTTATTTTCAAAAACCTTGGGGTGTTCTGATGCCCCGCTTCGGAGAAGCCTTCTTCCTGAAAACATCCGGCGGGATTCTTTGACGCTGAGAAAGCCCGGAATCAGGATCGACAAGCGCACAGGAGCCCTTCCCTGCGATGTGGGAAAGGCCCCTGTGTTTTTTTCTGTCTGCCTGATTGTCGCGGGGTATAAGAAGCTGCGGGGAAAGATCCGCCGTAAGGTCTCAGCCGTTGAAGGAACGTACCCCCTCACGGGCTTCAAAGAACAGTGCCAGCGCACCGGGGCCGACGTGAGAACCGGTGACAGGCTCGTATTCAACGGTGAGAATCTCCTTCGGGGGATGGTTTTTCCTAAGAAGAGAGGCGAGATAGGCGGCGTCTTCCCGGCAGGCTGCCTGCGCGATCCCGACGATTTGCTTTTCGGGCTCCACCACCAGCTTGTCATAATACTCGGCCAGGGTTTCAATGGAGCGCTTTCTGCCGCGAACCTTGCTGAAAGCGACAATTTTCCCTTCCTCGTTTCCCTTGAGAAGAGGTTTGATCTGGAGAACCGTTCCGACAACGGCGGAGAGATTGGAGAGGCGGCCGCCGCGGCGCAGATGCATCAGATCGTCCACCGTAAAGACATTGAACATCCGCTCCACATGGTCATAGAGTTCCGCAATGGCGTCGGACGTGCTGCGGCCGAGCCTGCGCAGCCGGTCGGCATAGAGCGCGATGATGCCCTCACCGAGCGAGGCGCCGCGGGTATCAATAACCTCCACAATCCTGTCGGGATAGGCTTCCATCATCATCCGCGCGGCAATTTTGGCGGAGTTGCAGGAGCCGCTGATCCCGGAGGACATGCAAATGAAGATCACATCCCTGCCTTCCCGGAGCGCAGGCTCAAAAAAGTCCGCGTACTGCTGGGGAGGAATCTGGGAGGTGGTAACCTTCATTCCCTTTTTGATCCTGGCATAAAAATCCTCGGCGTCAAAATCCGGGTTCTTTACGGAATTGTATTCTTTCCCTTCAATGAAATAGGAAAAAGGAATCACCTGCAGGGAATAGTCAAAAATATACTGCGGCGGAAGATTGCCGGAGGTATCGGTCATGACAACAAAAGACATCGTCAACACTCCTTTATCTGGTGCTGGAGACAGCATAATACAAAACGGGCAAAAAGGCAAGCTACCGTTTAAAAAAGCCCAAAAACAGGCAGTCTACTCTATGTAGAACCCAAAAAAACACGGACTCTCCTCAGAGTAGAGAGCGGGGGAGAGTGAAGATTTCCCTTGCAATTCTCACAGGGAATGGTAGAATAAAACCCGGATATGGATATGCGAAACACATTCGGAGAAGATCTTTCTATGAATATAAAGGATAGACTGGATAAACTGGCGAGAAAACTGATTCCGCTGCTGCTGAGTTTGCTTCTTCTGCTGGCGCTGCTCCCGGCAGGATGGGCGGAGGAGATGCCGGCCGCGGAAGCACAGACAGCAGCTGGCGAAGATGCGGCTGACGCAGAGGCGGGAAACCTCTCCCCGGAGAGCGAGGCCGGACAGACGGACTGGGAGACCAGACTGCTTCTGATGCTGCAGGAGCACGGTGCAAACCCCGATACCATCGGCGCGGGCTACTACAATCTCGCGACCGGGGAAGAGCATTATTACAACGGGGATCAGTACCGGGTGAGCGGCAGTATGTACAAGGTGCCGCTGAATATGCTGTTTCTGGACTGGATCGCCGAAGGGAAAATCACGCTGGACGAGCCCATCGGCGGATATCGCTATGCCCAGCTCCTGGAAGGCACCATCATCGATTCCAACAACGAGTATGCGAAGCTGCTCTGGGACTATGCCGGGGCAACCATCGAGACAAATCCCGCATCCACACTGTATCACCGCTACCGGATCCTGATCGCGCCCATCATGGGGGAAGATCCGGACAATGTGGACGACAAGTATTACGAAAACAACTTCTTTACCCCCCGCCAGGTGATTACCTGCCTGAGGCAGCTGTATGACGGAGGAGAGCGGTACGACCGTCTGATCGAGACGATGCAGCGGGCGGAGCCGGAAAAATACTTCAAGCTCCGGGAAAGACGCTTCAACATCGCCCACAAGTACGGCTGGTACGCGGAGGATCCGATCCTCTATCTGAACGACTGTGCGCTCTGCTTCACGGAGGATCCGATCGCCATCGTGCTTTTTACGACGGGTACCGAAAACGCATATGGTGTGTTGACGGACTTCTGCACGCTGATGTGCGACTATGCGGAAGAAAAGCACGCGGAGCGCCTGGAACGGGCCAGGGAAGAGGAACAGGCCGCCGCTCTGGCGGCGGAGCAGGACCGGCTTGAGGCGGAAGCGGCGGTCGCAGCGCAGGAGGCACAGCGCCGGACAGAGACTGCCAGGGCGACCGCCACGGAGAAGCCGTCCGTAACAGAAACGGCGGAAACCTTGATCCATGAACTCACTCTGGGACCGATTCTCTCGCTGGGACTGATTGCGGCAGGGGTTCTCGCCTGCCTCATCTGGTTCTCGATCCGGCACCGGGGCAGCAGGCTGAACCTCTGGTACGGAATTGCGGCAATTCTCCTGGCAGCCGGAGCGATGATCCTGTGCTTCCCGGGGATGAACGGGAGAAGCTATGTTTCGGCTTCGGAAGAGGACGCGCCGGTCACGGTGGAGCGTTTCTTCCGGGCGCTGGAGAGCGGAGATGCGGCAGAGGCGGACGCCTGCCTGGCCTACGGGGCACAGTCCGGACTTCTGAACGGCTCCGCGGACGAAGTGCATGCCGCGGTATTGAACGCACTGAAACAGAGCTGGGACCACCAGCTCTTGGGAAACTGCAGCGTGGAGAAAAACCGCGCCTGGCAGGAAGTACAGCTCCGGGTGCTGGACTTCTCCAGAATGGAGAAGGATCTGCAGACGGAGACGAGAGTCCAACTGCTGAACCTGGCCAGGACGATGGACCGTGAGAACGTCTTTGACGCAGCCGGAAACTATGTCCCGGCCGCGGCAGGAATGGCCTATGACCGGGCGCTTCTCAAGCTTCTGGAACAGCCGCAGAATTATTACGGAACCGTCGGCTGCAGGGTGGAACTCACACTCAGCGGGGACGGATGGAAAATCGTCCCGTCCAGGGCGCTGATCTCTGCACTGAGCGGCAATCTGGGGTAAGGAATTCTTACAGCAACGATAACAAAACCCGCCGGGAGGCGGGTTTTGTCATACAGGATCCATTACTTCCTGTGCTTAATCTTCATGAACAGATCCGGGGCCTGCTCACCGACGAGGGCGACCGCATGGAAGATGTTCAGAATCTGGCGGGGACTGCCTTTGCGCAGAATCCGGCAGAGGGTGTTCACCGGCACGCCGCCGGAGGTATCGCGGCAGCGCTTCTGGACGCGGGGATTGGAGCGGATCTCTTTGACATAGATGATTCTTCCCTCGTCGGAAAGCGTGCAGGAGGGCGTGAACAATGTCGTGATGCAGGAGAAGACGGACTTGGCGAACATATAGCGCAGATCGGCGTCATCCGGGATCCCGAACTTTTCACACAGCTCCTGCGCCCGGATATCCGCCTCGATGCAGACGGAGAACTTCTTCGGATAAAACTTGGAGATCAGGCTCTCGCCGTTGTGCATGATGTAGCGATACTTGCATTCACTGCGCACGGCGATCATGGAACAATGCTCCAGACAGTCAAAGACAAAGAGCCGGTCCTCACCCCAGAGGTAGTCCTTGAAACGGATTTCATTCTCCCGCAGCAGCGTTGCCGAATAGAGCTTGGCCCACACCTGATTGAGAAGATTTGCCTTATAGAGGCGGGCGAAAGCGGTCTTCAGATCCTGCGGCCGGACCAGACAGTCAAATTCGTTGTACTCGCGCTCCCGGCCGTCGGCCTCGACGATACAGAAGCCCATCAGGATCAGATCCGCGCCGCTGTCTGCGGCCTCCAGCGCATACGAGAGCGCGTCGGGGAGCAGTTCGTCGTCGGCATCAATAAAGGTGACAAACGAGGCCTCTTCACAGACCAGCTTCAGAGCGGCATTGCGCGCCTCGGCAGGCCCGTGGTTTTCCGTGCGGACATAACGAAGCCGCTGATCCCCGTCGGCGAGCCGGCGGAGAATGGAGGCCGTGCGGTCGGTGGAGCCGTCATCCACCACAATCAGCTCCAGATTCTCATGGGTCTGACTCAGCACGCTCTTTACTGAACGTTCGATGTATTTTTCGGAATTGTAGGCGGGCATGATCACGGAGACCTTCAGGCTGTTATTCTCGCTCATCGTCCATCCTCCTCAGTTCGTCATGATTCTGCTCCTGTGCGGAGCGATAGCAGGCGTAGAGATAGTCATACATGGGCATCAGCCGCTTGAAAGCGCGGGTGATGACAGCTGTGAGATCGGGGCCGAGATGCCCGGGATCAAAGTCCCGCTCCCGCTCCAGACCGATACGTTTGCGGTTATACCAGGGGTTAATCAGCGGGCCGAGATCCTTCTTTGGCCTTTTATATTCCGGACCGGTCACGCGAAAGCCCCGCATCCTGGACGCGTCCTCAGCCAGACGCTCAAAACGGGCGGGATTTGCGTCGATGCTGTCGCGGAAGGCATCCATCTCGGCAGGCGTCACATCAAAGAAGCCGAGGCCGTAACTGAAGGTGGAAGCGGAAATCTCAAACCAGAACATGGGACCTTCGGTATGCCGGTTGTCGCCGTTAAAGATCGTGAACCAGAGATGATCCTTATAAGGGCCGCGGCCGAAAAGCCGTCTGGCATCCCGGTAGATCCGTGAGACGTGAAGAGAGAAGTTTTCTTTCGGAAAGGCACGCTGCATCTCGGCCAGGGTATCCTCGGCCAGCGCGTGAAAGGGCTCGTGGAGCACACGCATATACTGCTCCCGGTGTTCCTGAAACCAGGGGCGCTCATTATGGAACGTGAGATCCCAGAGAAACTCCGAGGTCTCGCGGGTGAATCCTTCAAACATGGTTTCTGACATCCGTTTCGTGAATGGTAAGTGAGATCATCAACATTATAAACAATCGGAAAGACTTTCGCAAGACTTGACAGCAGGGAAAAAATGAACTATATTGAACAAGCAAATGTTTAAAATAAGCAATTATTTACGAGAGGACCTGGGACGTGACGATACGGGAACGGCAGATCCTGAACTGGATCGAAGAAAACCCGATGATTTCACAGGAAAAGCTGGCACGAAAGGCGGGGATTACCCGGTCTGCCGTGGCGGTGCATATCTCGAACCTGATGAAGAAGGGGCACATTGCAGGCCGGGGATACGTGGTGAGCGGGTCGGCTTACGTGGCCGTGGTCGGCGGCGTCAACATCGACATCGGCGGAAGACCGAAACGGCCGCTGATTGAGCGGGATTCCAATCCGGGAAAGGTCTCGATCAGTCTCGGCGGCGTCGGCCGGAACATTGCACACAACATGAGCCTGCTGGGGCTGCACGTCCGCTTTCTGACCGCCTTCGGAGACGATCTGCATGCACAGCGGATTGAAGCCGGCTGCGCGGATCTCGGGATCGACATCAGCCATGCACGCAAGGTCGCGGGGGCTTCCACGTCGACTTATCTGTATCTGAACGATGAAAACGGCGATATGGTGCTGGCTGTCTCGGATATGGAGATCTGCGAGAAGATCACCCCGGATTACATCGCCTCGAATCTCAGCCTGCTGAACAACGCGCAGGTGGTGGTCGCGGACGGTAATCTCCCGGCCGAAACGCTGAACTACCTGGCGGAACACTGTACGGCTCCGATTTTCGCCGATCCGGTATCGGTGACAAAGGCGGAGAAACTCAGGCCGATTCTCGGCAGGCTGAACACCCTGAAGCCGAACCGGATGGAAGCAGAGCTGCTGAGCGGGATCCGGATCACGGACGAGAAATCCATGCACCATGCGGCGGAGAAGCTTCTGGATACCGGCCTGCACCGCGTGTTCCTGTCCCTGGGAGCGGACGGCGTGTTCGCGGCCAACGGGGAAGAGAGCCGGATCTATCCCTGCCTGCCGGCTGCGGTGCGCAGCACGACGGGCGCGGGGGACGCCTTCATGGCGGCGCTGGTCTGGGCCTACCTGGAGGGGATGGACCTCGAAGACACGGTCCGGGCGGCTTCGGCCGCGGCGGCCATCGCGACGGAAAGCGAAGAAACCATCAACCCCGCGCTGTCGGAGACGGCACTGCGGGAAAGAATTCAACGATAATCGGAGGAAAACATGATGAATCAGTATCTGGACGTAAATCCCGAAGTATCCGCGGCGCTTGCCGCCGGCAAGCCGGTTGTGGCGCTGGAATCCACCATTATCTCCCACGGCATGCCCTACCCGCAGAATGTGGAAACCGCGCTGAGCGTGGAGAAGATCATCCGTGAAAACGGCGCAACGCCGGCGACCATCGCCATCATCGGCGGACGCCTGAAGGTTGGCCTGACACCGGAAGAGATCGACTATCTCGGAAAGACCGGAACCGCCGTCACCAAGGCCAGCCGCCGGGACCTGGCCGTCCTGGTATCGAAGGGGATGGACGGCGCGACGACGGTTACCACGACGATGATGATCGCGGCAATGGCCGGGATCAAGGTGTTTGCCACCGGCGGCATCGGCGGCGTGCACCGCGGCGCGGAAACCACGATGGACATCTCCGCGGATCTGGAAGAACTGGCGAATACCCCAGTGGTGGTGGTCTGCGCCGGCGCGAAGGCAATTCTGGATCTGAAGCTCACGCTGGAATATCTGGAGACCCACGGCGTGCCGGTCATCGGCTACGGAACCGAGGAACTCCCCGCCTTCTACAGCCGGCACTCCGGCCTGAAGGTGGACTACCGGATGGACACGCCTGAGGAGTGCGCAAAGGCCTTCCATGTGCAGCAGACGATCGGCATGAAAGGCGGCATGCTGGTGACCAATCCGATTCCGGAGGAATACGCCATGGACGACGCGGTCATCAACAAGGCGATCGACGAGGCGATCGACGAGATGAACGCCAAGGGCATCCACGGCAAGGAGGCTACGCCCTTCCTGCTGGCCAAGGTCAAGGACCTGACCGGCGGCGACAGCCTCGACTCCAACATCCACCTGGTGTTCAACAACGCCAGGGTCGCGTCTCAGATTGCGTCCTGTCTCTGCAACTTGGGATAAGAGAACAGGCTCGTATCAAACAAACAGCCCCTCCGCGAATGCGGAGGGGCGTTCTGCATGAATTTCGGACCGGACCGCGGCCTGAACGGCATCGCGGCCGGCGGCGGAGGGGCTGCCGTAAAGAAGCGGTCAGGATTCGGAAGCGGGCTTGCCGGAGGAGGGCTTTTTCCCGTGATAGTGCCGGCGGCGGGGTTTGTTGTTTTTCTTCTCCGGCTTGCCGGCGTCAGGAGACTCCGCGGCCTGTGCGGTCTGGACAGAGAGCTTCTGGACCTTCACAGCAGAGGACTCTCCGCCTTTTGGCGCACCGCCGGAAGCCTTCGGGGCGGAGTGCTTTTTACCGGAGTGGGAGTGGTGGCTGCCGCCCTCCGCGGACTTCGGCTTGACGGCGTCTTCCCTGACAGGAACCACAATGGCGGGAGCCTCGGGAGAAGCCGGTTTGGCACCTTTGCGGCGGCTGCGGTTCCGGCGGTTCCGCCGGCTCTTTTCGGGATCAGCTTCCCCCTCCTGCGAGGGAGCGGGCTTTTCCGGAACCGGTGTGACCACCATGGCCGGTACCGCCCACTCATCCGTTTCTTCCGCTTCGGGCTCTTCCGGTTCCGGTTCCACGTACTCGAGGACATGAGGCGGTTCCGTTCCGTCCTTCGGACGCCCGCCCGGGACGG
Source organism: Oscillospiraceae bacterium (assembly GCA_017458335.1). GTDB lineage: Bacteria > Bacillota > Clostridia > Oscillospirales > Oscillospiraceae > Limivicinus. The sequence goes on from JAFTFT010000008.1 coordinate 34,102, forward strand.
CCGCCAGCTCGTAGCTCTTATATTCATGAAGGACGTCTTCCCGCTCTTCGTCCAGCTTCACCTTGACGGTGGAGCGGAGAAGATTTACCTGCACGGCCGTTCCGTAGCCGTCTTTGGTCTCGACAAAGGCGCCCTGTTTCGGAACCTTCTTAACCAGATCCTCATAAGCTTCCTGCTCATAACGCAGGCAGCACATCAGGCGGCCGCAGCTGCCGGAGATCTTGGCGGGGTTGAGAGAGAGCGACTGGATTTTGGCCATCTTGGTGGAGACGGGATGAAAGTCATCCAGAAACTGGCTGCAGCAATAGGGACGGCCGCAGATCCCGAGACCTCCCAGCATCTTTGCCTCGTCCCGGACCCCGATCTGCCGCAGCTCGATGCGGTTGTGCAGGATCCCGGCCAGATCCTTGACCAGAGAACGAAAATCAACCCTTCCGTCCGAGGTAAAGAAGAAGGTGGTCTTGCTGCCTTCAAAATTGCACTCGACGTCGACCAGCTTCATGTCCAGGTTGTGCTCCTGAATCTTTTCACGGCAGATGTCGAAGGCGGTCTTTTCCCGCTGACGGTTGATCTCTTCCGTCCGAAGATCCATCTGGGTGGCGATCCGCAGAACCCGGCGCAGCGGCTGCACGACAGCGGTATCCTCCACGGGGTGATTCTCCCGGGAGCAGACGGCAATCTCCATCCCGTTGGCGGTGTCGACGATCACGTTGTCCCCGACCTGAATCTGAAGGCCGGCGGGGTCAAAATAGTACGCTTTCCCGCGGTTTTTAAATCTGATGCTAACTACTTCGGTCATGTTTTTTCTCCAATTTTGTGCACTGTGTCTGCGATGGAACGCCTGATCGGGCCGGGCAGAGCGTCTGCAGCCAGCAGACTGAAAATATGTTTGGCGTTGACATTCACCTTCAGGTGGTCGGAGCAGCGCTGCAGAAGCCGGTAGAGATGCATCTGGTTTTCGGCAGAGAGCGCACCCGCAGAACATCTTCCGCAAAGCATGTCGCAGCAGCGTGAAAGCGCGGCGTCGATGAAGGCGGATGTGGCGTCGAGCTTGCTGAGTTCATTTTTGGCGATCCAGCGATAGACTTTACGCCGATCACCCGTCCGGACCGCCGAGAGAAAACTGTCTGCCAGTTTCACGGAATCGGGGGCCTGCTGCTCGGTATCCCCGGACAGGCTGAGCATGGCGCAGCGGGAGCGCACCGTCTCGAGAAGCAGGTCGGGATTGCATACGCAGAGCAGAAAAACCACACTGGGAGGCGGCTCCTCAAAAAGCTTCAGCGCGGCGTTCTGGGCGTTGAGGTTCATGAGCTCAGCCTCTTCAATGATGTACACCTTGCGTACCGCCTCATTCGGCAGAACCTGGGCGTCGACAGACAGATCCCGGATCTGGGAGACGGTCAGCTCGCGCCGTAGATTCCCGCTCTTATCCGGGAGACGCCGAAGCATGAAGATGTCGGGATGGACGCCCGCAGCGGCCTTCCGGCAGCCGCGGCACTTCCCGCAGGGGACGTCGTGCCCGTTGAGACAGACGGCCGCGGAAGCGATCTCCCGGGCTTTCGACAGAGCATCCTCCCGGGACGGAGATGAGAGAATATACGCATGCCCAATGGCAGAGGGACTGGAAAAACGGATCGGTTCCAAAACATCGGGCCTCCTTCCGTCCGGACAGGATCCATACCGGTTTTCAACCTTATTAATATACTTTCTTTTTTGATCGGCGTCAACTGTTTTCCGGAGTTTCCGGCGGAATACGCGACAGAACGATCAGGAGGATTCCTTCCTCCACCGACACGAGGGCTTCTTCTTCGGCCCAGGTGTTGCTGACGCCGAGAGGAAAGGAGGGAAGAAGCTCCGCATGCTCGAGCGGGTATTTGGCCCCGGAGATGCGGACACCCCGGCAGGGACCGTCGAGGGCAAACACGGAAAGCGACCAGCCGTCACGGCGGGGGATGCGCAGGAGGTCGCCCTGCAAGGTATAAACTTCCGTATCCTCACTGCAGAGAGCGGCGCGGAGACCGTGCTTCCGGGCAAACACCAGACTCTGAAGATTCGCGATCAGATGATCCAGGCGGCCGCCGAGGGCGCAGCAGAGAAGCAGCTCACGGAATCCGTGCTCAACGGCATACCGGACGGCGAGCATGGTGTCGGTATCGTCCTTCTCGGAAGCATAGCGGTTCAGCGGGATCTCCGCATCCACCGGACCACGGTATGAATCAAAGTCGGAAATGATCAGATCCGGCCGGATGCCGAGACGCTCACAATAGGCATAGCCGCGGTCGCAGGCGATGACAAAGTCATCCGGTTTGAGCCCGGAGACGGGACTGAACTCGCCGCCTGAAACGACGACACAGCGATTCTGCTTCATGACCGTCAGAAGTCAAGCTCCTCAAGCCGGAGCAGAGCGACGATGTAGATCTTCAGCGCTTCTATGAAATCGGAAAGGCGGGCCGCTTCGTCGATGCCGTGGATGGGACCGGCAAAATCGGGAGCGGGCCGCTCGGGGTGCTCGGGACCGAAAGCGGCCGCATTGGGGAAGTGACGGGCATAAGTGCCGCCGCCGATGGTGAACGGACGGGCATTTTCTCCGGTGATGAGGTTATAGCTCTCAATACAGGCCTGAATGGCCGGGTTATCCAGGGTAAGATAGAACGGGACGTTGTCCGCGTCGACCAGAATCTCAGCGGCATCGCCGGCCGCTTCCCGGAGCAGGGCGGTGATCCTCTCTCCGCTGGTGGAGATGCCGTACCGGCAGTCGATCGTCTGGGTGAAAACGCCGTCTTCCGTGGAGATCTTCCCGCCGACCGCGGTGAGCGGAGTGAAGCAGTCGTCAGCGCTCTGCAGACCGAGTCCGCTTCCGTCCGTGGCCGCGTGCAGCTTTTGCAGAAAACGGAAATACGGCAGCTCTTCCGCCGCCGGGATGTTATTCTCCAGCACATAGTCCACGATCCGCCCGATGGCATTGACGGTGCCTTCCGGCATGGAGGCGTGGCCGCTGATTCCGACGGCGGAGAGCCTCCAGAGCCCCGGTTCCGCCGGCTCGGCCGAAACGGCATCCGTGCTGTGCAGCGTTTCCGCCCGCACGAGTGCGGAAGCCTTGGCGGGCACGGCGTTCGGGGCCACACCGCCGGTCATCTCCAGGACGTTGATCGGCGTGTGACGGGAGATCAGACGGCCGTGATAGATCCCCTTCTCCCCGTGGATCAGCGGGAAATCGGCGTCCGGACTGAAGCAGAAAAGGGGAGCGGGGTAATTGGCGATATAATGCTCCAGGTCGCCCATGCCGGTTTCTTCGTTGCTGCCGAGCAGCGCGCGAACCGGATAGCGGAGCGGAATCCCGGAATCCTTCAGATATTTCAGCGCATACAAACAGAGCACACTGGGGCCCTTGTCGTCCATCACGCCACGGCCGATCAGAAAGCCCTCGCGCTCACGCAGGGTGAAGGGATCCTCGCTCCATCCGTCTCCGGCGGGAACGACGTCGACGTGGGTGATGGTGGCGAGATAGCCCTGCCCCCGATCCTCGCCGACAGAGGCATAAGCGATTTTGTTTTCGCAGTTGACGGTGCCCAGACCGAGCTCCGCCGCAATCTGCAGGGCGCAGTCGAGGGCGCGTTTGGATTCGATGCCGAAGGGCGCATCCGGTTCGGCCGGACCTTCGACGCTGGGGATGCGGACAAGGCGGGCGATATCGCGGACGATGTCGCGCTCGTGGGTTTCAGCGAAGCGGCTGATATCGGAGAGTCTGTTTTCGTCAATGGAGATGGTGTTCACGGGGAACCTCCTTATGTATCAAAAAATAATATGAGGCAGAATATGGATCGGCGTCACTCTGTGAAGTGAATGTGGTTGTTGATGTGGTCGATGCAGAAGCAGTGGTACCCGGCGCAGCGCGAGCAGTAGCGGAATTCCAGCCCGGGATATTCCGTATCCGTCCGGCCGCAGACGGAGCACTTGTGGTGGTAAAGCTGCTCCCGCTGTTCCTGGCGGATCTTTTTTGAAGCCCTGCGGAAATTGACGGTCGCGCGGCTGGGCCGGCGAGGAAGATTCTTCATCAGGGTACCGGCAAAGAAGATCACGAAGTTCAAGACCGCGACCACCGGCAGCAGATTGAAGGGGAAGGGATTGGTGACGACGGCGAGGACGAAGTAGGCCGCGTCAATGAGCGCCAGATATTTCATCCGGATGGGGATGAAGAAGAACAGCAGGACCTGCTGATCGGGGAAGAGGGCCGCATAGGAGAAAAACATGGACAGATAGAGATACTGGGAGTCGATCCGGATCCGGTATTCGCCGAGGAAGTAGACCAGAAAGCCGTACACCACGGTCAGAAACCAGCCGATGAGGAGATAGACGTTGAACTGCGGCGTCCCCCAATACTGCTCCAGCGTACTGCCCATCCAGTAGTAAAAATAGAAGACCAGAAACGCCAGAATGCCCATGCTGGGCGGGTAGACCATAAAGGTGACCAGACGCCAGACCTGCCCCCGCAGAATCAGCGCGGCGTCAAAGCTGAGATAGGACATCAGCACGCTGTTCGCCGTACCGAGAATCCAGAAAACAGCATTGGCAATCGTCAGATATTTCATGAGATTGGGAATGCCGAAATTGGGATGCCGGTAACAGAAGCGATCGATCAGGCGCATGGGATCTTTCACGGATAATCTCCTCCGAACTCAGATAGATAAAGGTACTATACTGTTTTTGATAAAGAAAGTCTACAAAAAATTGTAAAGTTTCCGGAGAACATGAAAAAGAACTCTTTCCATTTTCTGTATCTTGTGTTATATTGTAATTTGTATTCGAATATTTAGTACTGATGATACGCCGATCCGGCAAAGCGGATCCGGCGGCCGGAGAGCGGAATGGAACATACAAACGGAATTGAAAATGAGCTGATTGAAGGCAGAAATGCCATTACGGAAGCCCTGCGGGCCGGAAGGCCGATCGACAAGATCTATATCGCCGGCGGGGACGGAGACCGGACTCTGGGCTTTATCGCCGCGGCGGCGAAGGACAGAGGCATCACGGTGGTGGAATGCGACCGGCGGAAGCTCGACGCCATGAGCGAGACACACGCGCACCAGGGTGTGATCGCCGTCTGCGCGGTGCGGGATTATGTCACGGTGCAGGACATCCTGGACCGGGCGGAAGAACTTGGAGAAGATCCCTTTGTGGTGGTCTGCGACGAGATCACCGACAGCCACAATCTCGGCGCCATCATCCGCTCGGCGGAGTGCGCGGGCGCCCACGGGGTGATCATCCCGAAGCGCAGAAGCGCCGGGCTGACCGCGGTGGTGAACAAGGCCTCCGCCGGCGCGGCGGAGCATCTGCCGGTGGCCAGAGTGGCGAATCTTCGGACGGCCCTCAACGAGCTGAAGGAGCACGGCGTCTGGATCTACGGCACCGCGGCGGACGGAAGCTGCGAGCTGTGGAAGACAGAGCTGACCGGGCCGATCGCGCTCGTGATCGGCTCAGAGGGAACCGGGATGGGGAGACTGGTCCGGGAGAGCTGCGATTTTGTCCTGTCCCTGCCGATGAAAGGGAAAATCTCGTCTCTGAACGCGTCGGTGGCAGGCGCGATCGTGATGTATGAGATCATGCGCCAGCGCAGTCTCTGAGCAGCCAATCGTCAAGGAAAGAAAAAACTGATCGGTCGTTTTGACGACGGAACGGGGTAAGTATGAAGCGGGAGAAATGGAACCGGAAAACGGATCTGCGGAATGATCCGGCGGAATCGGTGTCCGGCGCGTATGAGCCTGAAAGAGAATACACACTGGAAGAGATTCTGTCAGAATTTTCGGGGGACCGGGACAGCTCCGGAGAACAGGCATGGGAGAATGAAGCTCTGCTGATGAGCGATTTCGAACTGGACCTGTTTGACCGGTATGAGTCAGCCGCGAAGCCGGCTGCCGAAAGCGAAGCGGACAGCGATCTCTCTCCCGCCGCACATATCATGGAGGAGGAGAGTCAGATAACCGCAGAAGCAGTGGCTCCGGAGGCTATACTGACTCCGGAGTATACCGCGGATCCGGCGGAAGCCGGTCCTGAGCAAACAGATTATGAATCAATCACGGAGGAAAAGACGGAACAATCGGACAAACCGGAACCGTCAGGAAAAGCGGAAAAACCGGAGAAGGCGCAAAAGAGCGGCCGGGAACGCAAAAACCGCCGCAGAAAACAGAAGATCGTTGAAGAATTTCCGGATATGCCACCGGAGGAAAACCCGGCGGTCAGCGGCGATATGGACTATACGGCGCTGTTTCGGATGTTTGCGGATCCGGAACAGGCGGAGACCACTGCGTCAGCGGGGGCAGAGAAGACTTCGGATGACGCAGAGAGAGAAGCACCTAGCACCCGGCCGGACGATCCGGAACAAGCGGAGGAAAAGCGGCACGCGCCGGCGGAGACACCGCTTTTTGCGGAGAACTCGCCGGATTTTCGGGATATACTGAGAGAATTTATGCTGGGTGACCAGCACCCGATCTATGCGGACATGCCCGGGATCGGGAAAAAAGCAGGCGGAACCCCTGCCGCTTCGGATGAACTCGCGGATCTGGATGCCGCCATCATGAGCGTCATTCCCAAGGCGGCTGCCATCACGCAGCGCAAGGAGAGACAACCGGAGCCGGAACCTGCTGTGGAGCCGCAGCACGCAGCAGACGGCGGCGCTGGACAGAGAAAGGCCGAAGCCGCTCCCGCGGCAAAGGGCAAAGGAAAGCCCGGACGGAGACTGAACCTGGATCTCGGATCCAGACTGAAATCGATCACGAAACCGAAACAAAAACCGGAGACGGCATCCGAGCCGGCACCGGAAAAGAAAGTGCGGGAATACCACGTCGAAGAGGACTTCCCCACAGAAGTGCCGCAGGACGAGCCTCAGCCGGAGTCCGAGCCGCAGGAGAGCAGCTGGGAGCTGCTGGGTGATCTGCCCGAAGCGGCGGAACAGGGAGCGGAAATTCCTGACGACAGCGATGAAGGCGAACGAGAGGCGGAGATGGCGGAACCAGCCCTGACGGAAGCTGCTCCGACGGGGCCGGAGGAAGAGGACGCAGAGAGCGAGGAGCAGAGAGGCCGCCTGAAAAAGCTGCTGCACGGCTTCGGCGGATCGCGCAGCGCCAGAAAACGGGCGCTGAATGAACCAAAGGTCTATGCCAGCTTTGAGGATTATGTCCCGAGCGAGGAAGCACTGGCCGAAAACACGAAAGCGGCCGAAGAGAGAACTTCTGCCCCGGATCAGGCCGGCACGGGAGACGGACAGGAGCCAGCGCCCTATGACAGCGCCGTGCCGGAAGAGGACGATGAGATCCTCTATGCGGGCGACTTCCCGTCCTTCGGACAGTGGATCCTGAATGAGCTGATGACGCTGTGGATCCGCCTGAACGGGATCGGAAACCGGGAGAGCACCGCCACCATGGAGGACGACGGCGAAGACCTCGGAAAAGAGGTCAACGTGGCCAACGCCTCCCGTTATTACGGCTCCCAGGTGACCATGCTCCGCATGAGATTCCAGATCGGACTGGTCTTACTCGCCATCCTGGCGTATCTGACGCTGGGCCTGCCGGTGAGCGGCATGCTGAAAACCGCCAAGGTTTCGGCGGCGATGTGCCTCGGCCTGCAGCTGACGATCATGCTGCTATGCCTGGACGTGGTCACCAATGCGGCGGTGAATCTGACCCGGAGACGCTTCGGCGCCGATTCGCTGGCGGTGCTGGCCTGTGTGATCAGTTCCTTTGACGCGCTGAGCGTGGCGGTGGGCGGTTTCGGCTCGCCGCATATCCCGCTGTGCCTGTTCTCAAGCCTTTCGCTGATGGGCGTTCTGTTTTCGTCCCTGCTGTCGGCAAGGGCTCTTCGCAAGTCCATCCGTGTTCCTGCCATCGGAAAGCGGGTATACTGTGTGACGGCGGAAGAAGGGGTGCGCGCCAAAGGCGACCTGACGCTGCTGAAGTCGGTTCGGCCCTCGGCGGGGTTTGTGCGCCGGGCGGAAGAGACGCCGCCGGATGAATCGATGTTTTCCAGAAGCGCGCTCCTGCAGCTGCTTGCCGCGCTGCTGCTTTCCCTGCTGACGGCGCTAATAAAGCACAGCATGGGGGATTATCTCTACATTCTCTCCGCAATCCTGTCCTGCGCGGTTCCGGTGACGGCGCTGCTGGCCTTTGCCCTGCCGTTCTTCATCGGCTCAGGAAGAATCTTCTCCAGCGGAGCGGCTGTCGCAGGCTGGTCCGGGATCCACGATATCGGATGCAGCCGGAACCTGATCGTGACCGACCGGGATCTCTTCCCGGAGGAAACGGTATCGATCGAGACGGTGCGCATTTTTGCCGACGACAGCGCGGAGCGGGTCATCGGCTTCGCCGGGAGCATGGTCGCGGCCTCTGGCTCGGGACTGGCGCCGTGCTTTGCGGAGCTGATGGAAAAGAACAATTGCCGGATGCGCCAGGTAGAGGACTTCCAGTGGCTGGCCGGCGGAGGCCTGCAGGGACGGATCGAGGGCAGCACGGTTCTGTGCGGCAGCCCGGATCTGATGCAGCTGATGAACGTCAAGGTGCCGTACCGTCTGGTGGACAAGACGACGGTGCTGCTGGCCATCGACGGCGTACTCTACGGAATCTTCAAGATCAACTATATCGGTCTGCCGGAGATCCGCACGGCGCTACAGGAGCTGATCGCCTCCAACCGCCACCCGATTTTTGCCATCCGGGACTTCAACATCACCCCGGACCTGCTGCATGAGGTGTTCGACGTGGCGACGGACGGATATGACTTCCCACCCTATGGGGACCGCTTCCGGATCTCCGAGGCGCAGCCTTCCGAGACCAGCAAGGTTTCGGCGGTCATCTGCCGGGAAGGCCTCGGCCCGCTGACGCATCTGGCGGACACCGGAAGAAGCATGTATGTCGCCATTCGCATGAACCTGATCGTCACGGCGGCCGTCGCGGTGATCGGGATGCTCGCGGTGTTTGTCAAGCTCATCGGAACGGGTGAAGTCAGCGCCTGGCTCCCGTTCGTGCTGATGCTGCTGGATGCGATCATTGTCTCACTGATCAGCCTGTTTATGAGATTTTGACGGAAAATGAAAATTTCTGTTGCCAAACCAAGGCAGTATCGTGTAAAATAGAATGAATCACGTTTCAGACGGAATGTCTGCTTGATCGGTCAATACATTTTATTTTTATTCTAGAGAGGAAGCATATTATGGAAAGTAAAAACATTCGCAACATCGCCCTTCTCGGGCACGGAAACAGCGGAAAAACCAGCCTTGCCGAGAGCATGCTGTTTGTCACCGGCGCTGTCGACCGCCTTGGTAAGGTAACCGACGGAAACACCGTATGCGATTATGACGCGGAAGAAATCAAGCGCCAGATTACCATCGCATCCTCTTTGGCTCCGGTTTCCTTCGGCGGCGGTAAAGTGAATGTTCTGGACTGCCCGGGATATTTTGACTTCGTCGGTGAGGTCCTCTGTGCCCTTCGTGCGGTGGAAGCGGGTGTGATCCTCTGCTCTGCCAAGGACGGCATTTCCGTCGGCGCCGAGCGCAGCTGGAAGTATCTCAAGGCGGCCAATCTCCCGACGGCGTTTGTGATCTCCAAGTGCGATGAAGAGCACGGTGACTACTTTGCCGTGGTGGATGCGCTGCGTGCCAAGTACGGCAGCATCGTCGCCCCGGTTACCATCCCGACTTCCGACGGCAAGGGCGTGATCGATCTGGTCCACAACGTCTGCTACATGACAAACGGCGCCAAGAGCACCAAGGGCGCGATCCCCGCTGCCGATGCCGGCCATGTCGAGGACCTGAGAATGGAACTCATGGAGACTGCCGCAGGCGCCACCGAAGAGCTTATGGAGAAGTTCTTTGAGACCATGGAACTGGAAGAGGCCGACATGGTCGCCGGAATCCGCGCCGGTATGAAGGACCGCAGTGTGGTTCCCGTGTTCGCCAGCTCCGCCATGCAGAACATCGGCACCGAGGCTTTCCTGCAGGGTGTTATGGACTATGTCCCGGCTCCTGTGGAGATGGACGGCATCGACGCCTCGGCTCCGACCCAGGGCTTTGTCTTCAAGACCGTTTCCGACCAGTTCGGCAAGTACAGCTTCGTAAAGGTCATGAAGGGAAGCATCACCTCCGATATGTCCCTGCGCAACGTGCGCGCTTCCTCTACCGATAAGCTCGGCCGTCTTTACAGCATCTGCGGCAAGAAGACCACCGAAGTGAAAGACGCCTGCTGCGGCGACATCGTCGCCGTCGGCAAGATGGACTGGAAGACCGGCGACACGGTCTGCGACCCGAAGAACGAAGCAGAGCTGCCCGCCATCGAGATGCCGGAACCCTGCTATTCCATGGCCATCGCGCCGAAGACCAAGGGCCAGGACGACAAGGTCGCTGGCGGCCTTGCCAGACTCAACGAGGAAGACATCTCCTTCACGCTCGTCAACAACGCCGAGACCCATCAGATGGTCATCTCCGGCCAGGGCGATATCCAGGTCGATGTCCTCTGCGCCAAGCTCAAGAGCCGCTTCGGTGTTGACACCGAGCTTTCCCAGGCCCGCGTCGCCTACCGCGAGAAGATCAAGGGCAAGGTTGAAGCCCACGGCCGTCACAAGAAGCAGTCCGGCGGTTCCGGTCAGTTCGGTGATGTGTGGATCCGCTTTGAGCCGCAGGATGAGCAGGACGACATGATCTTCGCCGAAGAGGTCTTCGGCGGCTCCGTTCCGAAAAACTTCTTCCCCTCTGTCGAAAAGGGCCTGCGCAACGCGGTGCAGAAGGGCGTTCTGGCGGGCTATCCGCTGGTCGGCCTGAAGGCCACGCTGTACGACGGATCCTATCACCCGGTTGACTCCAATGATATGGCCTTCCAGACGGCTGCCCGTCTTGCCTATCAGGACGGCATTCCCAAGGCCAAGCCCACCATCCTCGAGCCCATCGGCCTGCTGCAGGTCACCATTCCCGATGCAAACCTCGGCGATATCATGAGCGACATCAGCTCCAAGCGCCGCGGCACCGTGCTCGGCATGAACGCCGAAGACGGAATGCAGACCGTCGAAGCCGAAGTTCCCATGGCCGAGATGGGCTCCTACACGATCGACCTCCGCTCCATGACTCAGGGCCGCGGCTCCTTCTCCTGCAAGTTCATCCGCTATGAGGAGGCCCCCGGCAACGTCCAGCAGAAGGTCATCGAAGAAGCCAAAGCTTTGGCTGAACAGGAATGAGAGGCAGACTGACTGCAATTAAAAACATCGCCTGGGCACTGGCGATCGTTCTGTGCCTGCTCGCGGTTTTCATCGGCCTGCTGTTCGCCGCCTTCACGAGAAACAGTGAGGAACAGTTTCGCGGAGGTGTCAAGCTGGGCACCAGGCCGGTGAAGACGGAGAGTGTGGACAGTGCGGCAACAAGACCTGCGCAGATGAGCGACGGGTCGCTGCAGACACTCCCCCAGACAGAGGACGCCGGACAGGCTTATATTGACTCTCTGACTTTCCTGTGTGACAGTCCGTGGATCGGGCTGAAGAGCTATGCCATGCTGAGCGGCGGCGAAAGCACCACGCAGGTGTGGACCTCCCCGTCCGGCGTGATGGCCGTGGCGGATCTCGCCGACAGCCGGATTGTCTTTCCGAATGACGGCTCCATTATCACCGCGGCCAATGCGGCCATGATCGTGCAGCCGCCGATCCTGGTGATCGCGCTGGGGAACGACGGAATTGCCAACATCGATCAGTTTGATTTTATCGACCGGTATAAGGCACTGATCAACGGCATCCGGCGGGCCAGCCCCAACACCTGGATCCTGTGTCTGCCGCTGACCTCCGTTACGATGGACTATAACACCGCAGACGGCCTGAGCGCCGCCAAGTGCAGCGAAGCCAACGGCTGGATCAGGACCGTGTGCGAGGACACCGGCGCCTACTATGTGGATGCGGTTTCCGAGATTCAGGACGTGAGCGGCCTGCTCCTTCAGGAGAATGCCTCCGCGGACGGACGGACGCTGAACTCCACCGGCCTGAACAAGATCCTTCAGTATCTGCGCTATCACGCGGTACAGTAAGAGCCGGTCCACAGAATACAAAACAAAAGAAAGAAAACGCCCGGAGGCCAGGCCTCCGGGCGTTTTTCAGGAGCAGGGGATCGGAAAAACGGATCAGACGTCTCCGCGAAGGATTTTACGGATAAACGGGGGACGGACGACCTCTCCGTCACAGAGCTCATAGCAGTCAAGCAACTGGCGGGCGGCCTCCGCGGCGCTCTTTTCGTCCGCGGCATGGATCGAGGCAAGGGATTCCCCCTCCGCCACGGCATCTCCGAGCTTCTTGTGCAGAACGACGCCGACCCGCGGATCAATGACGTCCTCCTTGGTCGCGCGACCGCCGCCCAGTTTCATGCTGACCAGACCGACCGCTTCGGCGTGGATGCGGCTGACGGTTCCGGCCCTGGGGGAGGGAACTTCGCAGATCACAGGCGCGGCGGGCAGAAGCTCGGGACGATAGACCGCGGAGGCGTCGCCACCCTGGGCAGTGACCATTTCGGCAAGCTTGTCCAGCGCGCGGCCTGACTTCACGGCATCAAGCAGCATCCGCTCTGCTGCATCGTGGTCGGAGGCATACCCCGCTTCGGTCAGCATGCAGCTGCCGAGTGCCAGGCACAGACGGAGAAGGTCGCCTTCTTCTTCCCCCTTCAGAACCGCAATGGCTTCCCGGACCTCCAGGGCGTTGCCGACAGCGTAGCCCAGCGGCTGATCCATGTCGGTGATGATGGCGGCGCATTTCTTCCCGGCGAGACGGCCGATACGCGTCAGATTCCGGGCGAGCTCCTCCGCGTCCTCCGCGGTCTTCATGAAAGAGCCGTCGCCGCACTTGACATCGAGGACGATCACGTCGGCGCCGGAGGCAAGCTTCTTGGACATGATGGAGCTGACAATCAGGGGGATCGACGGAACCGTGCCGGTCACATCCCGCAGGGCATAGAGTTTCTTGTCCGCCGGGACGAGATTGGCAGTCTGGCCCATGATGGCAATGCCGTGCCGGTTGACGTTTTCAAAAAACTGTTCTTCCGTGAGAGCGGTGGAGAAACCGGGAAAGCTCTCCAGCTTGTCGATGGTGCCGCCGGTATGGCCGAGACCGCGCCCGGACATCTTGGCGATCTTGAGCCCGCAGGCCGCGACCATGGGGCACAGCACCAGACTCGTCTTGTCACCGACGCCGCCGGTGGAATGCTTATCCGCCTTGATGCCCTGGATCGGACTGAGATCCAGAACATCGCCGGAGTGCTGCATCGCGAGCGTCAGATCCAGAACCTCACGGTCGTTCATCCCGCGAAGCAGAATCGCCATGCACATGGAGGACATCTGATAGTCCGGGATGATGCCGGCGGTGTAATCCGTGATCATATACCGGATTTCATCCGTGGTCAGGGCCTGACCGTCGCGCTTCTTCGCAATGAGATCGGTCATACGCATCGTAGAGAACCTCCCTGTCAGTGGTAATGAAGATTGAAGTCAAAAAGAGTCAGAACAGGAAACCGCCGTCCACGGTCAACACCTGTCCGGTGATATACTCGGAAACAGCAAGATGAAGCACGGATTCCGCAACCTCTTCGGGGGTGCCGAAGCGGCGCAGCGGCATCTCCTCCCGCAGCGCGGAGAGCGTCTCTTCGCCAAGCACCCGGATCATGTCCGTGTCGATGACGCCAGGGGCGACGCAGTTGACCCGGATCCCGCTGGGAGCGAGTTCGGCGGCCAGAGAGCGGGTCAGGCCGATGATGGCGTGTTTGGAAGCGGAATACACGCTTTCACAGGAGGCTCCGTGGCTGCCCCAGATGGAACTGATGTTGACGATGCAGCCGCTGTGCGAGCGCAGCATGGGGCGGATCACGGCCTGGCTGCAGTTGAAGCAGCCGCCGAGGTTCACGGACAGAATCCGATGCCAGGTCTCCGGATCCACATCCTGAAACTGCTGCTGCCGGGCGATGCCGGCGTTGTTGACCAGCAGGGTCACATGGCCGAGGGAATCTTCAATCTGCCCGACCATCCGGTCAACCTGCTCCCGGTCGGAGACATCCGCCTGCACGCACATGGCGATGCGGTCTTCTTGGCGGAGCCGGCGGACAAGGGCTTCCGCCTTCTCCCGCTGCTCCAGGAAGTTAATGCACACGGCCCAGCCTTCATGGGCGAGAAGCGCCGCGGTGGCGGCGCCGATGCCGCGGGAAGAACCGGTGACGAGGGCAACTTTATCCATCAATCGGCCTCTTTTCCGGCCTGATCCAGACAGGCCTGAATCATGTCACGGACCCGCTCGGCAAGCGCGTCGGTCCGATGGGCGGCGATGTCCTCGGCGGGGATCACGTCGAGAATTTCGAGACAGATCCTGTTGGAGGAAAAAGGATTGACCACCTGCGCCTTCTCGGAACCGCGCATACAGGCGACGACCACGGGGACTTTGGCACGCTGGGCGATCTTGAAGCTGCCGGCATGGAAGGGAAGCAGGGCTCCTGTCTTGCTGCGGGTGCCTTCCGGATAGATCCCGATGCAGCAGAGATCCCGCTTGAGATAGTCCGCCGCGGTCAGGATGGTTTTCAGGGCGTTGCGGTCGTTTTCCCGGTCGATGGCGAGAAAGCCGGCGCCGTACAGGGTCTTGCCGACAATCGGGATCGCCATGTTCTCGGGTTTGGAGATAAACGAGACGTTGAAATCCCGCAGCCTGTCCATCACGATCATCGGATCGAAGATCGAGCAGTGATTGCTCACAAAGAGGAAGCGGCCGTCCTTCGGCAGCTTCTCGACTCCCGTGACGACAGGCCGGACGCCGCCGTAGAAACACAGGAGGGACGCCGTGGCATAGCAGGCAAAACGACAGAGCGGGTTTTGCTTCTCCAGAGGTTTGTCCATCGAAATGAAGCAGGAAACCAGCCCGAAGAAGAGAACATAGAGAACATGCAGCAGGAGAAAGCCAAGCAGTGCGGCCAGAAGCGAAAGACCCACACTCAGATGAAACACCGTGAGCGACAGAGGGAAAACGCAAAGCAGGGAAACGGCCGCAAAAACCAGAAACAATGCCATCACAATCACCCGATTATCAGTCTAATGTCAGATTCCAGATCAGTCCGTCCGGCAGGGGACGGTCGGCGCAGAGATAGGGATGCACGCTGCTGTCCAGACCGGGAATACGCTCCGCCGCCGACAGCGGCAGCAGCTCCGGCATGACCCAGCGGCCCCGGAAGCGATAGGCGCAGAAAATCATATCGTCAAGCGCATACAGACCCCCGCCGCAGGCCCTGCACAGAGAGACGGCAAATTCCATGACGGAGGCGTTCGGCAGAACATGCGGCGTACCTTGCAGAAGCGCTTCCCGCCGAAGCAGATACTCCGACGCATCCAGCGGCCGCACCACGGGGAGCGTCTCACAGGAGAATACCCTGCGGGTGCTCTGATGCTTCAGGGACAGAATCTCGCCGTACCAGCGGTAGAGGGATTCTTCGGCGGGCAGGGTGCAGATAAGCTCCGCCCCGCGGCCCCGGCCGAGCTCGGCCGCCCCGCGGCTGACCGCGGCGCCGATCCCGTGCCCGCGGGCATCCGGAAGTACGGCGACGGCGTAGAGATAGCCGCAGCGCAGAGGCGCCTCTCCCGGCTGAAGGAGGGTAAAGCCGTCGATCAGATAGGCCGCGCCGAGAATGCGGCCTTCCCGCTCCGCCACACAGCCGCAGCCCATCCCGGGCAGAAGAGAGAGAAAGGCGTCGACCAGCTCCGGCGGGTCGCCGAAAACGTCGAACCAGAGCTGCCGGAGCTGCTCGGTATCCTGCGGCGCAGACTCGCGCAGCACGGCGCCATAAAGATCCTGCGGCATCTCAGCCGCTCCAGCGGGCCAGATATTTCTGAAGCAGAAACTCCGGCTTATACGACAGCTTCGACTTTCGCAGAGACTCCAGACCCATGTCGTCCTCACGGTTGATGTAACGCAGATTGGGGTGGGCCTTCATCATACTGCGCGTCAGCTCCCGGCATACCATGGGGTAGGCACCGTTGATGTTGATCTCGGCCTTTTCAAAGTGCACGTCAAAGGTGTCGGGACTCGTCATCTCACCCAGGGAGAAGCCGATGATCTTTCCGCTGCTGCGCAGTACGCCGCCTTCCAGGCCGAGCTTCTCAAAGGCCGCGAAGGCACGGATGATGGCGTCGTGCTCATAACTGATGCTGCTCTCCAGACGCTCGGAATTCTCCTCGGTCCAGACGTCCAGCATGTCCAGACAGCCCGGAATCAGTTCGCGGCTGAGCGGGACGAAGTCCCAGTCCTGTTCCGCCTCGAAGCGGTTGCAGTGGTTCTTTTTCCCATGGAGCGCCTTGCCGGAATAGGTGGAGAGCTTCTCGGCGGAATAGATGTAATCCGACAGCCGCTCTTCCAGGGTAAAGGTAAACCTGCCCGGAAAGGCGTCTTCCAGCTCCTGACAGTGCTGCTCGGTTACACCGCGCAGGAGAAGGGGATATCCCCTTTCGTCACAGAAGGCCTTGAGCGCCTCGACAGCGGGCTTCAGCGGGCCGGAACCGATAGGGAAGACGAAGGCGCGTTCCCCTTCGTAGCGCAGCTTGGTGATCATCCGGTCCTCGAAGCGACAGATCAGCTGTTTATAATACTTGTCCCAGATGTAGATGTTGCCGAAGTTGTAGTCGGCGCTGGGACTGTTCTCCGCCATGACGATGGGATCAACCCAGGCCTTGTCGCAGAGAGTGACGGTTTTAAACTGAAGAGATGACATAAATCAGTGCTGACGGGCGCTCAGCAGCGCCCGGTACTCCTTTCGAATTTCACGCAGATCCATGAATGCCTCCGGGCGGCGGGCCGGATCACGGAGCAGCGCGGAGGGATGGAAGGTCGCCAGAATGCGGCGGCCGTCCCTGTCAAACCACAGGCCGTGTTCGCGCGTGATACGGAAGTCCTCCCGAATCAGCGCCGTAGCCGAAATCCGGCCCAGGCAGACAATGAGCCGGGGATCGACCAGCGCGATCTGCCGGTCCAGCCAGCCGCGGCACGCGGCCATCTCGGGCCCCTGCGGATCGCGGTTATGGGGCGGCCGGCATTTCACCATGTTCGCAATATAAACCAGGCTCCGGTCGAGGTCGATCATCTCCAGCATCGAGTCAAGGAGCTTTCCCGCGGGACCGACAAAGGGGACACCCTGGAGGTCTTCCTGCTCGCCGGGGCCTTCGCCGATGAACATGAGATCGGCATGCTCATTCCCGACGCCGAAGACAAGATTGTGCCGTCCCTCACAGAGCGGGCAGGCCCGGCAGGAAGCGCATTCGGTTTTCAGAACGTCCCAGCTGTCCATATCAGATGCCCTCCCCGCATAAAAAAGCTTGCAATCACACCTGTGCTGGTTTATAATACGAAAGCTTGTGCAGACGAAAGTTATTTTATCATCTGCACGAAAGAAACTCAACAGTATTTTGTTAACGGAGTAGATTCATGGCAGAGTTTTCCAATTACATGTCCCCCGGACGGAAGGGGTATCTGATCGGAATCGGCGGCGTTTCCATGTCCTCGCTGGCAGAGGTTCTGCTCGGGATGGGCATCAATGTCTGCGGTTCCGATTCCAACCGCAGCCGCAATGTGGTGGCGCTGGAAGCCAAGGGCATCCACATCGAGATCGGCCACCGGGCGGAGAACATTCCGCAGGATACGGATTTTGTCGTACGGACAGCGGCCGTTCGGGATGAAAACCCCGAGATCGTCCAGGCGAGAGCCATGAATATTCCGGTCTTTGAGCGGACGGAGGCCTGGGGCGCAATCTCCCGCGACTACGGAAACGCGCTCTGCATCTCCGGTACCCACGGAAAGACCACCACGACCTCGATGTGCACGCATATCCTGATGGCGGCGGACAAGGATCCCACCGTCATGATCGGCGGAACGCTTCCGCTGCTGAACGCGGGGCACCGCGTCGGACACGGAAACGTCATCGTCATGGAGGCCTGCGAGTACTATAACTCCTTCCTGTCCTTCCACCCGACCATCGCCGTGATCCTGAACATCGAAGCGGATCACCTGGACTTCTTCAAGGATCTCTACGATGTGGAGAAGAGCTTCCGCGCGTTTGCCTCCCGCGTGCCGCAGGACGGCTATGTGGTGGCAAACTATGACGACCTCAACACGATGCAGACGCTGATGAATCTGGACCGGAAGATGATCACCTTCGGCCTGAACGAAAAGGCGGATGTCCATGCGGAGAACATTGAATACATCGGTGCCAACTCCCACTTCGACATTATCTATAAGGGACGGCGCTTCACGGACGTGACGCTGCATGTGCCCGGGGAGCATAACATCAAGAACGCTCTGGCCGCCACGGCGGCCGCGATCTGCCTCGGCATCCGTCCCTATGCGGTGAAGTACGGCCTGGCGGGCTTCAACGGCGCGGGACGCCGCTTTGAGTTCAAGGGCAAGTTCAACGGCACCGACGTCTATGACGACTATGCCCATCATCCGGGTGAACTCAAGTGCCTGCTTGACACCGTGGAGACCCTGAACTACAAACGGACCGTCCTGGTCTTCCAGCCGCATACCTATTCCCGAACGGCAGCCCTGTTCAAAGACTTCGTACAGCAGCTGAAGCGGCCGGACGTCCTGTATCTGGCGGAGATCTTCGCGGCCAGAGAACAGAACACCATCGGCATCTCCTCCGCGGCACTCGCAAACCAGATCGAAGGCGCCCGCTTCTTCCCGTCCTTTGAGGAACTGGAAAAGTCCCTGCGCGAGACGGCGGAACCCGGCGACATCATCCTGACGGTCGGAGCGGGCGACGTGTACAAAATCGGCGAGCACCTGGTGGAAGAGGCATAAAACGAAACACGGATTGTCATCCGTGTTTCGGGGCTTGATTTTTTCAGGGCTTTCCGATATAATAGCACAGCAAACGGAGAGATACCCAAGTGGTCGAAGGGTCCGCACTCGAAATGCGGTAGCCAGTGCAAGCTGGGCAAGGGTTCGAATCCCTTTCTCTCCGCCAAATGAACAGCTTGAAATTGTTATGATTTCAGGCTGTTTTCTTTTTAATCTTCCATATATTGACTTGAATTGTACTGCTGAAAGATGACGGGAAAACGTTTTCCCACTAAATTTCCCACTACCAGCAAAAACCGCCCGCTTTTGGGCTGCTTTTTTAGCTTGTGAGACTCCCGTTCTGTAGTCCATTAAGCGTATTCTTCTTTGACAAATCTGAAGTATGACTTTAGATTTGCCAACTGAAATCAAATGATCCAGTAAAATCCGGAGTGCATCGTCATTCTCCCGGCTCAGTCAAAGGGCGTGGGGAGGAAGGTGTAAGTCTCGGGCGGGGCCTTTTCCGTCGGCGGCGCTTTCTCAAAATGCAGGTCCGTCACGGCCCGGTACGCGATTTCATCCGGTTTCGCGTCCGGGCTGATCCATTCGTCCACGTCCTTTTCCCGCAGCATCAGCGGCATCCGGTCGTGGATGAAGGAGATCTCCTCGCTGGGCGGCCGGGTGAGCACGACGAAGTGCGGGAGACCGTCTTCAAAACGGTACAGCCCGCAGAGCCAGGTGACACGGTCGCCCTTCGGCTGGATCAGGTACTTGTCTCCGGTTTCCTTCCTGCCGTTCGGCCGGATGAAGTGTTCCCATTCATAGTACCAGGAGGCGGGGATCACACAGTGGTGCGATTTCCATGCGCCCTGAAAAAGCGGCTTTACCCCCGCGGTCTCCAGGCGTGCGTTCGGGAGCAGACGGCGGCCCTCCATGTTGAAACCCCACTGCATCGGAAAGCAGGCCTTGTTGCCCCGCCTGCTGACGGCGATCACCGGCGCGATGTCCGCCGGACGGATTTCACCCCGGTACTCAAGGGGCCTCGCGACATTCCGGAGAAACTGTTCCCGGATTTTTGTCCGCGCCGCGATGTCCGCGTACTGCCGCAGCATCTCATCCCGCGGCTCTATATAATATCTGCAGCACATGGCTCAAAACACTTCCTCATTCGTGCAACAGCAGGAACCTCTCCACATCGCTCTGGCTCGCGATGCTTTCGGGATCCAGCACCGTCAGCACCTTCCCGATCAGATAGACGGCCTGGTCCGCGTCAAACTTCAGCACGTCGTACTTCTTGTTCAGCGAGTGCAGCCCGTCCGCGCGGTATTCCTTGATGTACATCTCATTCCCGACGATAAAGGCGCCGATCTCACCCTCCTGGAGGGTCAGGCCGCTGGGGACGCGCTCCACCAGCACCAGATCCCCGCTGCGGTAGTCCGGCTCCATGCTGTCGCCGTTGACGCGGAAGACATAATCCGCCCGGCGGTATTCATCCGTCTCATACAGATAGATTTCTTCGCTGAGTCCCTCAAACTCCGTCGGGTCGCCGATGCCGGCGGCCAGCGGCTTCTCGAAGTAGGGGAGCCGGATCAGCTTCGGGGAGTTCTCCGCTTCTCTCATCACCAGCATGCTGTCCATCATGTTGTCCACCAGGTACCGGTCCCGCCCGGCCAGCTTCCGATACTTGTCCATGTGCAGCCGCTCATGCTCGCTGTAGACCGCGGGGTTATGCATGCCCATCAGTTCAAAGGGGGTAATCTCCAGCACGCGGCAGAGCTCCGGCAGGAGGGAGACATCCGGCCGGCTGCGGCCGCACTCCCAGTTGCTGACGGAGTTTGGCGTGATGTTCAGCTGCCGGGCGAGTTCCTTCTGTTCGATCTTCCGGAGCGTCCGGTAATACCGCACACGCTCACAGATGGTCGGCAGAGGCGCCTCGTCCGCCGGTTTTCCGGTATGAATATCGATGACCCTGGCTTTTTCCGATTCAAATGCTCTTCTGCCCATCATTCTGTCTCCTTTTCGTATCGTGATTTGTCCGTTGCTCAAAGTGTAACACAATAACTTGCAAAAATCAAGAAGAATTTCCGCTTTACAAACGCAAAATAATGTGTTACAATCCGCTTACAAGATCTGAGACGGGACGGAAGGGGACTTTGAGATGCATTATATGACGAGGTCGGATCTGGCCCGGGCGGCGCAGCCTGTTCTCGGGGAATACCGGAAGCTGCCGCGGGCCCAGGAACATCCCTGGTGTGTGGATCCCGCCCTTCTGGCGCGTGAGGTTCTGGGGCTGACGGTCCGCTACCGCCACCTCTCCGAGGATGGGGAACTTCTCGGCCTCACCAGCTACGGCGAGACGGAGGTCTTCCTGCCGGATGAGCGGGAGCACGGCGCCTGTGTCCTGGATGGGAAGACGGTTCTGATTGAAGAGGATCTGCTGTTCTCACCCTGCGGTCCGGGACGGCATCATTTCACGCTCGCGCATGAATGCTCACACCAGATCCTGAAGACGCTGTATCCGGCAAGTACCTGTGACGGCGCTGCCGCCCGGCGGGCGCTCTGCTGTCGGCGGCACAGACTGCGTGCCCGCGGGAGCGGATATGACTGGGAGGAGTGGCAGACGGACGTCCTGGCGTCAGAGCTCCTGATGCCGGAGGATCTTGTCCGGCGCAATCTCGCCCTTGCCGGGATTCCGCAGGGAATCGAGGTTCTGAACCCTGTCTGGAGAAGGACGGAATTCGCCGGGTTTCTGAGGGTGTGCGAGCGAATGGGCGTCTCGAAACAGGCGCTGGCGTACCGGCTGGAGCTGCTTGGGCTTCTGGGACGGAATCAGCTGTACAGCCCCAATGCGATCATTGATATATGGATGGATGAGGAGGAAGCGGGATGAAGGAAAAGATGATCCGGGTGGCGAAGCGCTGCCCGCACTGCGGACAGAGGCTTTTTGACAAGATCAGCCTGACCACCGGTTTTGTGGAGATCAAGTGTCCGGTGTGCAGGCATACCATACGCGTGAATCTGTCGACACGCCGGCCACGGCCCGCGATATGGCCCCGGACCCGCGCCGGAGATCAGTAAGACTATATTATGTAAACCGATAATCCCACTGCGTATCTGAAAACTGAATCGGTCTGAAAGAGGGCTCTTCCGAACCTCCTTTACAGGCGTACCGTGCAACGGGTCGACGGCTTCCGCCGTCGTCACCAAATGGCCGGACACTCTGAATCCGGGAAACTTCTGAACGTTTCAGAAATTTCCCCGGATTCCTGTGTCCGGTCTTTTTTTATTGCCCGAAACGGGCGGAAACAGATTGAACCGTTGCAGATTCTGCAACGGTTCAGCCATAGAGTAAAGCCGAAAAAGGCGGAAGGAGGTGATGGAAGTGACGAAATCGGACCGCCAGCGCAGACTTCTGGAAATCATCAGCGCACGCAGATTTGAGACGATCCCGAACCTGGCATACGAACTCGGCGTCAGCCGGTATACGATCATGCGCGATCTGGATGAAGTCACTTCCATCGCGTCTTTCTATACGGTGCCGGGCCGCTACGGCGGAGGCGTCTATGCGGTCGACGGATGGTACTATTCCAGAACATATCTGACCGCGGATCAGGAAGCCCTGCTTCGCACCCTCCTACCCGGACTTCCGCCGGAGGATCGGAAAACAATGCAGGGGATCCTGAACACCTTCGCAAAACCCATGTCGCGGGGATGAATCAGCGGAAATCATAACGATGGTGAGACCATGACAACCCAAAAGATTGATGTTCATAAGCTGAATTCCGCATCGATGACCGTGTCCGGCCGCGTAAAACGGAGAGTTCGCAACTTTTTTTCCGGGATCTCCTGCAAAAAATGTGGTACATTACACTTGCCGAAAGGAAAAGCACACACAGCAATTTCCTCCCGCACCATCGCAAAGTCCCAAGTCCGGCCATGGAAACCCGGCATGTGCTTCGTTCGGCAGCCGTATGAAAAAGCACGTACAGCAATGATTCATTATCCTTTTCAGATAACACAATGTGCTTTGTTTACGGCATTCATTGATCCGCATGAAGGAAAGAAGAAAGGAGCTGATTTTCATGTTGGAGTATATGAAGGAGACGGCGAACCGGACCTTCACCGAGAACGGTGCGGTCACCCCCCGGAGCACCGGTTCGGATGTCCTGAACCTTTTTGCCACCATCGGCGCGCTGCGTTCGCAGAATGAGGCGGAAATCGAG
Source organism: Oscillospiraceae bacterium (assembly GCA_017458335.1). Classification (GTDB taxonomy): domain Bacteria; phylum Bacillota; class Clostridia; order Oscillospirales; family Oscillospiraceae; genus Limivicinus. The sequence goes on from JAFTFT010000008.1 coordinate 57,126, forward strand.
AAGCGCTTCCTGCGTTCCTTTGCCGAGAACGGAGAGCTCACCATGAAGATGCTCTTTTATGCCCGCGATGTGCGCGGCGGCCTCGGCGAGCGGCGTGTGTTCCGCGTGCTGCTGCGTTACCTGGCGGAGAACAGCCCGGCCTGCCTTGCCCGCAATCTCCGGCTGGTTCCGGAGTACGGCCGCTGGGACGACCTTCTGCTTCTGCTGAACACGCCCCTGCACGCGCTGACGGTTTCTCTGCTGAAGGAGCAGTTTGAGGCGGACCTGGCTGCGCTGAAGGGTGACGGCGAGGTTTCCCTGCTCGGAAAGTGGCTGCCCTCGGTGAACGCGTCCAACGGGGATGTGGTTCGAACCGCGAAGCTGCTTGCGAAGGAGTTCGGCATGCCTGAGGCGGAGTACCGCAAGGCGCTCTCCGCGCTGCGTGCACGGATCCGGATTCTTGAGAACTATCTGCGTGAGTCGGACTATTCTTTCGACTACTCCCAGCAGCCTTCCCGCGCAATGTTCAAGTACCGCAAGGCTTTTCTCCGGAATGACGGGGAGCGCTATGGCGAGTTCATGAACAAGGTCTCCACCGGCGAGGCCACGCTTCATACCGGAGGCCTGATGCCCTATGACATTGTTCAGTCGGCATACCGGGCTGCCCAGGAGGAGCGCCCTGCGCTGAACGCAACCTGGACTGCCCTTGAGAACTTCACGAAGGATGAGAACGCGCTCGTGGTGGCGGACGGCTCCGGCTCCATGTACTCTGGTTCCCCGACGCCGGCGGCGGTTGCCCAGTCTCTCGCCATCTATTTCGCGGAGCACAATCATGGCGCATTCCACAACCACTTCATCACCTTCTCAGATAACCCGCAGCTGGTAGAGATCAAGGGTTCGGACATCGTGGAGAAGGTTCTTTACTGCCGGTCCTTTAATGAGGTTGCGAGCACCAATATCCAGAAGGTATATGAGCTCATTCTAAAGACGGCGCTTCGGCATCACCTGCCGCAGAGCGAGCTTCCCTCCACGCTGTACATCATCTCGGACATGGAGTTCAATTACTGCACGATGGATGCTTCTCTCAGCAACTTTGAGTACGCGAAGAATCTCTATGCTGCTCATGGCTATCGTCTGCCGGCGATCGTGTTCTGGAATGTCCAGTCCCGCCGGGAGCAGCAGCCGGTGAAAATGAATGAGCAGGGCGTCGCATTGGTCTCCGGCTTTTCCCCGCGGATTTTCTCCCAGGTGATCAGCGGCGATACCGACCCTTATACCTATATGCTCAACGTTCTGATGTCCGAGCGCTACGCCCCGATCACTGCATAACCGCATCCTGTGTATACCAAAAAACTGCGCCGTCCTTCGGGACGGCGCAGCCTGCAAGAGCTGCCGGGGTGAAGGAAGAAGAGCTGTTAACATCCATTGAAGATATTGACGACTATTTTTCCTGAATCTGCTCAAGTCGGCGATCAAGGGCGCTATGTTCACTCCCCATGTGCTCCGTGACCGCTCCGGACGATTAAGTCCATATAGCCGGCCTGTAGTGTGGAGAGATCCCGCTGCAGGCCGGTGATTTTGCGTTCACTACGGAAACATATTCTTGAATTCTTCATATATTCCGTGTAAAATGAAGACAAAGGGGTGAAACAAATGGCGGAGGCTTCCAATATGCATGAATCTGAGCAGGATCGCAAAACCCGCGAACGCCAGGAAGATCTGGCCCGCCTGCGCGACCTGCGTCCGATCGACGATGACTTCATGCGATGCATTTTCCGTGACAATATTCCTCTTGCCCAGTTCGTTTTGCGGATACTGACTCAGATTGATGATCTTGTTGTGACAGAACTGGAAACCCAGAAAGATCTGAAACGACTTGTCGGAGCACGGTCCTTGTGCCTTGACTGTTACGCAACAGACTCGAGCGGGAAAAAGTATGATCTTGAAATCCAGCGGTCCGGTGCAGGAGCGGGAGCTCACAGAGCAAGATATCATTCCGGCGCCATGGACATTGAGAACCTGGATGCGGGACAGGATTTTGACGATCTGCCGGAAACTTATACCATCTTCATCACGGAGCACGACGTTCTCGGGAAAGGATTGCCGTGTTATCATATTGAGCGTATGAATTTGGATACCGGTGAAGCATTCAACGATGGATCTCACATTCTTTACGTCAATGGCGAATATCGCGATGCCTCAGAGCTTGGCAGGCTTATGCATGATTTTTCGTGCAGCAATCCAAACCTGATGAACTTTCCCCTGTTGGAAGAAACGACAAGATATTACAAAGAGACACAGGAAGGGGTTGAGTATATGTGTAAGGCATTTGAAGAAGTAAGAAATGAAGGTTATGCCAGAGGTATGCAGCAGGGTATGCAGCAGGAAAAATTTAGTAATATCAAAAACCTGATGGAGACGATGAGCTGGAATCCCCTTCAGGCGATGAATGCACTGAAAATCCCCGTTGAAGAACAGCAGGCATATGAACAGCTCTTGAAGCAATAAGATCTGCAAGGACCCAAAGTGTCGACTCAACTTAAGCCGTTACAATCGACAATTACTTTTATTGAAGGCCGAGGATTTGTTCCCCGGCCTGATTTTCTTTCTCCTTTGTGACACTTCTGTGATTGTGTCTATGCTATATTGTGCGCGTAAACAAAAAACAGAGGCCGAGAGGTCCAAAACAAAAATCAAAACGAAAAGGAGAAAACAATAATCTGACTCATGTCAGTTGATATAGATCGGAAAGATAAGAAAACAGGAGAAAAACATGATAAAGCCAATATAGCCGGCCTGTGGTGTGGAGAGATCCCGCTGCAGGCCGGTGATTATTTCAGGCTGCAAATCAATGATGCGCTTCCCAGTAATCTTCCGCGTCCTCATAGTCCCAGAAATCATCATAATAGTCATAGTAGAAATCATCCGGATGGGCATAGTCCGAAGCATGATAAGGATCGGATGAAGATTTCTTTTTCGTACTGCCGGTTCTCTTTGCGCTCGCGGTAGGATCGGTAATGGACACTTTTACGACCTGGTTATTGGCTTCGCTGACCCAGATGGTATATTGTTTTGGCAAATCCTCATAATGATATTTGATTGTTCTGATCCCTTTGCCAGATGCATCTTTCACCGTGAGATTATCCGTTCCCTGCCAGGTCCACTTGGCCGGTACATAAGGAACAGCCATGCCCACATAGGGCACAGCCGACACCGGCGTCGAAGTTGCCCTGGGCGTTGCGCGTGGTGTTGGGGCAGGGAGTCTGATGATTTCCGTAGTCGGATTGATGGTGTAAACGGGCACCGGAACGCGTGGGGACCGATTTGCGATACTGATCCCTGCCGCAACGATGGTCACCAGGAGAGATGCCAGCAGAATCATGATATTTCTGAGCTGGCTCATCTTTCTGTCGATTTTGGCGATCTCCGCCTTTCGACGCAGCCGCTGCAGGTTGTTGCGGCCCCTCTTGTAGTCCATTCACATCACCCCGCTTTCTGTGTTTGATTTTACCATGTATGCCGGGAGGATACAAGAAGCGGCTTTCAAGAAGAGAATAGTGCTTGATTTTTTCGTGCTTCTCTTGTATAATACAAATAGGCTTGGGCGAGAGCTCTTTGGGCCACCGTAGGCGGGAAGAATTTCCCGCCGCTTTTCTTATATTTTTAAGGAGATTCTGATGTGAAAATACTAAGTGTCTTTTGCGATGAATCTGGGGACTTCGGTGCTTCATCAGATAAGAATGCCTATTATCTTGTCACGATGATTTATCACGATCAGAATATAGATCTTTCGGACGAGTTCCAAAAGTATGATGAAGCGATTGCACGTACCGGTTTTAACATTGAATATGTTCACACTGGACCGATCATCCGCCGCGAAGAGGTCTTTGCAGATTATACAATAGATGAACGCAGAAAACTGCTCTATAAGATCTTGAACTTATATAATTCCTGTGATATTCGCCATGCGACAATCTGTGTTCCGCGTAAGGAGGCACCGGACAAAATAACATTGTCTGGTAAGCTTGCCAGACAGATGAAGATATTCTTGACCAGGCATGAGACATATTTTGGTGCATACGATAAGGTCATTGTTTATTATGATAATGGACAATCGGAACTCAGTGCCATATTGAATGCTGTGTTCTCTATGTATTTCGCTGAAGTCGAGTTCCGCAAGGCAGAGCAGCAGAATTATCGCTTGCTTCAGATTGCTGACTTTATATGCTCAATGGAGTTGCTAAATATCAAACGCAGCGAGAAAAGACTCAGCCAGTCAGAAGAGCACTTTTTTTATAAGCCACAGGAACTGAAAAAAACCTTCTTGAAAAGCGTTGATAAAAAACGTCTTTAAGGTCGGTTCTCGAGTGTGTCAGGGGGACGTGAGCGTCGCACCCCACATATCTACTAATTCCCAATTCCCCATTTTTTCATTTCACGTTTCACATTGAATTCGGCCCGGACAGCTTCAGAACTGTCCGGGCCGCTGCTTTTCAAGTTCAATAGATCCTGTACATCTCGCCGACTCTGTGCAGCCCATTTTCATCCAGGTTCCCGCTGATCCCGTTGATCACTCCCGGCTGATTGGCATACTGCTTTACGAAGTGTTCTTTCGCCGCGAGCATTTCCTCTTTGCTCTCGTAGATCCCGAGAACTTCAATCGTGTTTCCGATGCACCGCTGTACTGCAAATCCTGTCATTTCCATGACCTCCTATAAGAATAGAATTCTCATAAAGAGGCAAAGAAAAACGCCCATCGTCACGATGAGCGGTACCAACTCATCGTTCAGCCTTTAGCACCTTGCCGTCCCGGCAGGTTGCTGTGCGGTCATCGGGGCTGTCCCTCGCGCACTCTTTATGAGTTGAGCCTACTATATCATGAAATCAAGGAAATGACAAGAGAAAGGTGAATACTTAAATATACTGAAGCTTTTGACAATTAATTCACAATTACGAAATATAATTAACCTAACTCTTGTAACATCTCTCAAATATACTATAATTGCAAGTAACAGCTTTCATCTTTTTTCATTTTGTTCCTCTTTCTATATGGGAGCGAAGCGGGAATTTATCTCGCTTCGTTTTCTTTTTTTGGCATGCGTAAATCAGTCTGCGATCAAAACGCATGTTCCGTCGCTGATCTGCAGTGCAGTGCCCTCTTCCAGCGTGATCCGGACGGAGTCACCGGCTTTCATTTCGAAGGATTTCAGCACCGTGCCGTAATTGCCGAGAATCTCTACTTCCGCGTTGATTACATCGCCCATCATCCCGCCGAGGGAACCCATCAGGCCGCCCAGTGCGCTGTCGAAAGAACTGTATGCGTCACCGAGAGAAGAGTACAGATCGCCGTAGGTGTCGCCGGACGTTGCCGTGCATTTCAGGGTGTAGGTGCCGGGAAGAATGTCCTGCCCGACAATGAACTTTCCTTCACGGAGGGTAACCTCCTGGGCGAGGGGGAGCCCGCGTTTCATCATTTCTTCTTTGACCATCTCGTACAGCTGCTTCAGCTGGTCGTCGCTGTAGCCGGTGAGGGTGTTTTCCGCGAAGGCACAGGCCATCGCGGACAGGAGCATGAGCAGAATAAGGACAACTGAGATAAGCTTTTTCATGGGGAAACCTCCTTGTATTAATTTGATGGCTCCAGTATAGCAGGTCTGTCGAATGAAGTCCGTGAAGGGACGGGTGGAGAATTCGTGCTCTGTAAGATACAGAGGCAACTTAGCGGGGGAGAGCTGTGACACTGCGGTGTTCATCGATTTGCTGACTTCTTCGAAGGTCATGGCTGTTCAACTCCTTATAGATAGTCGAACACCGGCCAACAGACGCCGACCGGTGTTCTCTACTATAGGAGTTGTAAATTTTGCGAGGCTTGAAAGCGCATTGGATGATACAAAACACGTGCTGTTACTTGGTTAAAACAGAAGCGACGGTCTGTGCAGTGAAAGAGCTGCCAGACCGCCGTTTTTCAGTTTTAGTTGTTAATTTCTGATTCTTACATTTTCCCACTGTTTCCGCAATATGTGCATTCCCAGTGCGTGCCTCTGATCGTGACAGGACTTCCGCAATTGGGGCAGCGTTTTCTTGGCACAGTGCTTTTTACTGTGCTCTTCTTGCTGGTATTCGTGGTGTTTTTCCCAATAATGTTCAGTATCTTCATTGTCCCAGAAGTCATTATAATAGTCGTAGTAGAAATAATCCGGATGGGCGTAGTCTTTGGCGTCATAGTGAGCTGTTGATTTCTTCGTTGATGAAGAAAATTTTTTGAGGAAAATGTGGGCAGGTAATCCTCGATCTTTCTTATCACAGAATAGGGATTTTGATCCGTTGGCTCCATGAAGAATAGATATCTTTATAGTAGCATAAGAGAAGATTTTTGACAATAGAAGAGCCTATTCGAAAAGCTTGTTTTGTCATATAACTTGCCTGAAAAGCCTTTGATAGAGTGGTAGTTATCAACTGGTGAAGGCTCGGCTCGATTTCATAGATTCCTGAGACTGAAGTGCCCGGATACCAATATTCTTGCTCAATTACTAATCCATTAAAAACTCGCATGTCAAAATCGCCTCTGGTGTTGTTGATCCACAACAACTCCGGAGGCTATTTTTGTTGCATTTTACCAATGACCTGTGATATAATACAGAATTAAATTGGAGATACTATACATTCTGCCAAAGGAGGGGCGCTTATGGTTCTCGAACCCCGTACCCGGATCCTGCGAATTCTGCAGATTCTGCAGGCCGAAACCGACGCGGAGCATCCGATCACGATTGTCGAGATCATCCGCGAGCTGAAGGAGCGCTGGAACCTCGACGCCTATCGGATCACGGTCCAGCAGGACATCGAGGCCATGATCGCCGCCGGTTACCCGATCGCGGTGGTCCGCTCCACCCAGAATCGGTATTATATCCGGGAGCGCCTTTTCAGCCTGCCGGAGTTGAAGCTTCTGATCGACGCGGTGGAGTCCGGGAAGTTCATCACCCGGAAGAAGAGCCGTGTCTTAACCGAAAAGCTCACCACCCTGGCCGCCGTCCACGACGCCGGGGAATTGAAGCGAAACATCAGCCTCGCCGACCGGGTGAAAACCGAGAACGAAGCCGGCTATGAGATTCTTGACGCGCTGAACGCGGCCATCAACGCCGGCGTGAAGGTCAGCTTCCGCTACTTCGAGTACAGCGGCGCCAAGCGAAGGAAGCTGAAGAACGGGGGAGAGCCCTATATCCTCAGCCCCTATACCCTGACCTGGAACGGGGATTTCTACTATGTCGTCGGCTGGTCGGAAAAGCACGATAAGGTCGCCGTCTTCCGTGTGGACCGCATCGCGGATACCCCGGAACTCCTGGAAGAACCCGCGGTGAAGAAACCAAAAGGCTACAGCATCGGTGCCTTTGCCGAAAAGGCCTTCCGCATGTTCGACGCGGATCACGAGACCGTGACCCTCCTCTGTGATAACCGCGCCATGAACACGGTCATCGACCACTTCGGCAGCAAGGTGAAAACCACCCCTGTGGACAAGGATCACTTCCAATTCGATGCCGAGGTCTCGGTCAGCCCGACCTTCTTCTCCTGGATCTTCGAATTCGGGGGCATG
>JAFTFT010000009.1 GCA_017458335.1 Oscillospiraceae bacterium
GGAACGGTCTCCTGGGCGACAAGGACTTCATCGCAGACGGAGCAGTGTTTCCCCTCGGTCAGGCCGGTCTCAGTGCAGGTGGGGGCCACGGCCTCATCGATTGCTTCGGTGTGGCCGAGGGCCGGAACGGTCTCCTGGGCGACAAGGACTTCATCGCAGACGGAGCAGTGTTTCCCCTCGGTCAGGCCGGTCTCAGTGCAGGTGGGGGCCACGGCCTCATCGATTGCTTCGGTGTGGCCGAGCGGTTCCCCCTGGGTTTTGCCGCATTTTGAGCAGGTCGACGGTTCCGTGCAGGTCGCCGGCTGCCAGTCGTGCCTGATACAGCATCCGCACAGGACGAATGCCAGAAGCAGCACCGGCAGGAGCGCGAAGAGTTTTTTCATTTACTTTCATCCCTCCTCATGAAATGATAGTTGTGTGTTTTTGATGGTTTCTGATTTACAGTATAAAGGATTTTCAGATGTTGTGCAAGAGAAACTCCTTTCACTTCCGGCGAATCCAAATGAGAACAACAGACTTCCGGCCTGTTCACAATATCTGCGCTTTCTCCCTTGTCAAGCGGCATAAAATTGAGTATAATAACTTATTCACTCTACAGGGAGGATTCTGAGGAATGGAAGAAACCGGAAGAAACTTCATTGAAGACTTTATTATCGACGATCTGGCCAAGGGCGGACAGTTTGAAGGCATGCAGGTGCATACCCGTTTCCCGCCGGAGCCGAACGGATATCTTCACATCGGCCACTGCAAGGCCCTGACCATCGATTTCAGCACCGCAGAGCACTTTGGCGGTCTCTGCAATCTGCGCTTTGACGACACGAACCCCGCAAAGGAAGACACGGAGTATGTGGAGGCCATTCAGCAGGATATCCACTGGCTGGGCTTTGACTGGGGCGACAGACTGTACTACGGCTCGGACTATTTTGAAAAGACCTATGAATACGCCCTGGAACTGATCAGAAAGGGCCTTGCCTATGTCTGCGAGCTGACGCCGGAGCAGTTCCGCGAGTACCGCGGCGACACGACCCATCCGGCCGTAAGCCCCTGGCGCGACCGCCCCGTGGAAGAGAACCTGGAGCTTTTCGAGCGGATGAAGAACGGCGAGTTCCCGGAAGGAAAGTACACTCTGCGCGCGAAGATTGACCTCGCCAGCGGCAACTTCAACATGCGTGACCCTGTTCTCTACCGCATCCGTTATATCGAACACCACCGCCAGGGAACCAAGTGGTGCATCTTCCCGATGTACGATTTTGCCCACCCCATCCAGGACGCCCTTGAGGGAATTACCCACTCCCTCTGCTCGCTGGAATATGAGGCACACCGGCCGCTCTACGACTGGGTGGTCACCAATGTCAGCATCCCGTACCACAAGCCGCGCCAGATCGAGTTTGCGCGCCTGGGCATCAACTATACCGTCATGTCCAAGCGGAAGCTCCGCCGGCTGGTGGAAGAAGGCCGGGTCTCCGGCTGGGACGATCCCCGCATGCCGACCCTCTGCGGTCTGCGCCGCCGCGGTTATACCTCCCGCTCGATCCGGAACTTCTGTGAGCGCATCGGCGTCAGCAAGGTCGACTCCACGGTGGACTGGGCCCTGCTGGAGAGCTGTCTGCGCGACGACCTGAACGCTCACGCGAGGCGCGTGATGGCGGTTCTGCACCCGCTGAAGCTCATCATCACCAACTACCCCGAGGGGCAGACCGAGACCCTTCCGGTGGAGAACAATCCGCTGGATCCCGAGGCGGGCACCCGCGAGGTCAGCTTCTCCAGAGAGCTCTTTATCGAGCAGGACGACTTCATGGAGGTCCCGGCACCGAAGTACAAGCGCATGCATCCGGGCTTTGAAGTGCGCCTGAAGGGGGCGTACCTGGTGACCTGCACGGGTGTGGAGAAGGCCGCGGACGGAACCGTCACGGCGGTCCTCGCAACCTATGACCCGGAGAGCCGCGGCGGAGACCCCGCGGACGGACGCAAGGTCAAGGGCGCAACCATCCACTGGGTGGATGCAAACACGGCGGCGGACGCCGAGGTCCGGGTCTATGACTATCTCTTCACGGATCCCGATCCGGACGGCCCGGACAAGGACTTCCTGGACTTCCTGAACCCGGAGAGCCTTGTGACGCTCACCGGCTGCAAAGTCGAGGCCTGCCTGAAGGATCTGACCATGCCGGAAGCCGGGAAGGATGCCGAGAGCTTCCAGTTCCTGCGCCAGGGCTACTTCTGCCTGGACAACCGCGACGCGAAACCGGGCCATCTGGTCTTCAACCGCGCGGTCGCACTGAAGGACAGCTTTAAGAAGTAATGTTCAATTAGAAATGTTCAATGAGCAATTGTCAATAATGTATGGATCATTTTAAGCTTCATTCCTCTTATCAGCCCATGGGCGACCAGCCGGCGGCAATCGACACGCTGGTCGCCGGTATTGAAAACGGAATCGATGAACAGGTTCTGCTCGGCGTCACCGGCTCGGGCAAGACCTTCACCATGGCAAACGTCATTGAGCGCCTGAACCGGCCGACGCTGGTTCTGGCGCACAACAAGACGCTGGCTGCTCAGCTCTGCAGCGAGTTCCGGGAGTTTTTCCCGGAAAACGCTGTGGAGTATTTTGTGAGCTATTACGACTACTACCAGCCGGAGGCGTACATCCCGCATACGGATACCTTCATCGAAAAGGATGCCTCCATCAACGACGAGATCGAACGTCTGCGCCACAGCGCGACGGCGAGTCTTTTCGAACGCCGGGACGTGATCGTGGTGGCGTCCGTGAGCTGCATCTACGGTCTGGGCGACCCCATCGACTATGCCAACATGGTGATCTCGCTGCGGCCGGGCCAGACCCGTGACTTCGACGAGCTGCTGCGGAAACTGGTGGAGATCCGCTATGAGCGCAACGACCTGGCCTTTGAGCGCAACAAGTTCCGCGTCCGCGGAGACAGCGTCGAGATCTTCCCGGTCTATTCCCACGACAAGGCGATCCGGGTGGAATTTTTCGGCGATGAGATCGACCGCATCAGCGAGATCAACGTCGTCACGGGCAACGCGACCCGCGTGCTGAACCACGTCGCCATCTATCCCGCAAGCCACTATGTGACGACGAAGGAGAAGATGGAAGCCGCCATCGAGCGGATCCGGACCGAGTGCGACGAGCGGGTCCGGTATTTTGAAGAGAACAACAAGCTCATCGAAGCCCAGCGAATCCGCCAGCGTACGGACTATGACATTGAGATGATGCAGGAGCTGGGCTACTGCAGCGGCATCGAGAACTATTCCCGTGTGATCTCCAACCGCGCGCCCGGCTCGCCGCCGATGACCCTGCTGGACTATTTCCCGAAGGACTTCCTCCTGTTCGTGGACGAGAGCCATGTGACGCTTCCCCAGGTGCGGGCGATGTACCGGGGCGATCGGGCGCGGAAGGACGCGCTGGTGGAGTACGGCTTCCGCCTGCCCTCCGCTTACGACAACCGGCCGCTGATGTTCGACGAGTTTGAGCAGCGGATTCACCAGCGCGTCTATGTCTCGGCGACCCCGGGACAGTATGAGCGTGAACGCGCGGGACAGTTGGCCGAACAGATTATCCGGCCGACCGGCCTGCTGGATCCCGAGATCTTCGTCCGGCCCATCGAGGGGCAGATCGACGACCTGATCGGGGAGATTAACGCGAAGATCGACCGGGGTCAGCGCTGCCTGGTCACGACCCTGACAAAGAAGATGGCGGAGGACCTTTCCGAGTACCTCTCCGCCGCCGGCATCAAGACCCGCTACATGCACCACGACATCGGAACCATTGAGCGTATGGAGATCATCCGCGATCTGCGCGCAGGGGCTTTTGACGTGCTGGTGGGTATCAACCTCCTGCGCGAGGGCCTGGATATTCCGGAAGTGGGGCTTGTGGCGATCCTCGACGCGGACAAGGAAGGCTTCCTGCGCAGCGAGACCAGTCTGATTCAAACGGTGGGCCGTGCCGCGCGCAATGCGGAGAGCAAGGTCCTGATGTACGCCGATACCATCACCCCGTCGATGCGGGCCTGCATCGACGAGACCGAGCGGCGCCGGAAAAAGCAGATGGCCTACAATACCGAACACGGGATCGTGCCGAAGACCATCGTCAAGGACATCCGCGACATCATCGAAATCTCCACTGCCGCCGACGCGGTCACGAAGGCCAACGGAGTCCGCATGACCTCGGCGGAGCGGAAGAAGCTCATCGACGAGCTGGAAGCGAAGATGCGCAAGGCTGCGCAAATGCTCGAATACGAGATCGCCGCACAGCTGCGTGATGAGATCATCCGTCTGAGAGGCGAGAAGGATTAGTTCTTTGTACCACCCCCTCCGGGGGGGGAGTACGGGTACGGAATCCCGTGTGAGATCATCCGTCTCAGAGGCGAAAAAGACTGAGAAAGAAGGGAACCGCCCATGAAACTCATGCTCATCGACGGCAACAGTATTGTCAACCGCGCGTTCTTCGGGATTCGGGAGCTGAATGCCCCGGACGGGACGCCGACCAATGCCATCTACGGCTTCCTTGCCATTCTCCAGCATCTCTATGAGGATCAGAAGCCGGAGGCGGTCTGTGTCGCCTTTGACCGGAGAGAGCCGACTTTCCGGCACCGGAGCTATGACTTCTACAAAGCCCAGCGCAAGCCCATGCCGGAGGAACTGGCGGTTCAGATGCCGGTCCTGAAGGAACTGCTGGATGCGATGGGGGTCTCCCACCTGGAGCTGGCGGGCTATGAGGCGGACGACATTCTGGGCACCCTCTCCCGCATCGCCGAGGAGCAGGGAAACGACTGCGTCATCGTCACCGGGGACAAGGACAGCCTGCAGCTGGTCTCCGACCGTACCACCGTCTGCAACGTCAAGAGCCGGATGGGGAAGACAGAGACCATTCTCTACACCCCTGAGCGCTTTCGGGAGGAGTACGGTTTTGAGCCGCCCCTCATGGTGGACCTCAAGGCCTTGATGGGCGACAGCTCGGACAACATCCCGGGCGTGCCGGGCATCGGCGAAAAGACCGCCATGGACCTGGTGCGGCGCTACGGCTCCGTCGCGGAGATCTATAGAGATCTGGACGCGCTGGAGATCAAGGACGGCGTACGGAAAAAGCTCTCTGCCGGACAGGACAGTGCCAACAGCTCCTACTGGCTCGCGACGATTTTCCGTGAGGTGCCGCTGGACTGCGTGGACGCCGGGTGCTTCCGCTGGTCACTGAAGCGGACACCGGAACTGCTGGCCTTCATGAAGCGGCTGGGCTTCCGGCGGATGATCGAACAGTGGCGCCTGCAGGAGCTGGATGCGGGAAGCGGCGAAGCCGATTCCGTCGCCGAACCGGTGGAGGGGAAGCAGCCGGAGCGGGTTTCCGTCACGGCGGCCGAGCTTCCAGCCCTGACGGAGCGGATCAGGAACGCGGCCTTTGTCGCGGTCCGGGCGGAGAGCGGCACGGAGGAACTGGAACTCTGCCTTGCTGAAGAACCAGACCGGGTCCGGCATCTGGGCCGGATGGAGATCGGGGAGGAATACGACGCGTTCTGCAGGCTGCTCTTCTCCGGCGAAGTAAAAAAGTCCGCGCACAATGTGAAGGATCTGATGAACCTCCTGAACAGCGAGGCTCTCTCGAGAGACGGCTTCGTATTCGACACAGCGCTGGCGGCGTATCTGCTGCGTGCCACGGACAGCAGCTATGAGCTGCCGGATCTGGCAGAGCGCTATCTGAACCGGACCCTCGACGGCGCCGCGGCGGTGGCTGCGCTGACACCGGTCCTGCGGGAAAAACTGGAGGCCGACGGACAGACCCGGCTCTTTGAGGAGATCGAGCTGCCGCTATGCCGGGTGCTTTCCGAGATGGAGGAAGCCGGCTTCCTGATCGACCGGCAGGCGCTTGCCGCCTTCGGCGACAGCCTGACCGAAGGCATTGAAACACTGGAGGGGGAGATCTGGAACCTGGCCGGGCATGAGTTCAACATCCTCTCGACCAAACAGCTGGGGCAGGTTCTTTTTGAAGAGCTGATGCTCCCCGCCGGGAAGAAGACCAAGACCGGCTGGAGCACCAACGTCGATGTGCTGGAGAAGCTGCAGGACAAGCACCCCATCGTCCGGAAGGTCCTGGATTACCGGACCCTCACCAAGCTCAAGAGCACCTATGCCGACGGACTTCTGAAGGTGATCGGCCCCGACGGGCGGATCCATACCAGTTTCCAGATGACCGTGACGGCGACGGGCCGCCTCTCGTCCACCGAGCCGAACCTGCAGAATATCCCGGTGCGCAAGGAGCTCGGCGCCCAGATCCGCACGATGTTTGCCGCGCCGGCGGGAAAAGTCCTGGTGGATGCCGACTACAGCCAGATTGAGCTGCGGCTGCTGGCCCATATCTCCGGGGATACCAACATGCAGGAGGCTTTCCTCTCGGGAGAGGACTTCCACGCGGTGACCGCGTCCAAGGTCTTCAATGTCCCCCTGGAAGAGGTCAGTCACGAGCTGCGCGGCCGGGCCAAGGCGGTCAACTTCGGCATCGTCTACGGGATTTCGGCCTTTTCGCTGGCTCAGGATATCGGGGTACGCCCCGCCGAGGCCAAGGCCTATATGGAAGCCTATCTCGACCGCTACAGCGGTGTGAGGGAATACATGCACGACATCGTCGCCGTCGCGAAAGAGACCGGCTGTGTCCGGACGCTCTGGAACCGGCGCCGGGACCTGCCGGAGCTGAAGAGCTCCAATTTCAACATGCGCGCCTTCGGAGAACGGGTCGCCCTCAACATGCCGATCCAGGGGACGGCGGCCGACGTCATCAAGCTTGCCATGGTGCGGGTGCGGGACCGGCTGGCAGACGAGTGCCCGGAAGCCAGGCTGGTGCTTCAGGTCCATGACGAACTGATCGTCGAATGCCCGGAAGGGGACGCCGACCGGGTGCGGCAGCTTCTGAAGGAAGAGATGGAGCGGATCACCCCGCCGCCGGTCGCCGGCATTCCGGTGACCTTCTCGGTACCGCTGCTCGTGGAAGCGAACGCGGCCCGAACCTGGGCAGAAGCCCATTGATATCCGGCCAGGTTATGGACTACAAAATCGAAGTTGTTACGTCGGAGGCGGAGGCCGGGCAGCTGGCCGAGATTGAGCGGGAATGCTTCGCCCATCCGCTGGAGGAGAAGCAGATCCGCTCCCTCCTCCATGACGGAAGAACCGTCTTCCTCGCTGCCCGGGAAGGCGAGATCCTGACCGGCTCCGTCTGGGTCCAGACCGTATTGGACGAGGGCTACATCGGCAATGTGGCCGTGCGCCCCGCATATCGCCGCCGCGGGCTCGCCGACGCGCTGCTGCATGCGCTGGAACGGCTTGGCCGGGAGAGGGGACTATCCTTTCTGACCCTGGAAGTGAGGGCCGGAAACTCCCCAGCCATTGCGCTTTACGAAAAGAACGGCTATGCCCGCGTCGGCAGACGGCCGGGCTACTACGACCATCCGAAAGAAGACGCCATTCTGATGACGTATGATATAGAGCAGGAGAAGCTATGAACATTCTTTCCTTTGAATCCACCTGTGATGAAACCGCGGTTGCCGTGGTGCAGGACGGACGGAAGATCCTCACGGACCAGATTTTTTCCCAGGCAAAGCTTCACGCGGTCTACGGCGGCGTTGTCCCCGAGATTGCGTCCCGCAGCCATGTAGAAGCCATTTCGCTTCTGACCGAGCGGGCGCTGGAGACCGCGGGACTCACCCGCGCGGACATCGACGCGGTCGCCGTTTCGTATGCGCCGGGGCTTATCGGCGCGGTGCTGGTCGGGGTGAACTTTGCCAAGGCGGTTGCCTCCGTGCTGAAGGTGCCGCTGATTCCGGTGCACCACATCCGCGGGCATATCGCGGCAAACTATCTGGCCTTCCCGGAACTGGAACCGCCCTTTGTCTGCCTTGCGATCTCGGGCGGAAACACGCTGATCATTGACGTACGGGACTATACGGACATGCACATCCTCGGCGCGACCCGGGACGACGCGGCAGGGGAGTGCTTTGACAAGACCGCACGCGTCCTCGGCCTGCCCTATCCCGGAGGCAAACCCATCGACGACCTCGCGCAGGGCGGCGACGATACGATGTACGTCTTCCCGATCGCCCATGTGGAGGGGCGCCCCTATGACATGAGCTTTTCCGGGCTGAAGACCGCGGTGATCAACCTGGCCCACCATGCCGAGCAGACGGGGGAGGAACTGGACCGGGCCTCTTTGGCGGCGTCGTTTACCAAAGCGGTCAGCGACAGCCTGGTGCCCCGCACGATGCAGGCGGTTAAGGAACTGGGGTACAAAAGGCTCGCGGTGGCGGGAGGCGTCGCCGCCAACTCCCGCATCCGGAAGGACTTCCACGACGCAGCGGAACGGGAAAAGATCGACCTCTTCATCCCTCCGCTGAAGCTCTGCGGTGACAACGGCGCCATGGTTGGGGCGCAGGGCTATTATGAGTATCTGGCCGGGACCCGCGCGGGAAGCGACCTCAACGCCTATGCCAGTATGGACGTGTCACAGAACTATACGCAGAGCGTTTAGCCGACCGTCATAGATTCTTTCCATACCGTAAATCTACATCAAGTCTGAGGTGAGCAGCATGGGACAGAAAAAAGAGGAGAAGAAAGCGGACGGACGCGTTACGGAGACGGATCCGGAAAAGAAAGAGCAGATGAAAAGGCACCGGGAACGCCTGCGCGGGCGCTATCTTGAACAGGGGCTGGACAGCCTTCAGGACTATGAGGTGCTGGAGCTTCTGCTGCAGTTTGCGATTCCCTACCGGGATACCAAGGATGAGGCCAAAAAGCTGATCGCGCATTTCGGAAGTCTTCCGGATGTGCTGGACGCAAGCTATGAAGAGATCCTGAATGCGAACGTGCCGCGGGTGAAGGAAACGGCGGCTACGCTGATCACGCTCATCAAAGGCACCGAGAACCGCTATCATAAGACGAAGGGCAGGGAGCGCAACTATATCCGAAGCACCCTGGACGCAGGGAAAACCTGCTGCTCGATGTACCGCAATCAGGCGGACGAAAGCGTGCGCATTCTCTGCCTCAATGCGAGGGGGAAGATCGTAAAGCGCGAGGAGGTCGCGAAAGGGGATGTGAACGCGGTGCATTTCCCGGTACGGAAGATCGTGGAAACCGCGGTCCTCAGCAAGGCGGTGTCCGTGATCCTGACCCACAACCACCCCGGTGGGACCCTCTCACCCTCCCGGGAAGACCTTGACGCGACTGAAGCGGCGAAGGCAGCCCTCGGCACCATCGGCGTGCGGCTGCTGGACCACCTGATTGTGTCCGGCGAGGACTACTACTCCCTGCGCGAAAACGGATATCTCTAAGTAAGACGGAAGTCCGCTTCCGCGAGATCCCGCATTCAAAACAGAAGCATGCGGAAACAGGCTGCAAGTTGCATTTATGCAGATTTTATGCAATTTGCAGCCTGCTTTTTGAAAAAATACGAAAATATTGTCAGAATTCCCTATTGCGCACAGCTGCGGTTCATGGTAAAGTTTCCACGTAGCAGCCTGAACTGCTGCAACATACGTCAATATGCAGACAACATACAGAAAGAAGGATGACAATGAAGAAGCTCATCTCCCTTGCGCTGGTCCTGGTTCTCGTGCTCGGCTTGGCGGCAGGCCTCGGCGGCAGCGCATTCGCGGCGGACAACAGGATTCTCTATCATATCCACAACTCCATGCCGTATGTCACGCTAGATCCCAGCATCGAGTACTCCAACGGCATCATGGTGCTGCAGAACGTCTATGAGACGCTGACCCACTATGATCCGGAAACGGGAGAAGTTGTCCCCATGCTGGCGACCTCCTGGAGTTCCAACGAAGACGGTACGGTCTGGGTGTTCCAGCTCCGTGACGACGTGACCTTCCATGACGGCAGCAAGCTGACCGCCCAGCAGGTGGTCAACTCCTTCAGGCGCACCATGGACCTCGGACAGGGCGGCGCCTATATCTGGGACGCGGTTCTGGAAGAGAACGGCGGTTCCGTGGAAGCGACGGGCGAGTATGAAGTCACCATCACCTGCGGATATCCCTGCGCCATCGACCTGGTCACATCTGCGGCCTATGCGGCCTATGTCATGTCCGACAGCGTGATCGATCAGGATGTTGAGTACTTCAACCAGGGCCATGACGGCGGCTCCGGCCCCTACATGATTACCCAGGCCAACGGGGACAGCGTCGTGCTGCAGGCCTATCCGGAGTACCGCGGCGGCTGGAACGACAACCAGTATCAGTATGTCTATGTCCGCGAGGTCTCTGAATCCAGTGCGCGCCGCCAGATGCTGGAGACCGGCGAGGCGCAGATCTCCTGTGAGTTCTCCTCCACCGACCTTGAAGCGCTGGAGGCACAGCCCGACAAGGTCCACATCGTAAAGGCCGAGACCTTCAACAACGTCATCATGTTCATCAACACCGCCGTGGAACCCGGCAGCAACGCCGACTTCCGCCGTGCTCTGGCCTACGCTTTCCCCTATGACGAGACAGTCAACCAGGTCATGAACGGCAATGCCGAGCAGTCCGTCGGCACCGTGCCTGCCGGACTCTGGGGCCACAGCGACGAGGTGTTCCAGTACACACTGGACATGGACAAGGCAAAGGAATATCTTGAGAAATCCGGCGTCGACACCAACGGCCTGAAGCTCACCGTCACCTATATGACCGGCGACGACACCTATGCCAGCGCCCTGCAGCTCTACCAGGTCAACCTCCGCCAGCTCGGCATCGATCTGGAGCTCAAGAGCATGGAGTGGGACCAGCAGTGGGCCCAGGCACAGAACACCGACCCGAAGAACCGTCAGGACATGTTTCTGTTCATCTGGTGGCCGGACTATGCCGACCCGGTCAGCTGGTTCACGTCTCTGCTGCACAGCGAGGATGAGATTGTCTACAACCTCTCCTACCTGCATGACGAGGCGCTCGACGCCCTCATCGACGAGGCGGTGGAGCTGACCGTTACAGACCGTGAAGCAGCCGAGGCGAATTACATCGAGGCTCAGAAGATCGTCGCCGACCAGGCCTATTACCTCAACCTCTACGACCAGGTTCACACCTATGTCGTCAGCAACAGCGTGGACGGTGTCGCGGAGAATCCCGCCTATTCCTACACCATCGACTATTATCAGGTTACCGCAAAATAAGTATCCGGAAAACCGCACCGAAATGGCGGCTCCTGTCGGACCATGACAGGGGCGCCATTTCGGCGTATTTCGTGAAAGGCGAACTGGCCTATGTTGAAGTATATTTTCAAACGCATTCTGAGCAGCATTGTCGTGCTGATCGGCGTGGTGACGATCACGTTTTTCATCGCGCGTGTGATCCCTTCCAATCCCGAAGTGAAGTGGGCGGGACAGCGCGCAACTGCGGAACAGCTGGAAGCCGCGCGCATTGAGCTCGGCCTGGACAAATCCCTTCCGGAGCAGTATGTGATCTATCTGGGAGATCTTCTGCACGGCAATCTGGGCAAGAGTCTGCGCACCCACCAGCCGGTGGCGGCGGAGCTGAAGCGCTATATCCCCGCAACCCTGGAGCTGGTGCTGCTGGCCTTCCTGCTGGCGGTGCTGATCGGAATTCCACTGGGGATCTATTCCGCCAAGAAAAAAGACCGGATGCTGGACCATATCAGCCGCTTTTTCTCCATCGGCGCGGTCTCGCTGCCGACCTTCTGGGTGGCGCTGTTCTTCCAGCTGATCTTCTATAAGAGCCTGAGCCTGCTGCCCATCGGGGGACGGCTGAGTGTGGAGGCGACGATTTTTCAGACCATGCCGAACATCACGGGCCTGCTGCTTCTGGACTGCCTGCTCACGGGCAATTTCTCCCTGATGGGGGATGCCTTCCTGCATATCATCATGCCCTGCATCACCATCGCACTCTATCCCATCGGCCTGGTGGCGCGTATGACGCGGAGTGCCCTGCTGGAGATTCTGGGGGAGGACTACATCACGGCCGGACACAGCTACGGCCTGCGGGACGGCAAGATGCTCTGGAAATACGCGCTGAAGAACAGCCTCGGCACCACGGCGACGGATGTGGCGCTCTCCATGGGCTATACCCTGACGGACACCTTCCTGGTGGAGGCCATCTTCTCCTGGCCCGGCATCGGCAGCTACATCTCCGGCGCGGTTACGACGCTGGACTATCCGGCCATTATCGGTGTGACCCTTTTCGGCGCCTGTTGCTACATCATCCTGAACCTGCTGGCGGACATCATCATCGCATCCGACCCGCGGGTGCGTCTGTAAAGGAGGAGAGAGCGCATGTCAAACTTCCTTCAGACCCTCCGTCCCCGCCTGAAAAGCTTCGGAGAGAGCATGTACCTCCTGGCGAGAAACAAGCTCAGCCTCCTGGCCCTGATCGTGCTGGTGCTGCTGGTGCTGTCGGCGGTCTTCGCCAACGTGATCATCCCGTATCCGCAGGATATCGCGGATGCCAGCCATATTGAGAACAAGCTCCAGCCGCCCAGCGCGGAGCACTGGATGGGAACGGATGAACTCGGCCGGGATATCTTCAGCCGCGTCGTCTACGGCGCAAGGGTTTCCCTCCGCTCGGCACTGGGCGCGGTCGGCCTGTCGCTGCTTATCGGTGTGCCGCTCGGCGCCATTGCCGGCAGCTTCGGCGGCTGGGTGGACAACGTGATCATGCGGCTGACCGACGTGTTCCTGAGCTTTCCGCCGCTGCTGCTGGCGATCGCCATGGTGGCGGTGCTGGGAAGCAGCCTGAACAACGCCGTGCTTGCCATTTCGCTCTCCTGGTGGCCCTGGTACACGCGCCTGATCCGCGGTCAGGCGATCTCCGTCAAGGAGCGGAAGTTCGTCCAGGCGGCGGAAACCATCGGAACGAGCAAGCTCAAGATCATTTTCCGGCACATCATGCCCAACTGCATCAGTCCCGTCATCGTACAGGCCTCCATGGACATCGGCGGCGTCATCCTCACGGTGGCAAGCCTCTCCTTCCTCGGCCTCGGCGCCCAGCTGCCCACCCCGGAGTGGGGCCTGATGATCTCGATGGGCCGGACCTACTTCCCGGACAAGTGGTGGTACTGCATCTTCCCGGGCGTCGCGATCTTCATCACCGTTCTGTGCTTCAACCTCATCGGGGACGCGATCCGTGAGATCCTTGATCCCAAGACGCGGAAAAAGTGAGGAGAGAAGCCATGGCTTATTTTGAAATCAAAAACCTGCACATCACGCACAAGTCCTATGAGGGCGTCAAGGATGTGCTGAATATTGAGCACCTGGCCATTGAGCGGGGCGAAACCTACGGCCTCGTAGGCGAATCCGGCCAGGGCAAAACCGTGCTCGCCCTCGCCATCCAGCAGCTTCTGGCCTGCCCGCCGGGGAAAATCGAATCCGGCGAGGTCCTGCTGGAGGGTGAAAACCTCCTGAAGCTCTCGCCGCGGCAGATGCAGCAGCGCGTCCGCGGCAGCAGGATCGCCATGATCTTTCAGGATCCCATGAGCTGTCTCAATCCGGTCTTCACGGTGGGCAGCATCATGACCGACGTGCTGCGCACGAGAAAAAAGGGCCTGAACAAAAAGAAAGCGACCGAGGAAGCCGCCGACCTGCTCCGGGAGGTCAAGCTCGCCGACGCGGAGAGCATCCTCTCCAAGTACCCGCATCAGCTCTCCGGCGGTCAGCGCCAGCGCGTCATCATCGCTCTGGCTCTCGCCTGCGGGGCGGAGCTGCTGATCGCGGACGAGCCCACAAGAAACCTGGATGTTACCATCCAGGCGAGCATCCTGAAACTCCTGAAAGAGCTGCAGCAGAAGCGCGGCATGACCGTACTCTTCATCGCGAACAACCTGAGCCTGGTTTCGGCCTTCTGCGACCGCGTCGGTATCCTCTACGGCGGCAGAATCATCGAGGAGAACACCACGGCAAAGCTCATCACCGACCCGCAGCAGGAGTACACCAAAGTACTGCTGGAAGCGGTGAGGACCGAGAGCCGCAGCGCCGAACCCGTGGAAAGCAGGGAAGAGCTGCTCCGGGTCGAGCATCTGAAAAAGTATTTCGACATCAATGACGAGATCAAGCACCAGAAGCACCTCTGCCTCAAGGCGGTGGACGATGTGAGCTTCACCCTGAACAAAGGCGAGGTTCTGGGCATCGTCGGGGAATCCGGCTGCGGCAAGTCCACCCTGGTCAACACCATCCTCAACCTCTTTGAACCCACCGAGGGCGAAGTCTGGTTCGAGGGGAAGCCGGCGCTCGGAGCGGGAAGAAAGGGCGGCAACTCTTTCAAGAAGAATGTCCAGATCGTCTTTCAGGATCCCTACTGGTCCCTCAACCCGCGCTGGCTCATCAAGGACATCGTCGCCGAACCCATCGAGGTCTATGAGCGCCTCGGCGAAACGGAAAAGCTCAATCGGGTCAAAGAACTGCTGGCCATGGTCGGAATTCCGGAGGACGCGTGCTACAAGTATCCCCATGAGTTCTCCGGCGGCCAGAGGCAGCGTATTGCCATCGCGCGCTCTCTGGCGTCCCGGCCGAAGCTGGTGGTACTGGACGAGCCGACCAGCTCCATCGACGTCTTCAGCCAGGAGCAGATCCTCGCCCTGATCAAGGATCTGAAGAAGCGCTTCGGCCTGACCAACATCCTGATCAGCCACGACCTGGGCGTGGTGCACGAGCTGGCGAACAAGATCGCCGTCATGTATCTGGGGAAGATCGTGGAATTCGGCAGCGCCGAAGAGATCTTCCGCCACCCGCGCCATCCCTATACCAAGGCGCTCTTCGACGCGATCCCGAGTCTGACAACTCAGGGGATGGAGGGCCTGAAGACCCTGGAAGGGCAGATCCCGAGCCCCATCAACCCGCCTCCCGGCTGCGCCTTCCATGAGCGCTGTGCCTATGCCTGCGAAAGATGCCGCAGCGAGACGCCGCCACAGCGGGATATGGGCGGCGGACATATGGTGAGCTGCCTGCGGGCGGATGAACTGAAAGAACTGCAGTAAGGAGAAAAGAGTCCTATGAGAGAACTGAACAGGGAAGACCTGATGAATATCCTGCTGGGCTGCACCATCCTCGGCACCGGGGGCGGCGGAAGCCTGGAGGAAGGAATCCGGAGCATCGATGAAGCGCTGGCAGCGGGAAAGATATTCCGGCTGGTGACCTTCGATGAAATGGATCCCGAGGCCGTGATCGGCACGCCCTATGCCTGCGGCGCCATCAGCCCGCTGACCGAGGAAGAGAAGAAAAAGTACGCCCGCCTCAAAGAAACGGACGAGAGCATGTATCTGCTCAACATGAAGCAGCTGGAGCGCTTCCTGGGCCGTGATGTGTCGGCGGTTATTTCGACGGAGCTGGGCGGCGGCAATACCGCGACGGCCTTCTATGTAGGGGCCATGACGGACCGTTTCATCGTCGACGGAGACCCGGCCGGCAGAAGCGTCCCCGCGCTGCAGCACTCCACCTATTATCTCAAGGGCGTCCCCATGTGCCCGATGGCCGTGATGAACGAGTTTGGCGAGGGCGCGGTGTTCACCAACGTCTATGACGACGAGCGGGGTGAGGACCTGGTCCGGGCCCTGGCGGTGGTCAGCCGCAACACCATCGCGGTGATGGACCATGTGAACACGGCGGCGGTGCTGAAGGATGCGGTCATCCGGGGCGCCATCTCCTTTGCCGAGAAGATCGGCAAAGCCTTCCGCGAGACGAAGGCCGCGGGCGGCGATTACGTCGCGGCGGTGACGGAAGCCGGAAACGGAAAGCCCATGTTCCGGGGCGTTGTGACCGAGAGCCGCTTTGAGACGAGAGACGGCTACACCTTCGGCGACACGGTTCTGGAGGGAGAGGGCGGCTGCGCCGGACATACGCTGCATATCTGGTACCAGAATGAAAATATCATCAGCTGGCTGGACGGGGAACCCTATGTGACGGTTCCGGACCTGATCTGCTTCTTCAACCTCGACGAGGCGATGCCGCAGCTGAACCCCTATGCAAAAGTCGGAGAGCATGCGGCGATCATCGCCCTGCCGGCGCCGGAAGAGTGGACCACGGAGCGCGGCCTGGAGGTCTTCGGCCCGAGAAGCTTTGGGTACGAGATCGACTATAAGCCGTTTTGCTGAGGAGAGGGCCATGACAGAACTGGAATCGGCGGCAAAAAAGCTGATCGAAGAAATCTTCGCCGTCCGGCCGGGGGAGACCGTTACGATCACCACGGACTATGACAGCAACATGACTGTCACCAGAGCGGTCGCCGACGCAGTGCAGAACGCCGGGGCACACCCCGTGATCATCCAGTGCCCGACACCCGGGAGTGTGGGCAAGGCCGCGGATCCGGACCTCCCGGTGGAGGTGCTCAGTGCCGCGCTCTCGGCGACGGATGTATGGATCGAGTTCAACCACCAGTGGCTGCTGTACTCCACGCCCTATGAGCGGGCTACGGCGGAAAACAAAAAGCTGCGCTACATGTGCCTCGTGGACTTCAATGAGGATCTGCTGATCCGTACGGTGGGCCGTGTGGACACCCCGCAGCTGCAGATCTTTATGCGCCGGGTGGCGGAACTCACCCGGAACGCCGGAACCATGCACGTTACGACACCGGCCGGGACGGATGTCCGCTTTGAGATCGATCCGGTACACTATGTGGCCTGCGACTGCGGCGACGCCTCCCTCCCAGCGGTTCACATGCTGACGGGACAGATCAACGTCGTGCCGCGCTTCGGAAGCATTCAGGGGACGATCGTTTTTGACGGCTGCGTCACGCCGCCTTTCGGCAGGATCCCGGATGAGCCGATCCGCCTGACCGTCAGAGACGGCATCATCACGGCCGTGGACGGCGGTGAGGACGCACGAACCTATGAAACCTATTTGAAGCAGTTTCACGACCCCGGCATGCTGAAGATGGCGCATATCTCTTACGGCTTCAACCCGGGAGCACAGCTCACGGGGAACATCGTGGAAGACGAGCGCGTCTGGGGCGCGACGGAGTGGGGCATCGGCTATGTCAGCGATGTGGACGCGCCGCCCTGCGGACAGGACGCGGTCAGCCACACAGACGGCATCTGTCTGCGCTCGACGGTCTGGCTGGACGAGCGCTGCATCCTGCGTGAGGGGGTAGTGATCGACCCTGAACTGGCGGCGCTGTCACCGAAAAAATAGAGAAGCCATGAAAAACTATCGGGAATATATCTCCCGGCTGGTGATCCTGTTCATCGGTCTTACGATTGCGCATCTCGGCGTGACGCTGTTTCTGCTCTCGGACCTTGGGGCCGATCCGTTCAACGTGCTGATCCAGGGCCTGCGGCAGCAGAGCGAGAACGCGGGATGGAACCTGACCCACGGAACCGTCCATATGGCGGTCAGCTTCCTGATCATTCTGATCCTCCTGATCGTGGACCGGCATTATGTCAAGGCCGGAACCCTGATCTGCATGTTCTGCGGCGGGCCGATCATCGACTTTTTCTCCTGGCTGCTGCAGAGCCTGAACATCGGCGGCGCGGGTCTGCCCGTTAAAATCCCGGTACTGGTCCTCGGCTGTGTGATTCTGGCCTTCGGCATGACCGTTGTCATCCGATCGGAGGCGGGGACAGGGCCGAACGATCTGGTGGCCGTGGTGATCAGCGAGAAGAGCGGAATCCGCTTCGGCATCACCCGTGTCGCGACGGACGCGCTGTTTGTTCTGATCGGCTTCCTCCTGGGCGGGAAAGTTGGCATCGGCACCATCATCTGTGCCTTCCTGGTGGGAGTTGTGGCGGACTTCTTCATGCCGCGGTCAGCCTCGCTGGTCCGGGGAATCCTGAGCAAACTGGCCGGAAAAGAATAAAGAAAAAAGAACAGCCCCTGATTCGACAAGAATCAGGGGCTGTGGTGCCGGTGGTGGGACTCGAACCCACACGGGGGATTAGCCCAACGGATTTTGAGTCCGTCACGTCTACCATTCCATCACACCGGCTTTTGAAAAACGCCGCAGAAGAATCTGCGGCGGCTTTGGAGCTGGATGCGAGATTCGAACTCGCGACCTCATGATTACGAATCAGGCGCTCTACCGGCTGAGCTAATCCAGCATTTCCTCAGAAAGCTCAGTTATATTACCACAAGAGTGCATTTTCGTCAACTGTTTTCTTTTTCACTGAATATGCTGCGAAACAGGGAGAGGGGAGAAGCACGATATTGGCATTTTCGCTCAGCGAGACAGGGCGCAGGGTTACATAACTGACAGGATCATGGAAGCATGAAGAAAAGTTATTGACAGTTTCAACAGAGTTTTCGACAGGCGGCTTTCTCAAATTCAGCCAAATTGTCGCATTTTGCAGTTAAACTTTCCGAACAAAAGAGACGGCAGGTTACAAATTTGCGTCATTTTTCGGTTTCCATAACATTTTGGGAACGGAAATCGGCGCCCCTGAACAACAGAATAGAACAGCCCGGCCCGGGATCCGGGCAGCGGATGATAATTTCCGGTTGCAAAACAGGCTATCTTCTATTAAAATAAAAGCACAAGTCCGTTTAATCAATGAAAAGAATGCAAAAAGCAGGAGAGGAATGACCAAAATGACCAAAGCAAAAGTATATTTCAGTAAAGAGATCAGTCCGGAAATCGTGGTGAAGATGTATGAGCGGCTTGGGATCGACCTTCCGGGAAAGGTGGCCGTGAAGGTGCATTCCGGCGAGAAGGGAAATCAGAACTTCCTGCGCCCGGATTTCTGGAAGCCGATGGTGGAGAAGGTCAAGGGCACGATTGTGGAATGCAACACCGCTTACGGCAGCAAGTTCAACAACGGTGTCCGCGACTATACCGAATCTCACCGCCAGCTGATCGAATACCACGGCTGGAACAAGTATTTTGACGTGGATCTGATGGATGCGGAGGGACCGGACGTGATCTGGCAGATTCCGAACGGGAAAATCCTGAAGGAGAACCGCCTCGGCAAGGACATCGAGAACTATGACTCGATGCTGGTTCTGGCCCACTTCAAGGGACACCCGATGGGCGGTTACGGCGGCGCGCTCAAGCAGCTCTCCATCGGCTGCGCCAGCCGTGCAGGCAAGGCGCTGATCCACTCCGGCGGAAAGAGCGACAGCAACTTTGACGCCTGGGACGTGCATGCGGACAAGGTCGTGTTCCCCGAGGCCATGGCGGACGCCGCGTCTTCGGTGGTGAAGCATTTTGAAGGAAAGATCGCTTTTATCAACGTGATGAAGAATCTCTCGGTGGACTGCGACTGCGTCAACGTGGCGGAGCCGCCCTGCATGAAGGACATCGGCATTCTGGCGTCTCTGGATCCGGTGGCCATCGACCAGGCCTGCATCGACCTGGTCTACAGCTCCGACGATCCCGGCCGTGCCCATTTCACAGAGCGTGTCGAGAGCAGAAACGGCGTTCACACGATTGAGGCCGCGGCGGAACTGGGCTTCGGCACCAGAGAGTACGAACTGATCGAAGTCTGAAACTTGTTGACTGAATAAAAGAATCGGATTACGGCAGAGGGACGGGGAGAAACCGGAAACGGCATCTACCCCGTCCTGAAAGCGGAGAGGAGCAGAAAATGGCAGGGAGATGGTTCCAACACAGAGGTGTGGTCAGGGCACTGAGCGGCCTGACGGCTTTGGCCTGCCTTCTTACGCCCGGTGTATCCGCGCGAGCCGAAGTTCTGTACCGTGTTGCCTACATCTTCGACTGCCGCTATGAGCCGAAGACGGGGGAAGGGTACGCCGGATACGCGGTTCATGTACACAATTCCGACTGCTTTGACGGCTATTATGAGCGGAGATGTAATCTGCCGGTGATTCCGCCGCATGTTCATGACGAGAGCTGCTTCGATGCCGACGGGAAACTGATCTGCGGGCAGCTGGAGCTCCACACCCATACTCCGTCGTGCTACGACAGCGACGGAAAGCTGATCTGCGGGCAGCTGGAGCTGGAAGAACATGTACACGGGCCGGAATGCTTCCAAAGGGTCATTGTCGAAGTGGATGAGGAGACAGGGGACGAGACGATCGTCAGTGTGCCGGACACCGATCTGGAGACTACGGCGGACTGGGAGGCCTCTCTCCGCGATGTCAGACTGAGCGGAGATCCCCGTGAGGATCTGGTTGCGGTGGCCAGGAGCCAGCTCGGATACACCGAGAGCAGCACCAACATCGCCATCGGAGGGGATTTCCACGGCGGCCACTACAATCGCTACGGAGAATGGTACGGCTTCCCCTTCGGGGCCTGGTGCGCGATGTTTGTCTCCTTCTGCCTGTACTACGCCGGAATCCCGGACGAGGTCTTCCCCTACGACAGCGGAACGGTCAACTGGGTGGATACGCTCAAACACAGGGGGCTGTTTGAGGATGTGCAGAGCCATACGCCGGTACCGGGAGACATCATCTTTTTCGACTGGGATGACGGCAGAGCGGACCATGTGGGCATCGTCACGGAAGTGGAGGGCAGCACGATCCGCACCATCGAGGGGAACCGTGAACCGGTCGTCAAGGAATATGAATATGACTATATCGCGGATCAGCTCAGGATCCTCGGCTACGGCATTCTGCCGGAGAAGGCAGAGGAAGCGGAGGCGCAGACCTTGAAAAAGTGAAGAAAAAAACTGTTGACAAACGAGGGGGTTTCTGCTATTATAACCGGGCGGCTGGATGATGGCTGCTGACCTTGCAGATGCTGGTGTAGCTCAGTCGGTAGAGCAGCTGATTTGTAATCAGCAGGTCGGGGGTTCGAGTCCGTCCACCAGCTCCAATTGAACATGGGGGAATTCCCGAGTGGCCAAAGGGGACAGACTGTAAATCTGCTGGCGATGCCTTCGGTGGTTCGAATCCACCTTCCCCCACCAAGCTCTGCCGAAAGGCAGAGCTTATTTATTATGTTTTTTCACAGTCTTGCTTGCCATCTGCGGTATTGGCCCCGCCGGAGACGGGGGTAATACCGGAAAAGCACATCGTGGATGAACAGATCAGACAGGAGATGAGGAAACTGACCATTCAGGGCGGATACCGTAAATATAAAGAAGTATCGTTTCTGCGCGGCTTTGCGATTACAACGGTTGTGCTGATGCACGTCATTCAGGTTTACTGGCACGAAGGGCAGATTCCGGCCTGGCTGCGTGCGGCGTCCGCGATGGGAGGGACCGGAGGACATGTGTTCATCTTCTGTTCCGGCTTCGGGCTGTATCTGAGCTATCTGCACAGACCGATGGGCTTCAGGGAATTTATCAGGAAGCGTTTCCTGAAGATTTATATCCCGTATCTGATCTTCCTGCTGGTTCACTTCTTCCTCCCGCATTGGGGCGTAGATGACAGAACACAGCTGGAATACCTGCTGAGTCATGTCTTCCTTTATAAAATGTTCTTTGAAAAGTATATCCTTTCCTACGGACTGCAATTGTGGTTCATCTCGACGATCATCCAGCTCTATCTGCTGTTTCTCCCGATCTGCAGGCTGAGGGAGAAGACCTCGATGCGCGCGGTCCTTCTGACCGGCTGCGCGGTGAGCGTGGCGTGGTGGGTTACGATGCACGCAACCGGCCTGGAGAACCTGCGGGTCTGGGGCAGTTTCTGCTTCCAGTACCTTTGGGAGTTTGTCCTTGGTATGGCGGCCGCGGATTATCTTATGACGCATGACACCCTGACCATCCCGATCGGGGGGCTGATCCTTGCGGCGGCCTGCGGGCTTGGACTGGCGGCCCTGATGGTGAAGCGCGGCGGATACTGGCAGGCCTTCAACGATGTCCCGGCGCTGATCGGATATACGGCAACGGTACTGCTGCTTTATGCCGGTGGAAAGCATGTGCTCCGACCGCTGTTCCTCTGGATCGACGGCTTCTCCTATGAGTGGTTCCTGGTCCATGTGGACGGTGTCAAATTCGGATACCACTATATTGATCACTGGCTTCCCTATGAATCGCCGGAGTTGATCCGCACCGGCGGTGCCTTCCTCTTCAGCCTGGCGGCGGCCCTGTTGCTCCGGCTCCTGGTGCGTCTGGTGAACCGGCTGCCGGGTCTCAACGGAGAACAGAACCGGCTCCCGGACTGATTCAGAACAAACCATACAAACTGCACAAAAAGTCAGGTGAAATTTCTACGTTTTGCACGAAATTTTTGCTTGACTTTTTTCTGTACTGCTGGTATATTAGTTGAGCCTGCGTGAAGAGCACAGGTATGCGTTGAAGCGGGAGATTGCTCACAAAGTGAGGTAACTTCCGTGGAGTATGTCCGGTACCGGTTCGCCGGTACGCAATCGGGCGGCTGAAGCCTTTCGTTCCACGCGTATATCGCGCGGGCGGGGAGCAGACCGGCTGGAATGCCGGTTTGTTTTTCGGACACGGTCTGATACGCACGGATGTGTGTACGAGACGGCTTCATCCGTACGCATCCTTTAATAAGGCGGTGCCCAATGCCGCCGGAAAGAACGTACGAAAAGGAGAAAACCCAATGGCAAGCAACAGCAAGAACATGATCCGCATTCGCCTCAAGGCCTATGATCATCAGCTGATCGACAAGGCTGCGGAAACCATCGTTGAGGCCGCCAAGCGCACGGATGCAAAGGTCTCCGGACCCATCCCCCTGCCCACCAAGACCGAGATCGTCACGATCCTGCGCGCCGTCCACAAGTACAAGGACAGCCGTGAGCAGTTCGAGCGCCGCACCCACAAGCGCCTCATCGACATCATGAGCCCCACCCAGAAGACGGTGGAAGCCCTGATGAGCGTTGAAGTTCCCGCCGGTGTCGAGATCGAGATCAAGCTCTGATCGGATCAAAAAGCAAATTCCCCCCCAGTTAAGTCAACCCCAGTTAAGCAAACCCACTGCCCGCAGCTTGCGAGTGCGGGCGGGTTAAGTTGCCAGCCTCCGGACGGGAACTCTCCCGGGCCATGCGGGGCAACCAATAACCGATAGGAGGAAAAACATGAAGAAAGCCATTATTGGCAAGAAGGTCGGCATGACGCAGATCTTCGACGAGATGGGGAAGGTCATCCCCGTCACCGTCATCGAAGCGGGCCCCTGTGTGGTCGTGCAGAAGATGACCAAGGAAAAGGAAGGCTACAACGCCGTTCAGCTCGGTTTTGAAGAAGTCGGCGAGAAGAAGCTTTCCAAGCCGGAGCAGGGCCACCTGAAGAAGGCGGGCGTGAATCCGGTCAAGCATCTGAAAGAATTCCGTCTTGAGGATGACAGCAAGCTGGAAGTCGGCGATGTCGTCAAGGCTGACCTCTTCGCAGAGGGCGACAAGGTCGACGTCACCGGAATCAGCAAGGGCCACGGCTACGCCGGCGTTGTCAAGCGCTTCGGCCAGGGCCGCACCCCGACCAGCCACGGCGGCGGCCCGGTTCACCGGCACGCCGGCTCCATG
This sequence comes from Oscillospiraceae bacterium, assembly GCA_017458335.1. GTDB lineage: Bacteria > Bacillota > Clostridia > Oscillospirales > Oscillospiraceae > Limivicinus. The sequence continues at coordinate 23,283 of JAFTFT010000009.1, forward strand.
GGCTCGAGCACCGATCCTTCCCGTATTTTCCCGGGAAAGAAGCAGGCCGGCCACATGGGCGTGGATCAGGTCACTGTCCAGAACCTCGACATCGTGAAGGTTGACGCGGAGCTGAACCTCATCGCCATCCGCGGCGCCGTTCCCGGCCCGAAGGGTAGCATCGTTTATCTGAAGGATACCGTCAAGACCCAGCCCGTCAAGAAGGGTGCGGCCGCCGGTGTCAGCGTCAACCCGCAGAAGGCTTCTGCCCGTGTCAACCCGCAGAAGGCTTCCGCCCGTACAAAGTAAGGAAAGGAGAGCAGCATAAATGCCTAAAGCAAATGTTTTTAACATGGCAGGCGAGAAGATCGGCGAGATCGAGCTCTCCGAAGCCATCTTCGGCATTCAGCCGAATGAGAGCGTGCTGCATGATTCCGTGAAGAATCACCTGGCCAACTGCCGTCAGGGTACGCAGAGCGCGCTGACCAAGGGCGAGGTGTCCTACACCACGAAGAAGCCCTGGCGCCAGAAGGGAACCGGCCGTGCCCGCGCCGGCTACGCAGGATCCCCGGTGTGGTATCACGGCGGTGTGGCCTTTGCGCCGAAGCCCCGCGATTACAGCTACACCCTGAACAAGAAGGTCAAGCGCCTGGCGCTCAAGAGCGCACTGAGCGCGAAGGCCGCGGAGAATGAGATCGTCGTGATCGACGGCCTGACCGTGAGTGAAATCAAGACCAAGCCCTTCCAGAGCTTCCTCGCGAAGGTGGGAGCCGAGAACAAGGCCCTGGTCGTCACCGAGACCGTCGATGAGAAGGTCGTCAAGTCCGCCCGCAACCTGCCCGGTGTGACCACCACCACCGCCACGATCCTCAGCCCCTACATGATTCTCACCAGCGGCAAGCTCGTTCTCGACAAGGCCGCGCTCGCCAAGATTGAGGAGGTGTTCGCCTGATGAAAACCGCATATGATGTGATCATTCGCCCGATTATCACCGAACAGTCCATGGAAGATCTTGACATTAAGAAGTATGCCTTTGAAGTTGCCAAGGACGCCAACAAGATCGAGATCAAGAAGGCGATCGAGGAAATCTTCGACGTGACGGTCATCAAGGTCACCACCGAGAACGTCACCGGCAAGATGAAGCGCAACGGGGCCTATCCCATGGGCCGTCAGGCTTCCTGGAAGAAAGCTGTTGTAAAGCTCAGCGCGGATTCGAAGAACATTGAGCTCTTCGAAGGCATGGCATAAGGGGGTACAGACATGTCGATTAAAACCTACAGACCTACTACCCCGGCCAGGAGACAGATGACCGTCTCCGGATTCGACGGCGTTGACAAGCATGCCAAGCCCGAGAAATCCCTGCTTGAGGTACTGAAGAAGCACTCCGGCCGCAACAGCTACGGCCGCATCACCGTCCGCCATCAGGGCGGCGGCAACCGGCAGAAGTACCGCGTGATCGACTTCAAGCGCAACAAGCTCGATGTCGCCGCGAAGGTTCTCCGCCTTGAGTACGACCCGAACCGCAGCGCGTTCATCGCGCTCTGCGAGTATGAAGACGGCGAGCGCCGCTACATCCTCGCGCCTGTCGGCCTGAACCCGGGCGACACCATCGTGTCCTCCGCCAACGCCGACATCAAGGCCGGCAACACCCTGCCTCTGGCCAACATCCCCGTGGGTACCGTGATCCACAACATCGAGCTCTATCCCGGCAAGGGTGCCCAGCTTGTCCGCAGCGCCGGCGTCGCCGCGCAGCTGATGGCAAAGGAAGGCGGCATGGCGACCGTCCGTCTGCCCTCCGGTGAGATGCGCAAGGTCCGCCTTGAGTGCGTGGCGACCATCGGCCAGGTCGGCAACATCGACCACGCCAACGTCCACATCGGCAAGGCCGGACGCAAACGTCACATGGGCGTACGCCCGACGGTCCGCGGTTCTGTCATGAACCCGGTTGACCACCCCCACGGCGGTGGCGAAGGCAAGTCCCCGGTCGGCCGTCCCGGCCCTGTAACTCCCTGGGGCAAGCCCGCGCTCGGTTACAAGACCCGCAAGACGAAGAACCGCACCGATAAGTTCATCGTCAAGCGCCGCAACGCGAAGTAAGGAGGGAAAACGAAATGAGCAGAAGTATCAAGAAAGGCCCCTTTGCCGCTCCCGAGCTGCTGAAGAAGGTCGACCAGATGAACCAGAGCGGAAACAAGCAGGTCATCAAGACCTGGTCCCGCGCCTCTACCATTTTCCCGTCCTTCGTCGGACACACGATCGCCGTTCACGACGGCCGCCGTCATGTTCCTGTGTATGTCACCGAGGATATGGTCGGACACAAGCTTGGTGAGTTTGCCCCGACCCGTACTTTCCGCGGACACGCCGGAAGCAAGACCGGCAAGTAAGGAGGAGAAGCAATGGACGAGAAAAAGATTGCCCGTGCGGAGCACAAATACGCACGCATTTCTCCCCGTAAGGTCGAGATCGTCTGCAACATGATTCGCGGCAAGGACGCGAAGGTTGCGATGGCTATGATGCAGAACACGCCGAAAGCCGGCTGCGAGCTGATGGTCAAGGTTCTGAAGAGTGCGATGGCCAACGCCGAGAACAACTTCGAGATGGATCCTGAAAAGCTCTACGTCGCCGAGACCTATGTCGGCGCCGGCCCGATCCTGAAGCGCGGCATGCCCCGTGCCCAGGGCCGTATGTACCGTATCAACAAACGCACCAGCCACATCATGATCGCCGTGGCTGAGAGAGACTGAGGGAAGGAGGCAGAATTATGGGACAGAAAGTAAATCCGCACGGCCTGCGCGTCGGCGTTATTAAAGACTGGGATTCCAGATGGTACGCCAGAGAAGAAAAGGTCGGCGATCTGATCGTTGAAGACTACAAGATTCGTGAGTATCTCAAGAAGGCCCTCTATTCCGCCGGTGTCCCCACCATTGAGATCGAGCGCGATTCCTCCAAGGTCCGCGTCTACATTCACTGCGCCAGACCCGGCGTCGTGATCGGCAAGGGCGGCGAAGCGATCGAGAAGTATCGCCAGGAAGTGGAAAAGCTCATCGGCAAGCCGGTGGCTCTCTCCATCGTCGAGGTTCGCACGCCCGACACGAACGCTCAGCTGGTTGCCGAGAACATCGCGCAGCAGCTCGAGAAGCGCATCGGCTTCCGCCGTGCGATGAAGAACGCCATGGGCCGCGCCATGAGAATGGGCGCCCGCGGCATCAAGGTCAAGTGCGGCGGCCGTCTGGGCGGCGCCGAGATCGCCAGAAGCGAGTGCTACCATGAGGGTACCATTCCTCTGCAGACCATCCGTGCCGACATCGACTACGGCTTTGCCGAGGCGAACACGACCTACGGACGCATCGGCGTCAAGGTCTGGATCTACAAAGGCGAGGTCCTTTCCCAGACCCTTCGCACCACTCCGCGCACGATGGATCTTTCCAAGCCGCAGGGTGAGCGCAGACGCCGTGACGACCGCCGCGGCGGTGACCGCCGTCAGGGCGGGTACAACCGTGACAACCGCGGTCAGGGCCAGGGCGGCGAGCGCCGTCAGGGCTACGGCAGCAGACCTGCAGGCCAGGGCGGTTACAACCGCGGGCCGCGCCCGGCTGCCCCGGCTAAGGAAGGAGGCAACAACTAATGTTAATGCCTAAGAGAGTAAAATACCGCAGAGTGCAGCGCGGCCGTATGAAGGGCAAAGCCTCCCGCGGCAACAAGGTCACCTACGGTGAGTTCGGCCTCTCCGCTCAGGAGCCCGGCTGGATTACCTCCAACCAGATCGAAGCCGCCCGTATCGCCATGACGCGTTACACCAAGCGCGGCGGTCAGGTCTGGATCAAGATCTTCCCGGATAAGCCGGTCACTGCGAAGCCCGCAGAGACCCGTATGGGTTCCGGTAAGGGCGCACCCGAGTACTGGGTCGCCGTTGTGAAGCCTGGCAGAGTCATGTTCGAGATCGCGGGTGTTCCCGAAGAGATCGCGCGCGAGGCACTGCGTCTGGCCAGCCACAAGCTGCCCATCAAGACGAAGATCGTCGCCAAAGAGGCAGAGACTGAGAATGGTGGTGAAGATGATGAAGGTTAATGAAATCCGTTCCAAGTCCGTGGAAGAGCTCGAAAAGACGCTCGTCGACCTGAAGAAGGATCTGTTCATGCTCCGCATGCAGCACGCCACCAATCATCTTGACAATCCCACACGGATTTCCGCTACCCGCCGCGACATCGCGCGTGTGAAGACCGTGCTGCGCGAGAAGCAGAACTGAGGAGGTAAGGAATTATGAATACTGAAAGAACTACTTCCCGTAAGACCCGCGTCGGTAAGGTCGTTTCTGACAAGATGGATAAGACGGTCGTTGTGATCGTGGAAGACCGCGTTGCTCACAAGACCTATAAGAAGATTATCGGCCGGACCTACCGTCTGAAGGCGCACGACGAGAACAACGAGTGCGGCGTCGGCGATATCGTCCGCGTGATGGAGACCCGTCCTCTGTCCCATGACAAGAGATGGCGCGTGGTCGAAATCGTAGAGAAGGCTAAGTAAGGAGGCGCCAGAATGGTACAGCAGGAAACTTATCTGAAGGTCGCCGACAATACCGGCGCCAAAGAACTCAAGTGCATCCGCGTTCTGGGTGGCTCCAAGCGTAAGTACGCGAGCATCGGCGATGTCATCGTCTGCTCCGTGCGCAAGGCTGCACCGGGCGGCTCGGTGAAGAAGGGCGACGTCGTGAAGGCGGTTGTCGTCCGCACCGTGAAGCCGGTCCGCCGCGCAGACGGAACCTATGTCCGCTTTGATGAAAACGCTGCCGTTCTCATCAACACCGGTGATAAGAACCCCCGCGGAACCCGTATCTTTGGACCCGTTGCCCGTGAGCTGCGTGACAAGGAATACATGAAGATCCTGTCCCTGGCTCCCGAAGTGATCTGATGGAGGGCATAGAGAATGAAGATTAAGAAAGACGATAAGGTAGTCGTTCTGTCCGGTAAGGACAAGGGCAAGCAGGGAAAAGTCCTCATTGCCGATCCGAAGGGCGCGAAGGTCGTTGTGGAAGGCGTGAACGTTGCCACCAAGCATCAGAAGCCCCGCAAGCAGGGTGAAGAGGGCGGCATCATCAAGGTCGAGACTCCGATCTATGTCTCCAAGGTTCAGCTGGTCTGCCCGAAATGCGGCAAGGCCACCCGTGTCGGCTTCAAGGTCGAGAACGGAAAGAAGACCCGCGTCTGCAAGAAGTGCGGCGCAGAAATCTGAGAGAAAGGAGAAACTGAATTATGACCAGAATGAAAGAAAAGTATCTTAATGAAGTTGCTCCTGCTCTGATGGAGAAATTTCAGTACAAGTCCGTGATGCAGATCCCCAAGATCGACAAGATCGTTGTCTCTGTCGGCTGCGGCGACTGCAAGGACAACGCCAAGGCGCTCGACGCGGTCATCAAGGACATCTCCGCGATCACCGGTCAGCATGCGGTTGCCACCACGGCGAAGAAGTCCGTTGCAAACTTCAAGCTGCGTGAAGGCATGAAGGTCGGCGTCAAGGTCACCCTGCGCCAGGACCGCATGTGGGAGTTCCTGGACCGTCTGCTCAACGTGGCGCTGCCCCGTGTGCGTGACTTCCGCGGCATCTCCGCCGACGCGTTTGACGGACGCGGCAACTACAGCCTCGGCCTCAAGGAACAGATCATCTTCCCCGAGATCGAGTACGACAAGATCGAGAAGCTGCGCGGTATGAACATTGCAATCACCACCACCGCTCAGACCGACGAAGAGGCACGTGAGCTTCTGCGGCTCATGGGCGCCCCGTTTGTGAGCTAAGGAGGAAGCGACAATGGCAAAGAAATCGATGATTCTCAAGCAGCAGCGCGAGGCCAAGTTCTCGACCCGCAAGTACAACCGCTGCAAGATCTGCGGCCGTCCGCACGCTTACCTGCGCAACTACGGCATCTGCCGTATCTGCTTCCGTGAACTGGCTTACAAGGGCCAGATCCCCGGAGTCCGCAAGGCCAGCTTCTAATTGTTGTTTTATCCGGTGGGAGCTGATCCCTCCCACCGAATAAATAAAGGATGTTGAAAGGCCGTGACCAATCAAGCATTGGCTCGGAACCTCAACGCCGAAACCGATCGGCAAAGCCGACGGTAACTCTAAACAGGAGGATAAACCATGCAAATCACAGATCCCATTGCAGACATGCTGACCCGTATCCGCAACGCCGGTACCGCGAAGCATGAAACCGTCGACGTCCCGGCTTCGAAGATGAAGAAGTCCATTGCGGAGATTCTTCTGAACGAAGGCTACATCAAGAGCTATCAGGTTCTCGATGATGGCACCCAGGGCGTCATTCGCATTACTCTCAAGTATCTCCCCGGTAAGGAAAAGGCCATCCAGGGTCTCCGCCGCGTCTCCAAGCCCGGCCTGCGCGTGTATGCCGGCGCCGACGAGCTGCCCAGAGTCCTCAAGGGTCTCGGAATTGCCATCATTTCAACATCCAAGGGCGTCATGACCGACAAGGAAGCTCGCAAGCAGCATGTCGGCGGCGAAGTCCTTGCGTTCGTATGGTAAGGAGGTAGCAGAATGTCCAGAATCGGTAGAGCACCCATTACCGTACCGGCCGGTGTTGAAGTCAAGGTTGACGAGCACAACCACATTACGGTCAAGGGACCGAAAGGCACCCTCGAGCGCGACCTCGTTCCCCAGATGAAGGTTGAAATCGACGCAGGCGTCCTCCATGTGAAGCGCCCCGACGATTCGAAGGAAAACCGTTCCCTCCACGGTCTGACCAGAACGCTGATCGACAACATGGTTGTCGGCGTGACCCACGGCTTCGAGAAGAAGCTCGAGATCAACGGCGTCGGTTACCGTGCGGCGAAGGAAGGCAAGAATCTGGTCATGAACCTGGGTTATTCCCATCAGGTCACTGTTCCGGAGACGGACGACATCCAGATCGATGTTCCCGATGCCAACCACATCACCATCAAGGGAATCGACAAGCAGAAGGTCGGCCAGTTTGCAGCAGAAGTTCGTGGTAAGAGACCTCCCGAGCCTTATAAGGGCAAGGGCATCAAGTACGACTACGAAGTTGTCCGCCGCAAAGAAGGCAAGACCGGTGCGAAGTAAAGAGAGGTGTGCCTGAATGATTAAGAGACCCAATACGCGCGCACAGCGCATGAAGCGTCACGCGAGAGTACGCGGCAAGATCTCCGGCACCGCCGAGAGACCCCGTCTCAGCGTATTCCGCAGCGAGAACCACATCTACGCCCAGGTGATCGACGACGTCGCCGGCAACACCCTGGTCTCCGCCTCCACGGTGGAAAAGGGCTTTGAAGGCAACGGCAGCAACATCGAGGCGGCAAAGAAGATCGGCGCAACGGTCGCAGAGCGTGCCCTGCAGAAGGGTATCGAAGAGGTCGTGTTTGACCGCGGCGGCTACATCTATCACGGTCGTGTCCAGGCTCTGGCCGAGGGCGCGCGTGAAGCCGGTCTGAAGTTCTGAGGAAGGGGGAAAAAAGAATGGCTTACAACAATGACAGAAGAGAGCGCCGCAACAGAGAAGAGGCTCCCTCCGAATTTATTGAAAAGGTAGTTTCCCTCAACCGCGTCAGCAAGACCGTCAAGGGCGGCCGTGTCGCGAAGTTCTCAGCCCTCTGCGTTGTCGGCGACGGCAAGGGCCGTGTCGGCTTCGGCATGGGCAAGGCGAGTGAAGTCTCCGAGGCAATCCGCAAGGGCCTCGAGGATGCCAAGAAGAACATCGTCACCATCACGCTCAGCGGAACCACCATTCCTCACGAAGTGCTCGGCTGCTTCGGCGCCGGCCGCGTGCTGCTCAAGCCCGCACCCGAAGGCACCGGCGTGATCGCCGGCGGCGCGGTCCGTGCGGTTGTGGAAGCAGCCGGAATCAAAAACATCCGTACCAAGTGCCTGCGTACCAACAACCCCGCGAACGTTGTCGCAGCCACGATGGAGGGTCTGAAGTCCCTGCGCGACGCGACCCAGGTCGCCGCCGTCAGAGGCAAGAACCCGGAAGAAGTTCAGGGTTAAGGGGGACAGGAGAATGGCGAATCTGAGAATCAAGCTGGTCAAGAGCCTCAACGGACGCCTTGACAGCCATGTCGCAACGGCACAGTCCCTCGGTCTGCACAAGATCGGCAATGAGACCGTTCAGCCCGACAATCCCCAGACCCGCGGCAAGATTGCCAAGATCGGCTATCTGCTGAAGGTTACCGAAGAATAAGGAGGGCGCAGATATGCAAATTCATGAACTTTCTCCCATGCCCGGCTCCACCCATGTGGACAAGCGCAAGGGCAGAGGTCACGCCACCGGTAACGGCAAGACCGCAGGCCGCGGCCACAAGGGTCAGAAGGCCCGCAGCGGCGGCGGAGTCCGTGTCGGATTCGAAGGCGGCCAGATGCCTCTGGCACGCCGCATCCCGAAGCGCGGCTTCAACAATATCTTTGCAAAGCCCCTGGAGGCGGTAAACGTCTCCGTTCTGGAGCAGTTTGCAGACGGCGACGTCGTCGATGCACAGGCTCTCCTCACCAAGGGGATCCTTTCCAAGTGCAGATACGGTGTCAAGTTCCTGGGCGAGGGTGAACTCACCAGGAAGCTCACGGTAAAGGCTGCTGCTTTCTCCGCAACCGCGAAAGAAAAGATCGAAGCGGCCGGCGGAAAGGCAGAGGTGGTCTAAGTGCTTGAGACGCTGAAAAATGCGTGGAAGATCGAGGAACTGCGTAAGAAGATTCTCTTCACAATCCTGATCATCCTTCTGTACAGACTCGGCAACGCGGTCCCGGTACCGTTTGTCAATGTTACGGCACTTCAGTACTACTTCCAGCAGCTGCAGAACACGGTCCTGGGCCTGTATAACGTCATGTCCGGCGGCGCGTTCTCCACTGCGACCATCTTCGCACTGAGCATTCAGCCCTACATCAACGCGAGCATCATTATTCAGCTTCTCTGCATTGCCATCCCCGCTCTCGAGCGGATGAGCAAGGAAGAGGGCGAAGAAGGACGCAAGAAAATTGCTTCCATTACCCGCTATGCCACCGTCGGCATCGGACTTCTCATGGGCTTTGCCTACTACATGCTGATGCGCAACAACGGCCTCCTGGCCGCCGGCACGGAAAAGAATGTCTGGGTCGCCATCGTCGTGATCCTGACCTTCACCTCCGGCTCCGCGCTGATCATGTGGCTCGGTGAGCAGATTACCGAGTTCGGTATCGGAAACGGAATCTCCATGATCCTGTTTGCGAGCATTGTCTCCCGCCTCCCGCGGAGCATTGTGACTTCCATCCAGAACGTCATGAACGGCTCCCTGAAGTGGTGGGCAGCGCTTCTGGTCTTCCTCGGCGCCCTGGCTCTGATCGTCCTGATCGTGTTTGTCAACGATGCCGAGCGCCGCATCCCGGTCCAGTACGCCAAGCGCGTTGTCGGCCGGAAGATGTACGGCGGCCAGAGCACCTATCTCCCGATGAAGGTCAACATGTCCGGCGTTATGCCCATCATCTTTGCGCAGAGCATCGCGATGCTCCCCGCGACGATCGCGGCCATGACCGGCGCAAAGTCCGACGGCTGGTTTATGAAGCTGTTCGACTCGACCTCCATCACCTATGCAGTGATCTACTTCCTGTTGATCCTGTTCTTCGCATATTTCTATTCCACCATTCAGTTCAATCCCATTGAGGTTGCCAACAACCTGAAGAAGAACGGCGGTTACATTCCGGGCTTCCGTCCCGGCAAGCCGACCAGCGAGTTCATCCAGCGTGTTCTGAACAAGATCACCCTGTTCGGCGCGATCTATCTGGGCATCATCGCCTGCGTGCCGATTCTGGTCTCGCACTTCTCCAACGCGGAAGCCCTCACCGGGCTGAGCCTCGGCGGAACCTCCATTATCATCGCGGTCGGCGTTGCACTGGAAACCGTGCGTGCGCTGGAAGCTCAGATGATGATGCGCAACTACAAGGGCTTCCTGGATTAATCCACGGAGGATGAAGTCATGAAACTGATTCTTCTCGGAGCGCCGGGCGCCGGCAAGGGCACCCAGGCGGAGATCCTTTCGAAGCTTCTGAACATCCCGACGATCTCCACCGGAAACATCCTGCGGGCAGCCATGAAAAACGGCACGCCCGTGGGCCTCGAGGCCAAGTCCTATGTCGAAGCCGGAAAGCTGGTTCCGGACGCCGTCATCATCGGCATCATCCGGGAACGCCTGGCCGAACCCGACTGCGCAAACGGATACATCCTTGACGGCGTGCCCCGGACGATCCCCCAGGCGGAAGCCATGGAGAGCATGGGCATCGATGTGGATACGTCACTCTCCATTGAAGTGGACGACGACGTGATCGTCGAACGCATGTCCGGACGCCGGACCTGCCCCGCCTGCGGCGGCACCTATCATGTGGTAAACAACCCGCCGAAGACGGAAGGGATCTGCGACAACTGCGGCGCAGCGCTGACCGTTCGGAAAGACGATGCACCGGAAACCGTAAAGGCGCGTCTTGTGACCTATCACAAGGAAACCGAGCCGCTGAAGGCCTTCTATGAAGCCCGTCAGAAGCTCGTCAAGGTTGACAACCGTCCCTCCATCGAAGCGACCACGGAAGCCATCCGGGAAGCTCTTGGAATCTGAAATGTCTGAAAGTATTACAATCAAATCCCCCCGGGAAATCGAGATCATGCGTCAGGCCGCAAAAATCGCGGCCGGCGCAAGATCCGCGGGGAGACAGGCGATCCGGGACGGCCTGACAACCAGGCAGATCAACAAGGCCGTACACGAGTATATTGTGAAGAACGGCGCGAAACCGAGCTGCCTCGGCTATGAAGGATTTCCTGCGGCGGCCTGTGTCTCGGTGAACGACGAGGTGATCCACGGGATTCCCGGGAGACGGATCGTTCGAAACGGCGATATTGTTTCCGTCGATCTCTGCGCGACTTACCGCGGCTTCGTCGGCGACTGCGCCGGGACCTGGGCGGTCGGAGAGGTCAGCGAGGAAGCAAAGAGACTGATCGAAGCGACACGGCAGGCCTTCTTTGAAGGAATCAAGTTCGCCAAGGTCGGTTACCGCATCAACGACATCAGCGCCGCGGTACAGGACTATGTCGAGAGCCACGGATTTTCCGTGGTCCGGGATTTTGTCGGTCACGGCATCGGACGGGGCATGCACGAGGCGCCCGAGGTGCCAAACTACCGTCCGGAACGGGGACACCCGAACCCGCGTCTGGTCAAGGGCATGACGATCTGCGTCGAGCCGATGGTCTGTGCCGGCGACTGGCATGTGGAGATCCTGAAGGACGGCTGGACCGTGGTTTCGGCGGATCACTCGCTCACGGCGCATTATGAGAACACGATTCTCATCACGGACGGAGAGCCTGAGATTCTGACAATGGCAGACGACATCTGACATACCGGTTTTGGAGGTTAATCACTTTGGCAAAAGACGATGTAATTGAGCTCGAGGGCACGGTGGTAGAGTCCCTGCCCAACACGATGTTCCAGGTGGATATCGGAAACGGACACATCATCCTCGCGCATATTTCCGGTAAGCTCCGGATGAATTTTATCCGCATTCTTCCCGGCGACAAAGTCACGGTTCAGATGTCACCCTATGACCTGACCCGCGGCCGCATCACCTGGAGAAGCAAGTAAAGAAGCATTTCAAGGAGGCAGAAATGAAAGTAAGACCTTCCGTCAAGCCCATGTGCGAAAAGTGCAAGATCATCAAGCGCAAGGGCAAAGTTATGGTAATCTGCGAAAACCCCAAGCACAAGCAGAGACAAGGCTAAATAAAACTATTGCGCCGTGAAGCGGCGCGGCTCCCCTCCGGCGGGAATAAGCTAAAAATCAAATCTGAAAGGAAGAAACACCTATGGCACGTATAGCCGGCGTTGACCTGCCGAAAGACAAGAGAATCGAAATCGGTCTCACCTATGTCTACGGTATCGGCAGAACCAGCGCACTGAAAATCCTGGAAGCGACCGGGATCAACCCCGACACCCGCGTCAAAGATCTGACCGACGAAGAAGAATCCAAGCTGCGTGAGTGCATCGACCACGGTTACATCGTGGAAGGCGACCTCCGCCGTCAGACCGCGCTCGACATCAAGCGCCTGACTGAGATCGGATGCTATCGCGGACTGCGCCATCGCCGCGGCCTCCCGGTGCGCGGTCAGAGAAGCAAGACCAACGCCCGTACCCGCAAGGGTCCGAAACGCACCATCGCGAACAAGAAAAAGTAAAGGAGGGATATGAAACATGGCAGCTCAAAACAATAAGAAGAAAGTTCGTACACGCCGCAGAGAGCGTAAGAATATTGAAAAGGGCCAGGTTCATATCAGCTCTTCTTTCAATAACACCATGGTCACCTGCACCGACACGGCCGGAAACGCCATTTCCTGGGCTTCCGCCGGCGGCCTCGGTTTCCGTGGCAGCAAGAAATCCACTCCTTTCGCCGCGCAGACTGCGGCAGAGACGGCCGCCAAGGCAGCCATGGAGCATGGTCTGAAGACGGTTGAAGTTTTCGTCAAGGGACCCGGCTCCGGCCGTGAAGCCGCCATCCGCGCCCTGCAGACGGCAGGACTTGAAGTGACGATGATCAAGGATGTTACGCCCATCCCCCACAACGGATGCCGTCCTCCGAAACGTCGCCGCGTATAAGAGAAGGAGGGAAATCTTATGGCAAAGAATACCCAGCCGATTGCCAAGCGCTGCAAGGCACTCGGAATCAGCCCCGCAGTGATGGGCTACAATAAGAAGGTTACAACCCGCAACTCCCAGCAGCAGAACAGACGCAAAAAGTCTGAGTACGCGACCCAGCTGCAGGAAAAGCAGAAGGTCAAGTTCATCTACGGTGTCCTGGAGAAGCAGTTCCTCGGCTACTATGAGAAGGCCGTCCGTATGCCCGGCAAGGCCGGCGACAACCTGCTCATTCAGCTTGAGAGCCGTCTGGACAACGTAGTCTTCCGCCTCGGTTATGCCGCCACCCGTCGTGAAGCCCGCCAGCTGGTCAACCACGGCCACTTCACCGTCAACGGCAAAAAGGTCAACATCCCCAGCTATCAGGTCAAGCCCGGCATGGTCATCGAACTGAGAGAAGCCAGCCGCAAGATCGAGCGCTTCAAAGAGAACGTTGAGGCCAACAGCTCCGTCGTCCTCCCGAAGTGGCTGGAATTTGACGCAGCCAACCTGGTCGGCAAGGTTGTTGCCGCCCCGACCAGAGAGGATATTGAATTCCCGGTCGAAGAGCACCTCATCATCGAGTTGTATTCCAAGTAATTCATAAACCCTCGTTAACGCACAGAAAGCCAAAGCGATCGCCCGCTGTCACGGGCGCAAAGATAATAAGGAGGGTAACGGTACCATATGATTGAAATAAAGAAGCCGCGTATCGAATGCATAGAGACCCCGACTGATCCTGCTTACGGCAAGTATATCGTGGAACCTCTGGAGCGCGGCTACGGCACGACGCTTGGAAACTCTCTTCGCAGAGTTCTGCTCTCATCCCTCCCCGGCATCGCGGTCACCAGCATCAAAATTGCTGGTGTGCAGCACGAATTTTCGACAATTCCCGGTGTGAAGGAAGACGTGACGGAAATTGTCCTGAATGTAAAGAGCATCATCGCAAAGCTCCACTCCAACGGTCCCAAGACGATCTATCTGGACGCCTCGGGGGAAGGTGTGGTGACTGCGGGTGACATCAAGCCCGATGCAGAGGTTGAGATTCTCAATCCCGACCAGGTCATCGCGACGCTGGGCCCGGAAGGCGCCCTGAACATGGAGCTCGTTGTCGATCATGGCCGTGGCTATGTCCCGGCGGACCGCAACAAGAATCCCGCAATGCCGATCGGCACAATCCCTGTGGATTCGATCTTCACCCCGGTGGTAAAGGTCAACTACAGTGTTGAGAACACCCGTGTCGGCAACCAGACGGACTTCGACAAGCTCACGCTGGAAGTCTGGACGGATAAGACGATGTCTTCCCGCGACGCCGTATCGCTGGCCGCGAAGATCCTGCTGGATCACTTCACGCTCTTCACCGATCTGTCCGAGAATCTCACGGACGAGTCGGTGGTCGTGGAGAAGGAAGAGCAGGAGACCAACGACCTCATGAGCATCACGATCGAAGAGCTGGATCTCTCCGTACGCAGCTTCAACTGCCTGAAGCGTGCGAACATCAACACGGTGGAAGATCTGGTCAGCAAGACTCAGGAAGAGATGATCAAGGTTCGCAACCTTGGCCGCAAGTCTCTGGAAGAGGTCGAGCACAAGCTCAACCAGATGGGACTCCATCTGGCTGACGACAGCGAAAGCAACACCTGATATCCATCACAGGGAACAATGACCGAACCTTAAGGAGGAAATAGTACAATGCCTGGAACCAGAAAGCTCGGCAAGACGACTGCCCAGCGCATGGCGATGCTCCGTCAGCAGGTTACCGATCTGCTTGACAAGGGAAGAATGGAGACCACCGTCACACGCGCCAAGGAGATCGCTCCCATGGCCGAGAAGATGATTACCCTTGGCAAGGCGAAGGATCTGGCATCCTATCGTCAGGCTCTGAGCTTTATCACCAGAGAAGACGTTGCCAAGAAGGTTTTTGATGAGGTCGCTCCGAAGTATGCCGACCGCAACGGCGGCTACACCCGCATCACCCGCATCGGCGCCCGCCGCGGCGACGCTGCCGAGATGGCGGTTATCGAACTCGTCTGATCTGAAACACAAATGACAAGCCCCCCGACCGAAACCGGCCGGGGGTACTTGCTATATGGAGGTTAAGGATGAATCAAACGATCACGACTGTGCTCTTCGACTTCGACGGAACGGTTTTCGACACCGTGGAGGGGATCACAAAGAGCATCCAATACGCGCTGCGCAAGCACGGGAGAGATGCCACGCTCGAGGATCTGCGCTGTTTTGCGGGGCCGCCGCTGGTGGACAAGTTCATGGAGGTCTACGGCGTCACCAGGGAAGAAGCCGAGCAGCTTGTGACCGACTTCCGGGAGCGCTATGTCCCGATCGGCGTGTATGAGTCCAGCCCCTTCCCGGGAATCCGGGAGCTTCTGGAGGCTCTGCGCAGGGCGGGGAAGAAGGTCGCGGTTGCTACCTCCAAGCCGCAGACAATGGCGGAGCTTCTTCTGGAACGCGCCGGCCTGCGGGAACTCTTTGATGTCGTCGTCGGAAGCGGAGGCGGCGTCAACAACGACGCCAAGTGGCAGATTGTCACCCGGGCGATGGAACTCTGCAGCGCAAAGCCGGAGAACTGTGTCCTTGTCGGAGACACCAAATATGATGTCGAGGGGGCCCGGAAGTGCGGCATCCCGTGCATCGGTGTCCGCTGGGGCTACGCCGCCGAAGGCGAGCTGGAAGCCGCCGGCGCGCTGGCGGTTGCGGAGACGCCGGAGGACGTGAAAACCATGATCAAGGCAGGGGACTCAACATAAATGGCCGATAACCTATTGGTAAAGGGATAAAACCCTTTGATAAGATCCAAGCACGAAAATAAGTTGAAGAAAACCTACGCTATAATTTGATAAGATAAGTTAATTAGTCCAATCGATCCTGTTGTAAGTATAGTAGGTTTTCTTAAAGCCATCTGTATGCCATCCATCATTATACCAGGCATATACCCATGTATCCTCTACATTTTGGATGTTGTATTTTAAAGATGTTTGTTTATCATATTCAAAGACATCAGTTTTGGCAGTAGGAGTGAATTTATAAAAGTAAGATTTGTTAGCGCTTTTCCCTGCATCATTTAATTCTCGTCCTAAAGTGAAGTAAGTATCAGGCGGTGCAAAGACAGCCGTTGTTTGAGTTAGTTGTCCAGTCCCGCTTGTCACGATGACGTCTTCTGTGGTGAAACGAATTACTTCCATATTTGGAGCAGCCATCTTTTTCATCATGCTTTTCCTCCGGACAATCTTATTCTTATGCCCCTAGTATAATGGAAAAGACTCTAAAACGCAATAATTTTGTTACCGTTTTGAAATAAACTGTCATTTTGTATAATTATCATATTTAGAATTGTTGAAAATGCCGAAAGGGCGGCGCTTCATATGAGCGCAGCCCTTTTGGCATATTTGTGTATAGCAGAAAAATGATGAGAATCAGGCGGAATTACGCATTCCCTTCCAGGAGACCAGAGCGGCTTCCGGCTCCATGTTGCAGAAGAGCCGATAAAAGCGGACGCAGTCTCCGAGCGATTTCACCAGAGCCATTGTCTTTTGCATGGCAAAGGAGTCATTGGAACGGTAGCTCTGCTGCAACAGAAGAGGAGCGGCTTCCCGGAAAGAAATCTCTTCGATCCTGTTCTCTGCTCCGCGGTTGAGAAAACAGATGGCACGCAGAGGAACGATCACATTCCGGTTCATGTTCTCCTTCCCGGACCAAGGGGTACCGCAGACTTCGCAGAATCCGTTCCGCAGACGCAGAAGGGGCTTGTCTCCATTTACAACATAGGCCCCCGGAATCTGTTCCAGCCAGAGGCGTGTATGGGTGGTCTTGCCGGTGCCGGAAGCAGCGGTGAAGAGAAATGCCTCGTCTCCGACCGCAACGGCCGAGCCGTGCATCAGCCAGGTGTCGTATTCCGGCATCCTTGCCGCGATCTTCCGATAAACGGCCAGCGTCTCAAGATAGGGCTCCGGGTAGAAACCGGCAGGCTTTCCTTCCAGCGCTGCCTCGCGAAGAGACTTTTCCTGCTCAAAGCGGATATCTTCCGGTGCAGTCTCTATGCGAAAGGACAGTTCCGGCGCGTCAGAGAGATAGTCCCGGCAGAGATGAAAGACCTCATCATACAGGCTGCGGATACCGATCTGCCGGCCGGCCAGGGTGATCTGAAACTCCCTCATGGAGCGATCAGAAGGCCTTCGCGGATCAGCTGATTCAGAAATGCCGTGAGCGCTTCACCGATCTCCCGATCGTCAGAATCGGGATAACGCTCCCGGAGAATCCGATGTACCGCTTCGGGAGTAGTATCTTCCATCAGCAGATCCAGAATCTCGGCAGAGACCTCGTTCATCCGAAGCATGCCGTTGAAGCTCCCCGCATTTTCACCGACCGGAACGGCCATGTATTCGCCATCCATCTCCATGACCGAAAATTCGTATCGTAATTTCATCGTTCAGACCTCACTTTACCAGAAGAATCAAAGAATATCCACAATGCGGCGAAAGCCGTATTCGCAGACTCCCACCAGAAGTGCAGGAAGCAGGGTAAAGACGAACACCGCGATTCCGCCGAAGCTCAGGACAACGGAGGCAACTTTCTCTCCAAAGACTGAAAGCAGCAAGGGAAGAAAGAATCCCACCGGCTGGTGGAAGGCATAAATCCAGCGGGAGAGGCAGCGCGCATGCCGGAACATGCCGCCCAGCTCCTCCTCAGGATGGACCAGGGCAATGCAGCAGAGGGCAAAGGCCGTGACACCATATCCGATGGTATGGCCGACATAGACCAGCTTTCCGGTATAGGAGAGAAGCAGAATTTCCACAAGCCCGAGAATCATACCAAGGATCAGAAGTCCGCCCCAGATCAGGGGATTGGTCAGAAAGAGACGCTCGGAACGCCGGCGGAGCAGAGCACCCAGAAGCAGATAGGGAAGTGCCCGGGTGACGGCATTGGCCGGAATATAGGTATAACCGAGAACGATCAGATGGATCAGACCGGCGAATTCCCCGGAGAACAGCATCAGGATCGTCGTAACGAGGAAAAGCGGAAGAATGAGAACCGGAAGGTGCCCTCTCAGATCCAGCAGCCGGAGAAGTACCCAGGCATAAAACAAAGACTGAATAAACCAGAGACACTCTCCGGTCTGGAAAGGCCAGACACAGAGAACAACAAAGTTGAAGAGTACGCGTTTTCTCAGGACGCTTCCGACCCAGTCGACGCCCTGCAGGGTAAAGATCAAGGCATTCAGACCAAGATAGAAAAGCGTAAGAACAAGAAAAAAGATTCCTGTGGAACGGATTGCCCGTTGAAGCTTTTTACGGCGCTCTTCCTCCTCTTCCGTCAGGACAAAAAAGCCGCAGAGAATATAGAAGGCGAGGGGAGCCGCACGGCAGAGATCCCGTACAGCGCTCCCGACTGTTCCCGGGAGACCGAAGGACAGCACGCAGACCGCGGGCATCAGAAGGAGTTTCAAGCGGTCTGCGCCATAGCCGTAAGAGACCGTGTTATTCATAATACCAGTCATAGCGTCCACCAATCACTTTCGTTTTCCGGCCCAGGCAGCTCCTGCGGAGCGGGAATGACCTGAGCGGTCTGTTTCCGAAGATATGCTTCCTGTTCCATGGCTCGATTTCGCAGAGCGTCCATTGCCGGCTCGCTGTCGTCAGAGCGGGGAATCAGAGCGTCCGCTTCGGACGGAGCCGCTTCTTCGATCCTGCCGTCGTGAATCCGGTAGACCCGTTGGCAGAGCTTCAGAGCACCGGGCCGGTGTGTGGAAATGATGATCGCTTTATTTGGATGGAAGCGGATGATATTGCGGAGCACAGCTTCCTCCGTTTCCGTATCCAGGGCACTGGTGGCTTCATCGAGCAGGAGAATCGGCGCGTCGCGCAGCAGGGCGCGCGCAATCGCGAGCCGCTGGGCCTGCCCTTCCGAGATGCCCCGTGCGCGCTCCCCAAGCGCCGAGTCAATCCCATCCGGCAGTACCGAGACAAAGTCCCAGGCACAGGCGGTCCGGAGCGCGGACACGATCTCCTCGTCGGTGATATCTTCCCGGACATTGCGCATATTTTCCGCTATGGTACCGGAGAGAATGGTGTTCCCCTGCGGTACATAGGCAAAAAAGCGCCGCAGGTCCGCGTTCACCGGCACAGCCTGCCCGTCGCAGCCGGAGAGCGTGACGCTGCCCTCCTGAGGACGGAGCATCCCCAGCATCAGGCGCATGAAGGTCGTTTTCCCGCCGCCGGAAGGGGAGAGGACGGCAACGATTTCCCCCGGGCCGACGGAGAGGTTCAGATCCTGATAGATTTCCTTTTCTTCGGAATAGGCGAAGCGCACATGATCGAGCTTTACGGTGAGACCGTCGTCGGCGATGCGGCGCATCATCTCGTAGCTTTGCGCATCATGCTCTTCCCGCGGCAGATCCACGAGCTCCCGGATGCGATGAGCGGAGACGGCGGAGTTCAGCATGCCGGGGATGGTCCCGATGAGGCTGTTGAAGCGCCCGCTGAGACTACCGCGCTGCTGAAGAAAGAAGGTCATGTCACCGTAGAGAATCTGACCGTTCCAGAGCCGGAACAGACAGTAGCCGAAAGCGGCCATGGAGACGGCGGTGGAAACCAGCGTCAGAAGAATGCGGGAGCGGATCTCAAAGCGGTTATACTCGAGGCTGTAATCCTTGTAGCGTTGCTGCCAGGAGCGGAGCTTTCCGGAATAAGTACCGAAAACACCGAAGGACTTGATCATGTCAAGGTTGAAAAAGGTCTCAACCTCAAAGGACATCATGCCGGAATTGAGCTCCAGAATACGCTTTCGGTATTCCTTCATACGGCGCATGATCCAACGGCTCATCACCAGCAGAAAGGGCGCGGACAGAATGGCGATCCAGGCCATGACGGAGTCCAGGCGGAAGAGCACCACAAAGGTGACGACGAAGGTATAGATGTTGATGATGAGATTCGGGATCCAGTTGATGGCATTGGAGGCAATGGTACCCACATCGCCGTTGAAGCGGTTCAGCAGGTCTCCGCTGGGGTACCGGCTGAGTTCCTCCCAGCGGGCGTCGATGATCCGGTCGAAGATCTCCGCCTGGATGTCATTGCCCACATAGATGGAAATCCGCGTAAAAATCCGACTGTTCAGACTTGAAAGCAGAAGCGAGAAAGCCGTCATTCCCAGCATGGCGCCCAGCAGCAGCCAGAGCTTGTCACGCTGCTGGCCAACGACGATGTTGATGAGCGTGCGGCTCAGCCAGGCCGAGCCCAGCGAGAGGGTGGAACCGAAAATCCCCACCAAAGTGTAAAACACAATGATCCACTTGTACTTCCGGGAGAAAGAAAAGATCCACTTCCAGTCGTCAAAAAACTCGGACAAGGTACCGTCGTCAATATGACGGAGAATGGCCTGCAGGGCGTCGCTGTGAAACAGGCGATTCAGCCCGGTATAGACCTCTGCTTCTTCAGCTTCCGTGGCACAAGACCGTTTACGGGAGTCGGAAGTATGATGTTGTCTCTCCTGCCCATTCATCATATTGCATCGTCCATACCTAAATAGAACTGAGTGTACCTGTCTGTATTATAAGCCGATGTTTTTCTGCGTCAAGGAACAAAGCGGTAAAAAACGGACACAAAAAGAAGCATCCCCGGACGAAACAGTCTTTTCGTTCGGGGATGCTCTGATGCGAAGCAATAGAACGCTCAGCTTGTGGACATCATGAGCTTGATGACTTCTTTGTCGGTGCCGCGCATGCCCTCGCGGGCAATGTCGCTGACCGCGCGGATGGTGTTTTCCACGCCGTGAACGACGATGCCGTCGCCGCCGTAGAACTGGCTGTCATGCATATACATGCGCATCCCGAGCATGCCGGATTCCACGGCCGAGGCGATTTTGGCGGCACAGCTTGCCTTGGCCCCGTCACAGATCATGCCGGAGTTGATGGCAAGCACGTTCACAATGGTATGCGAGATTTCGTCACATCCTCCGCCGTAAAGGTAGCAGATTCCGGCACCGGCACCGGCCCCGGCAGAGGTGGCCCCGCAGTAGGCGGAGAGACTGCCGATGCCGGTCTTGAGGTGGATGGTGACAAGGTTGGAGATCACGAGCGCGCGCAGGAGCATCTCATGTGAAACGCCGAGCTCCAGCGCATAGACGATCACGGGAACGGAAGTCGTAATGCCCTGGTTTCCGCTGCCGGAATTGATGATCACGGGAAGTTCACATCCATCCATGCGTGCGTCAGACCCCGCCGCCGCCCAGGCTTTGGCCCGGTTGAAAACCGTGTTCCCGTAGCTGAGCAGCAGAATCTTTCCGATCCCGGCGCCGTAAGTCCCCTTGAGCCCCTCTTTGGCAATGGCAATGTTGTAGTCAATCTGCCGTTGGAGGATGGGGCGCACATCTTCAATATCTACGCAGCCGGCAAACTCCACAATCCGCTCTACCGTGAGCAGCGACCGGTTTTCGGGCGCCTGAATGGTCTCATGGCTGAAAGGCTTCTCCAGGAGAATCTCATCATTCCTCCGGATGCAGACGACATTGGTGTGGTGGCTGACGATATGCACATAGGCGGTATCGGAGCCGGCGGACAGAGAAACGGCGAGATCGAAGGGCTGGTCGGAGTCCGCCTCCTGAAGGCGGATGTCTGCGGTTTCGAGATAAATGTCCAGAGCCTTGAGATCGGCGTCGGTTGCTTCGGAGATGACCTCCAACTCTTTCTCCGATTTCCCGAAACAGAGCCCAGCCGCGACCGCGGTGCGCAGC
The DNA here is from genome assembly GCA_017458335.1 of Oscillospiraceae bacterium. Taxonomy (GTDB): domain Bacteria; phylum Bacillota; class Clostridia; order Oscillospirales; family Oscillospiraceae; genus Limivicinus. The sequence continues at coordinate 44,644 of JAFTFT010000009.1, forward strand.
CCCTTGCGCCCGCCGGTGTTCGGTACCACGACGCTCTTGACGTTCTTGATGATGTTGCCGCTGACGATCAGGGTGGTCTTCTCGGGCATACGGCCAAGGGTATCCCGCGCCAGAGCCGCCGCATAGGCGACCGCGATCGGCTCCGTGCAGCCCATGGCGGGGACAAGTTCTTCTCTCAGAATATCCAGAAAACTGTTATAGATATACTTCTCCATGAGTACACCTCACATCATGATCATTATTGACGATTTTCAGACTTCCCTGAAGAAGATTATATTACTGTTTTCACAAAAATGTCAATGAAAGATTTCTTATATTTGTTGGTTTTTATAAAAATAATACTTTAGTGATTGACATCGGTGAAGCGCGGTGCTATGATACAGCCAAATTGAATCGCTTTAGATAGAGGCGCGGTGATCATCAGTACCGACCGGCAAGGCCAGGCAGCCGTCGGACGGGAAAGGGTTCATCGCCGAAGATCCGCGGGAGGCCTGCTCCGTCGGTTCTGGGCTGTGCGAGAAGATCGTACGGACTGTCACAATACTTTGTGGAGCGCTATCGATGATGACCGGAATGCACGTTCTGTATCCGATTTTCCATGGACCGCTTACAAAGCGGTTCATTTTTATTCATCCCCACCGGCGGGGAGGAACAGCCGGAGAGTCATCCGACTCAGAAAGGAAAAACCATGAGAAGAACGATTGCAATGCTGCTGGCCGTGATGATGCTGTTTGCGCTGGGCGCTGCCCAGGCTTTTGCGGCCGATGCCGAAGTCCCCAGCGGCGTGGAGGACGGCGTCCTCACCATCGCCATGGAATGTGCCTATGCCCCGTACAACTGGACTCAGACCGACGACTCGAACGGCGCCGTCCCCATCGCGAATGTCCCCGGCTCCTATGCCAATGGCTATGACGTCATGATCGGCAAGAAGATCTGTGAAGCCAACGGCTGGGAACTCGAGGTCATCCAGTCCGACTGGGATTCGCTGGTTCCCGGTGTCCAGACCGGCACCTTTGACGCCGTCATCGCCGGCCAGTCCATGACTGCCGAGCGCGCCGAGCAGGTCGACTTTGCCGGCCCCTACTTCTATGCCACCATTGTCTGCCTGACCAAGGCGGACAGCCCCCTGGCCTCTGCCACCGGAATCGCGGATCTCGCCGGACACAGCTGCACCGCGCAGATCGCCACCATCTGGTATGACACCTGCCTGCCCCAGATCGAAGGCGCCAAGATCATGACCGCCGCCGAGACCGCCCCGGCCATGCTGATGGCGCTGGAGACCGACACGGTTGAGTTCGTCTGCACCGACATGCCCACAGCCCAGGGCGCCGTGGCCGCCTATCCCGACATGGCGATTCTGGACTTCTCCGGCACGGACGGCGACTTCCAGTTCACCGAGCAGGAGCGCGCCGAGAACGTCAACATCGGCGTCTCCATGATGAAGGGCAACACCGTTCTGAAGGAAGCCATCGACGAGGTGCTCTCTACCATGACGGCAGACGACTTCAACGACCTGATGGCCGAGGCCATCTCCATCCAGCCCCTGAGCGAGGACTAAGAGTCAGAGAACGGATTCTTCCCCGCCCCCCGGCGGGGAAGATGCACTGTGCCGACCGACAGACCAGCCCCTGAGCGAGGATTAAGCTTCGAGGAAGCTGCGGTTTGCCGACCGACAGACCGGCCCCTGAGCGAGGATTAATCTTCAGGGCAGAAAAAACCATCCCAGAGCACAGACGGGCGGGAGCTGAACTCCCGCCCTTTTGACGACAGAACGGACAGTAAGGAGCAGACGCATGAACAAGTTTGCACAGCTCGCGGCAGACATTACCAAGCTTTGGACCAAATACCACACGGCCTATTTAAGCGGGATTGAAAACACCCTGATTCTCGCCCTGGTGGGTACGGTGATCGGATGCCTGATCGGCTTTATCTGCGGCATTCTCAATACCATCCCGCGGCGGCCCAACGACCACCCGTTGAAGAAAGCTATCCTGGCTCTGGTCCGGGTGATCATCCGGATCTATGTGGAGGTCTTCCGCGGCACGCCGATGGTGCTGCAGGCGGTGTTCCTGTTCTACGGCCTGCCGTACTTTACGGACAACGCCGTGAAGTTCACGTCAGTCTGGGCGGCGGCCATCGTGGTTGTTTCCATCAACACGGGCGCATACATGGCCGAATCGGTCCGCGGCGGCATCATCTCCGTCGATCCCGGACAGACCGAGGGCGCCATGGCCATCGGCATGACCCACGTGCAGACCATGACAAGCGTGATTCTACCCCAGGCGCTGCGCAACATCATGCCGCAGATCGGAAATAACTTCATCATCAACGTGAAGGACACTTCCGTCATGTTCATCATCGGCTTCCCGGATTTCTTCGCCGCACACCGGGCTACGGTGGGCGCGAGCTACCTCTACTTCCCCTCGGCTACGGTGGAGATGGTGGGCTATCTCACCATGACGCTGATCGCCTCCTTCCTGCTGCGCTGGGTGGAGAAGAAGATGGACGGCTCCGGCAACTACGAACTGGTCCAGGAGGATCAGCTGACCATGACCGCCGGGACCTATCGCCATCCCGATAAAGGTACGCCCTTTGATGAGCGCAGCAAAGAGTACGAGAACAGAGAAAAGGAGGCGGAATAAGATGCAGGACTTAATTCTGCAGATCAATCATCTGTCCAAATCCTTCGGCTCCCATGAGGTTCTCAAGGACATCGACTTTACCGTCAGCCACGGCGATGTCATCAGCATCATCGGCGCCTCCGGCTCCGGAAAATCCACCCTGCTGCGCTGCGTTAATCTCCTGGAGACCCCCACGTCCGGAGAGATTCTCTATCACGGGAAAAACGTCCTGCAGCGAGGAACGAACCCGGCGGAATACCGGGCCCATGTGGGCATGGTGTTCCAGTCCTTCAATCTCTTCAACAACATGACCGTCCTGGAAAACTGCATGGTGGGCCAGATCAAGGTCCTGAAGCGGGATAAAACCGAGGCCAGGGAGCACGCCATGCACTATCTGGAAAAGGTTGGCATGACCCCGTATATCAACGCCCGCCCGCGGCAGATTTCAGGCGGCCAGAAGCAGCGCGTCGCCATTGCCCGCGCCATGGCGATGGACCCGGAGGTGCTGCTGTTTGACGAGCCGACCTCGGCCCTGGACCCGGAGATGGTCGGGGAAGTTCTGACCGTCATGAAGGATCTCGCGGAGAGCGGCATGACGATGCTGGTCGTCACCCACGAGATGGCCTTTGCACGGGACGTGAGCAGACGGGTTGTCTACATGAACGGCGGCGTGATCTGTGAGCAGGGGAGCCCGGAGGAAATCTTTGGAAACCCCAGAAAGCAGGAGACCATCGACTTTCTCTCCCGGTTCAGAGGCTGAACTGCGTCAGAGACAAAGGCTGCGGAGCCGGCGGATGTTATTGATTCCGCCGGCTTCGCATGTTATACTGCTTAACGGAAACGATTGTCCGGCGAGGTAAATCTCCCCGCACTTCACTAAAGGGTATTTCATCAAATTCATCAATCTGAACGGAGGCATGCGGATGCTCCCAATTCTGAGTCTGATTCTGTCGGCGCTGGTGTTCTTCGCCATGATCCTCGGCCTGGTGCTCAAACCGGCTGCCGCCCGGCGGCTGAGCGCGGTATTTATGACGATTGCCGTGGTCGGCGGACTGATCATCTACGGCATCGGGTACGCAGAGGCGCTGGAAGGCAGCCTGGCCCTGACCGTGATCCGTACGCCGATGACCGTCATTCGCATGTTCATCGGCGTCAACGACCTGGATACCATCAAAAACACAACACCGGTATCGACCCAGGCAGGTCTGATTGTCTTCTGGGTGGTACACCTGATGGCCTTCTATTCCATGGCCAGCGCCGCCATGTACACCATCGGCGCGGGACTGCTGCGTTATCTGCGCTTTGTGCTGGCCCGCCACGGGGACCTTACGCTGATCTACGGCATCAATGAAAAAAGCGTCACGCTTGGACGCGAATGTGTTTCTGCCGGAAAGACTTCGGTGGTTTTTATCGCGGAGAGCGCGGACGAAGCGGCGGTGAATGATCTGAACACGGCGGGCATGTCCGTCCTGACCGGAAGCGCGGCGGTACGGTCCGAAAAGCCCGTGATCCGGAAATTGCGGATCCGGAAACGGAAGCTCACGGTCTATGCGCTCGATCAGGCGGAAGATGAGAATCTGTTCTATGCGCTGCGCCTGAAGGACGCGCTGGAGAAGGCCGGGGTTCCGGCGAAAAACACCCAGATCACGCTGCCCGGCGCGGAGGATATTCTGGCGCCGATGCTGCAGGTCTCGGAAGAGCGCTACGGCTTCGGATATGTCAATGTGTTCGATTCGGCCGATCTGGCGGCGCGGGCACTGATTCGCACCTGCCCGCCCTGGAACTTCATGCACTTTGACACGGAGGGAAGGGCGACAGAAGACTTCGACTGTGTGGTGGCGGGCTTCGGCCGGCACGGACAGGCGGCGCTGAAGAAACTTGTCATGAACGGGCAGTTTGCCGGAAGCACGTTTCACGCGGCAGTGTTCTCGCCGAACGTGGAGAATGAATCGGGCTTCCTGGAGGCGGACAGCCCGGAACTGCTGCGGCAGTATGACATCCGGCGCATTGCGGCGGATGCCCGGAGCAGTATGTTTTACGACCATATCCGCTCTCATTTGGGGAGCCTCAAGATGATCGTGATCTGCACCGGAGATGAAGTGATGAACCGGGAGATTTCAGACAATCTGATGCTGTTCCTCCGGCGGAATCACGCGGAACGGATCTGTGTCGTACAGTGTGACAACAGCGGCGTCCGCTATCAGGAGACGGTGGGCAAGCCGGTTGTCCGGACGGAGATCTGTTCGCTGGACTATCTCTCCGCGAAAGAGGCGGACCGGCTGGCAATCCTGCTCAACAGCACCTATGACAACTCGGACCGGAGCGACTGGGAGAAATGGATGGCCTGCGACAGCTTCGGGAAGATGTCCTCCAGGGCCTCGGCGGACTTCCTCCCGGCCTTCATTCGCATCTCCGGCAGCAGCAGGGAAGATATCCTGGCCGGAACCTGGAATCCGGACAGCGCGCTTCAGCAGGTGCTGGGGCAGACGGAGCATCTCCGCTGGTGTGCATTCCATTATGCGATGGGCTATGTCCCGATGAGCCGGATGGAGTTTGAAGCCAACGCCGAGGCCTTCTCCCGGCTGCAGGCGGAGGGGAAGCACCCAGGATTCCGGATTTCAAAGAATCCGCAGGAGAGAAAACATGCCTGCCTCATCCCCTGGGAGGAGCTGGACAGGCTTTCGGAGGAGGAAAACCGCGCAACCGGGCGGAATGTGGACTACAAACAGATCGACATCAACAATGTCCTGGCCCTGCCGAAACTCCTGCGCGCGGAAGAGGATGCCGCCAAAAAGTAAAGAAGCGGATGCCGCAACCGGAAAACACCGACGGGATCGGTGTTTTTCGCATTTTCGACATGAATTCACAGACTCTTTATTGCAACGGGAGGAAAAAGAGCGTATAATAAAACAGTTACAGAATAAGCAGGTAAGGAACCGAAACCCATGCAGGAAAACATCGTTATCAAAGGCGCGAGAGAGAACAACCTCAAAAACATCAATGTGGAGATTCCGCGGGACAGGCTGACGGTCGTCACAGGCCTCTCCGGGAGCGGAAAATCCAGCCTGGCGTTTGATACCATCTATGCCGAAGGGCAGCGCCGTTATGTGGAGAGCCTCAGCTCCTATGCAAGAATGTTCCTCGGACAGATGGACAAGCCCGATGTGGACTCCATCGACGGACTCTCGCCGGCCATTTCCATTGATCAGAAAACCACGTCAAAGAATCCCCGTTCCACCGTGGGCACGGTGACGGAGATCTATGACTATCTGCGTTTGCTGTATGCGCGCATCGGGATTCCGCACTGCCCGAAGTGCGGGCGTGAGATCCGCCAGCAGACCGTGGACCAGATCGTCGACCGTCTGATGCAGCTTCCCGAGGGAACCCGGTTCTCTCTGCTGGCGCCGGTGGTGCGCGGCAAGAAGGGCGAGCATAAAAAGATCCTGGAGGACGCGAAGCGCTCCGGCTATGTCCGCGCCCGGGTGGACGGACTGGTCTATGACCTGGCGGAAGAGATCCCGCTGGACAAAAACAAAAAGCACACCATCGAGGTCATCGTGGACCGGATCGCCGTCAAGGACAGCATCCGGCGCCGCCTTACGGACTCCGCCGAAACGGCGCTGAGCCTCTCCGGCGGCCTGTTGACGGCAGAACTGAAGGACACGGAAGAGGAACTCAGCTTTTCCCAGAATTACGCATGTCCGGACTGCGGAATCTCGCTGGAAGAGATTACGCCGCGGCTGTTTTCCTTCAACAACCCCCACGGGGCCTGCCCGACCTGCTCGGGCCTTGGAATTCAAATGCTGATTGACCCGGAGCTCATCATGCCAAACCGCAAGCTCAGCATCGAAAACGGCGGCATCAACGCCTCGGGCTGGGGGAATGTCAAGTCGGACGGCATCTCCAAGATGTACTTTGACGCGATGGCGAAAAAATACCATTTCAAGCTCTCCGACCCCATCGAGACCCTTTCTCCGGAGGCAATCGACGCGATCCTCTACGGGACGAAGGGAGAGCCGCTGCAGCTTCGCTATGAAAAGGCAGACGGCCACGGCGTGATTAAGAGAGAATTCGAGGGCATTGTCCCGAACCTGGAACGGCGCTACCGCGAGACCCAGAGCCCCGGAATGCGGGCGGAGATCGAATCCTGCATGTCCGAGACACCCTGCCCCGCCTGCGGAGGGCAGCGCCTGAAGCAGACGGCCCTGGCCGTGACGGTGGGAGGTAAAAACATCGCCGAACTTACAAGGCTCTCGGTGGTGAACGCGGCGGAATTCCTGAACGGCCTGACCCTCACGCCGAAGGAGCAGCTGATCGCGGCCCAGATCATCAAGGAAATCCGCAGCCGGCTGGAGTTTTTAAGCAGCGTGGGCCTCGGCTATCTGACGCTCTCCCGCGCTTCCGGAACGCTCTCGGGCGGCGAGAGCCAGCGGATCCGCCTGGCGACCCAGATCGGATCCAGCCTGATGGGCGTGCTGTATATCCTGGACGAACCCAGCATCGGCCTGCACCAGCGTGACAACGCCAAGCTCCTGAAGACCCTGTACCGGCTGCGCGACCTGGGAAATACCCTGGTTGTGGTGGAGCATGACGAAGAGACCATGCGCGCGGCGGACCATGTCATCGACATCGGCCCGGGCGCCGGCATCAACGGCGGAAAGGTGGTCTGCGCGGGAACGGTGGACGATCTCTGCGCCTGCCCCGAGTCGGTCACCGGCCAGTATCTCAGCGGTAGAAAGAAGATCCCCGTTCCCACGGCGCGCCGGCAGGGGAACGGACATGAGCTCGTCATCCGCGGCGCGGCGGAGCACAACCTGAAGGGAATCGACGTGCGCTTCCCCCTGGGCGAACTGATCTGTGTCACCGGCGTGTCCGGGAGCGGGAAGTCCTCCCTGATTCAGGAGATTCTCTACAAGGTCCTGGCCTCGGAAAAGAACCGGGCCAAGGTACATCCGGGAAAGTACGACAGCATCGAGGGCCTGGACTTTGTCGACAAGGTGATCGCGCTGGACCAGAGTCCCATCGGACGGACGCCCCGGTCCAACCCCGCGACCTATACGGGCCTGTTTGACGACATCCGGAACCTCTTCGCCTCCACCCAGGACGCGCGGCTGCGCGGCTACAGCCAGGGGCGGTTCTCCTTCAACACGAAGGGCGGACGCTGTGAGGCCTGCTCCGGCGACGGCCTTGTGAAGATCGAGATGCATTTTCTTCCGGATGTGTATGTCCCCTGCGAGGTCTGCGGCGGACGCCGCTACAACCGGGAGACGCTGGAAGTGCGCTATAAGGGGAAAAATATCTCCGAAGTCCTGGATATGACCGTGGAGGAAGCCCTCGGCTTCTTTACCAACCAGGAAAAGATCCGCGACCGGCTCCAGACACTCTATGATGTGGGCCTCGGCTACATCAAGCTGGGCCAGTCCAGTACGACGCTCTCCGGCGGCGAGGCCCAGCGGGTCAAGCTCGCGACGGAGCTTTCGAAGCGGGCCACGGGGCGAACGGTCTATATCCTGGACGAGCCGACCACGGGCCTGCATGTGGCGGATGTCCACCGTCTGACGGACATCCTGTCGCGCCTGACCGACGCGGGGAACACCGTCATCGTGATTGAACACAACCTGGACGTCATCAAGGTCGCCGACCATATTATCGATCTGGGCCCCGAGGGCGGCGACGAGGGCGGCGAGCTGGTCTTTGCCGGCACGCCGGAAGACTGTGCCCGCTGTGAGGCAAGTTACACCGGTCAGTACCTGAAACAGGTGCTTGACCCGGAAGAATAAAAAAACCAGTGAAAATGGGGAGTCAGGAAATCTGCCGTGGATACGAGGATCAACCAGGAAGCGAATCACGAAGATGAGATCGACGTACTCAGCTGTACGGTCCGGAGCGTCATCTACTGCAACGAGGAAAACGGTTATGCCGTGCTGAGCGTGACCGATACCGACGGCGCGGAGCAGAAGATGACGGGGACCTTCCCCTATGCGTGGCCGGGAGAGACCATCACGGCCTACGGGCACTGGGGCATGCACGGAACCTACGGGCGGCAGTTCGAGGCCGAGTCTTCGGAGCGCAGCACGCCGGAGGACGAGCGCTCCATGTTCTCGTATCTGGCATCCGGCGCGGTCAAGGGAATCGGCCCGGTGATGGCGGGACAGATCGTTGAGCGTTTCGGAAAGAGCGCGCTGCGCGTTCTGGAAGAGGAACCCATGCTGCTGACCGAAATCCGCGGGATCAGCCTGAACAAAGCGGAGAAAATTGCGAAGGAATTCAGACGGCAGGCCGGCCTGAAGAAGCTGGTGCTTCTGCTGAGCGCTTCCGGGATTGCCCCGGAATACGCGGTCCGGCTGTATCGGTTCTTCGGCGAGAACGCGCTGGAGCTGCTGAAGGAAAATCCCTATCTGCTGACCGTCGACGGGATCGGCGCCCCCTTTGCGGCGGCGGACCGTCTGGCCGAGGAACTGGGGATCGAGGATGCGGATCCGAACCGGATCCGTGCCGGCGTCACCTTTGTCCTGCGCCACAACGAACACAACGGACACTGCTTCATCCCCTGGGCGAAGCTTTGTACCGCGGCGGCTCAGCAGCTGCAGCTGGAGCAGGGGGACATCGCCTCGGTGATGGAAGACATGGCGGAACAGGGAGACCTGGTCCGTGACCCGATCGCCGGACAGGACGCCTGTTACCTGCCTGACATGTACCGGGCGGAGAAGGAGACCGCCGAGCGGATCTCGGCCATGGTCCGGAAGCTGCCCGAAACGACACTCGACCTGGATCAGCTGATTGAGGAGTGCGAAGCGGAACAGGGGATGCATTTTGCCGAGCAGCAGAAACAGATTCTGCGCTACGCGCTGCAAAACCGCATTCTCGCCGTGACGGGCGGCCCCGGCACGGGGAAGACCACCTCGCTGCGCGCGGTGCTGAAGCTCTATGACCGGCTGGGACTCAGAACCCTGCTGGCCGCCCCCACGGGACGCGCCGCAAAGCGCATGACGGAGCTTACGGGAGCGGAAGCGGCCACCATCCACCGGATGCTGGGCGCGAAGCTTTCCGAGGACAGTCTGGAGCTTATCTTTACGAAAAACGCCGAGGATCCTCTGCAATGCGACGCGTTGATCATCGATGAATGTTCCATGGTGGACATCCGGCTGATGCACGCTCTGCTGAAAGCCTTACCGGCCTCTGCCCGCCTGATGCTGGTGGGAGACGCGGCGCAGCTGCCCGCGGTAGGCCCGGGCGATGTGTTCTCGGCCATCCTGCGCAGCGAGGCGGTGCCTTCGGTGATGCTGACGGAGATCTTCCGCCAGCGGGAGAGCAGCCGCATCGTACGCAACGCACACTTGATCAACCGCGGTGAGCACCCGAATCTCTCGGAGAACGCGGGCGATTTCTTCCGGCTGCAGCGCATGCAGGCCGGCTCCGTTGCGGAGACGGTGGTGGAACTGTGCAGTACCCGCCTCCCGAAAAAGATGCAGATTCCGCCGGAGGAGATTCAGGTCCTGGCCCCCACCAGAAAAGGGGACTGCGGCACGGCGGCTCTGAACAGGCTCCTGCAGGCGGCCCTGAATCCTCCCGCGCCGGAGAAAAAGGAGCGTCCCGTCGGGGATGTGATTTTCCGGGAAGGAGACCGCCTGATCCAGAACCGCAACGACTATAACGTGCTCTGGAAAAGCGCGGACGGGAGCAGCGGGCTCGGCGTGTTCAACGGAGACATCGGACTTCTGAAGGAGATCAATGTCGAGGACCAGACGATGACGGTGGACTTCGACGGCCGCGAGGCAACGTATGATTTTGAGTCGCTGGGCGATCTGGAGCATGCCTGGGCACTCACGGTGCACAAGTCTCAGGGCTCGGAATACCGGGCGGTGATTCTGGCGCTGACGGATTCCTCCCGGCGGTTGCTGACGCGTACGGTCCTGTACACCGCGGTAACCCGGGCGAGGGAGCTGCTCATCATGGTAGGAAATGAGAACATTGCCTTTCGCATGATTGACAACGTCGCCCCGAGCCGCCGCTATAATGCCCTGCGCATCCGCATCCGCGAGGCCTGCGGAAAATGAGCAGACTCGGAGAGCGGCTGCTGGATCTGCTGTACCCGCCGAAATGCGCCTTCTGCCGGAAACTGGTTTCAGACGGCAGGATGCTCTGCCCGGACTGTGAAGGGCGGCTTCCGGCACCGGAGAAAGAAATGCAGCGCCAGAAGATTTCCGGTCTTGCGGTTTGCCTCTCACCGCTGTATTATACAGGGGATGTGCGCCAGTCCCTGCACCGGTACAAGTTCCAGGGCGCGGCGGCGTATTACCGCGTCTATGCGGAACTCATGAGCGCCTGCATGAAGGAACACGGGCTGACGGCGGATCTGGTGACCTGGGTCCCGCTCAGCCGGAAGCGGCTCCGCAGCCGCGGCTATGACCAGGCGCGGCTGCTGGCAGAGGAAGTGGCCAGACTGCAGGGCCTGCTCTGCGAGCGGACATTGGAGAAGATCCGGAACAACCGCGCACAGTCCGGAACCTCCGGGGTGGAGCAGCGGCGCAAAAACGTCCTGGGCGTCTATCGCCCGGTGACCTCTTTTACGGGGGAGCATGTCCTGCTCATCGACGACATCGTGACGACAGGTTCCACCCTGGGCGAGGCGGCGAAGGTGCTCCTGGATGCCGGAGCCGGAGAGGTTTCCGCCCTGACGCTTGCCCGAACCGACAGAGAAGACAGAGGCTTCAGAACAGAATCGAACGGAGAAATCGATTATGCAGATATTTGAAAAAGACATCGCCATCGATATGGGGACATCCACCACCCTCCTTTTTGAGCAGGGAAAGGGAATCGTTGCCCGTGAACCGACGGTGGTGGCGGTGGATCGTTTCAGCGGAAAGATCCAGAAGGTCGGTCAGGATGCCCAGAGAATGCTGGGCCGGACCCCGGCAAATATTGTCGCGATCCATCCCATCAGCGCGGGGGTCATCTCGGACTATGAGATGGCGGCGCAGATGCAGCGTGAACTGGTCAGCCGCATCACCTCCTTCAGTCTCTTCAAGCCCTGTGTGCTCTGCTGCGTGCCGAGCAGCATCAGCGGTGTGGAAGAGCGTGCGGTGATCGACGCGGCCATCGAAGCCGGCGCGAGAAAGGTCTATCTGCTGGAGCAGGGGGTCGCGACCGCGCTGGGCGCCGGCGTCGACATCAGCAAGCCGGACGGACACATGGTCGTGGACATCGGCGGCGGTACGACGGAGATCGCCATGATCTCGGCCGGCGGCGTGGTGGAGTGCGAATCCATCAAGACGGCCGGCGGCAGCTTTGACGAATCGATCGTGAAGTATGTGAGAAAGAAATACAACATGCTCATCGGCCTGACCGCGGCGGAAGAGCTGAAGAAAAACATCGGCTGCGTGATGCAGCGCCCCGATATGGGAATCGAGGAAGTCAAGGGCCGCAATCTGGCAAACGGACTGCCGAAGACCGTCCGCATCAGCTCCAACGAACTGATCGAGGCCTTCGTGGAGCCGATGAACGACATTCTCGAAGCGATCCACGCCGTGCTGGAGCGCACGCCGCCCCAGCTGGTCGGGGATCTGGATCAGAACGGCATCATCATCTCCGGCGGCGGCAGTCTGGTGTACGGCATGGACCGCCTGATCGAACGCAGCACCGGCATCCGTACCCTGCCGGTGGACGACCCGGTTTCCTGCGCCACCTACGGAGCGGGAAAGATGCTGAAGCATCTGGATGAGATGAAGGACGGCATGATGAATTTTTACCGGATGCGTCAGCTCAGATGATCCGGAAAACAGCAGGATGGAGAACAGAACATGGACCTGATCGCTGCATATAAACACATGAAGAAAGAAGAAAAACCCCTGACCTGCGCGGCGGTGATCCTCGGCGCGGGCAGCGCCCAGCGCATGGGTTTTGACAAGATGACGGTCATGCTGGACGGACAGCCGGTCCTGGTCAGAGCGGTGAACGCCTTTGAGCAGTCCCCGCTGGTGCAGGAGATCGTCGTGGTGACGAAGGCTGACCGAATTGAGGAGATCGCCGCCCTCTGTGATCAGTATAACCTGCGCAAGGTTTCCGCGGTGGTATGCGGCGGCAAAACCCGGACGGAATCCGCTCTCGCGGGCGTGATGGCCCTGAAGCAGGACTGCCGCCTGACGGCGATCCACGACGGGGCCCGTCCTCTGGTTTCCGGGCAGCTGATCGAGGCCTGTATCCGGAAAGCCGGCGTTCAGTTTGCGGCGATCCCGGTGGTGAAGAGCACCGACACCCTGCGCGGTGTGGACGAGAAGGGCACGCTGACGGAGGTTTTTGACCGGGAGCATGTGGTCCGGGTTCAGACGCCGCAGGTTTTTCTGACGGAGATTGTCAAAGCGGCCCTCACCGACGCGGTGACAAGAGGCCTGACTTTTACCGATGACGCGACGGCGGTGGAGCGGCTCGGCATGACGGTCCGTGCGGTGGAAGGCGAGGAGGAAAATCTCAAGCTCACCACACCGCAGGATCTGGTGATCGCGCAGGGCATTCTTGAGCGCAGAAGAGGAGCGGCGGAATGAGAATCGGACACGGATATGACGTGCACCGTCTGGTCGAGGGCAGAAAACTGATCCTCGGCGGGGTGGAGATCCCCTGGGAGAAGGGCCTGCTTGGCCACTCGGATGCGGATGTGCTCACGCATGCGCTGATGGACGCGCTGCTGGGGGCGGCCGGCCTCGGCGACATCGGGCACCTCTTCCCGGACAATGACGACCGCTTCCTGGGCGCGGACAGCATTGAACTCCTGAAGGAGGTCTGCCGGCTCCTGGCGGAAAAGAACTATCGTGTCGGCAATGTCGATGTGACCGTGATTGCCCAGCGGCCGAAGCTCGCACCGTACATTGCACAGATGCGCAGCTGCCTGGCAGCGGCGATGCAGGTCGATGAGAGTGCCGTGAATGTCAAGGCGACTACGGAAGAAAAGCTCGGCTTTACCGGCGAGGGACTCGGCATTGCCGCCCACGCGGTAGCGCTGATTGAGTGATTCCGGCACGGAGTATACTGCCGGACCGCAGAATCGGAGAAAGGGGAACAACGTTGGATATTCAGGGAATCAAGACACTGAACGACTGGGTTCGGGAAAGCGATAACATCGTGTTTTTCGGCGGCGCGGGCGTCAGCACGGAAAGCGGCATCCCGGATTTCAGAAGCGTGGACGGCCTGTACCATCAGCAGTGGAAGTACCCGCCCGAAGAGATCCTCAGCCACAGTTTCTTTGAGCGGAATCCCGAGGAGTATTACCGCTTCCACCGGGAAAAGCTGGTGATCGACGGTGTGAAGCCGAACCGGGCCCACCTCAAGCTGGCCGAGCTGGAGCGGGCGGGGAAGCTGCGCGCGGTGATCACCCAGAACATCGACGGGCTGCACCAGGAAGCGGGGAGCAAAAACGTGCTGGAGCTGCACGGCAGCATCCTGAGAGCATACTGTTCCCGCTGTCGGAAACCCTGGCCCCAGGAAGTGATCAATCACGGAACGGGTGTGCCGAAATGCGACTGCGGCGGCGTGATCCGGCCGGATATCGTGCTCTACGAGGAACCGCTGGATCAGACCGTGATGGAAGACGCGGTGCGTTATATCCGCAACGCCGAGATCCTGATCATCGGCGGGACCAGCCTGAACGTCTATCCTGCCGCGGGACTGATCCGCTATTACCGCGGGAACAAACTGGTTCTGGTGAATCTGAGCGAGACGCCGTATGATTCCTATGCCAATCTTGTGATCCACGAGAAGATCGGAGAGGTGTTTTCCCAGATCACGGGATAAGACTGAAAGCAAAGCCACGCATTGGAAAGGGGAGATGGAGACATGTCGAAAGAGAGCGACGCCATCGACCAGGTATTTAAAATCCATGAGGATGCGAAGAAGGAACGTACCCAATCCCAGAAACTGGATCAGATTCGGGTCGGGACCAGCCATCTGACCCGTGAGGAGATGGTCTGGGCCGATGAGGCGGAAGCCGAGGCGCAGGACGGTCCGACAGAGCCCTATCATCCGATCCAGCACCGGGAGGATACCCGCAGCGGCTGCCTCGGCGGGGTGCTGTATGCGGTGTTCATCCTCTGCGTCAGCATTATTCTGGCCTGTCTCGGGTGGATGGCGGCCAGCGACATGCTCGCGCTCAACAAAGAGAGCTTTACCGCCACGGTGGTCCTGCCGGACAGCATTTTCGAGACCGAGGTTGTGGAAACCACGGACGAGGACGGAAACGTGACCGGCCGCAAGACGATCCGGCACGCGGACATCGATTATCTCAGCAATACTCTGAAGCAGGCCGGCCTGATCGAATACCGCTGGCTCTTTGAGTTCTACTGCCGCATGGCACACGCGGACGAGAAGGTGCGTCCGGGGGAGTACCAGCTCCAGTCCACCTTTGACTACCGCGCTCTGATCCAGAACATGCGCCCGAACGCGGGTTCTGCCTCGACGGTAAATGTGACCCTGATCGAAGGTATGACCATGCGCGAGATTTTTGTGCGGTTGGAGCGCAGCGGCGTGGCAAGCTTTGAAGACCTGATGGAGGCGGCGGAGACCGCCCGCTTCAACTACAGCTTCATCGAGAACGCAGAGGACGACGAGACCATTGAAGCGGAACGCCTCGAGGGCTTCCTCTTCCCGGAGACATATAACTTCTACGCCAACATGCAGGCCTCCAGCGCGATCAACAAGTTCCTGGAACAGTTCAACAGCAAGCTCACGGACGAGGTGCTGGCGCAGATCCAGGACAGCGGCCGAAGCCTGCGGGACATCGTGACCATCGCCTCCATGATCGAGAAGGAAGCGGCGGACGATGACGAGCGGGCGGATATCGCCTCGGTCATCTATAACCGCCTGCGGGCGGATATGCAGCTGGGCATTGACGCCTCCATCCTCTATGTCCATCAGGACCACGACGGAGCGCCCACGGCCGAGATGCTGAAGGAGAAGAGCCCCTACAACACCCGTGTCTATAAGGGCCTGCCGCCCACCCCGATCTGCAATCCGGGCCTGATGAGCATCATTGCCGCGCTGAACCCAAGCCAGACGGATTATTATTACTACGCCCTGGATACCGAGACCGGGCGGCACCGGTTCTTCAACGACGAGAACGAATTCAACGCCTTTGTCGCGACACAGGACTATGAATGAAACCCGCTCCGGTATCGTGACTCAGTTGTACCGTGTCTCCTTCCGCGAGGCAGGAGATACCGCAGAAATACAGTTCGCTGACGGGAATAACCCAGCCAATCTTTGACGGAAAACGAGGAAAAAACATGAAAAACTACGGACTGAACGAATTGAGAGAGATGTTTCTCAGCTTCTTTGAAACCAAGGGCCACCTGCGCCTGCCGAGCTTCTCTCTGATTCCCCAGAATGACGCAAGCCTGCTGCTCATCAACTCCGGCATGGCGCCGATGAAGCCCTGGTTCAAGGGAGAACAGGAGCCGCCGCGGCACCGGGTCTGCACCTGCCAGAAGTGCATCCGCACCGGCGACATCGAAAACATCGGCAAGACGGCCCGCCACGGCACCTTCTTTGAGATGCTGGGCAATTTCTCCTTCGGTGATTATTTCAAGAAGGAAGCCATCGCCTGGAGCTGGGAATTCCTGACTTCCCCGGAGTGGGTGGGCCTGGATCCGGATCGCCTGTACCCTTCGGTCTACGTGGACGACGATGAGGCCGCCTCCATCTGGGAGCACGACATCGGCATCGCGCCCGAGCGCATCTTCCGTTTCGGCAAGGAGGACAACTTCTGGGAGCACGGCGCCGGCCCCTGCGGCCCCTGTTCGGAGATCTACTATGACCGCGGCGAGAAGTACGGCTGCGGCAAGCCGACCTGCACTGTGGGCTGCGACTGCGACCGCTACATCGAGGTCTGGAACAATGTGTTCAGTCAGTTTGACAACGACGGCCACAACAACTACACCGAACTCAAGCAGAAGAACATCGATACCGGCATGGGCCTGGAGCGCCTCGCGGTGGTCTGCCAGGGCGTCGACTCGCTCTTCGACGTGGACACCGTCATGCACGTCACCCATAAGGTCAGCGAACTCACTGGCGCCTACTACGGCGAGAGCCATAAGAAGGACGTTTCCCTTCGTGTCATCACGGACCACATCCGCAGCTCCGTCTTCATGATCTGCGACGGCGTGCTTCCGTCGAACGAAGGCCGCGGCTACGTGCTTCGCCGCCTGCTGCGCCGGGCAGCCCGCCACGGCAAGCTCCTCGGCGTGAACGAGCCCTTCCTCCATGAGATCGTCGATACCGTCGTCGAAGTCAGTGGCGGCCAGTATCCCGAGCTGAAGGAAAAGCAGAAGTACATCACGACCGTCATCCGCAGCGAGGAAGAGAAGTTCGGCAGAACCATCGACGCCGGCCTGCGCATCTTCTCCGAGCTTCTGGAGAGCCATCGCGCCAAGGGCGAGACGGTGTTTTCCGGCGCGGACGCGTTCAAGCTCTACGACACCTACGGTTTCCCCCTCGACCTCACCGTCGAGATGTGCGGGGATGCCGGATACACCGTGGACGAGGAAGGCTTCCGCAGCCTGATGCAGGAGCAGCGCGTGCGTGCCCGTGAGGCCCGCAAGGCGCTGGGCGATCTCGGCTGGGCCGGCATCAGCTTCGGCAAGGATATTCCGGATACGGAGTTTATCGGCTATGACCAGGACAGCTGCGAGGCGACCCTTCTCGCGGCCGTCCGTGAGGGCGAGACCAGCGGTTTTGTCTCGGAAGGCGATGAGGCCATCCTCGTGCTGGACCGCAGCGTTCTCTACGCTGAGATGGGCGGCCAGCTCTCCGACACCGGCATCATCCGCAAGGACGGCTTTGTCTTTGAGGTTCAGAGCGTCCAGAAGAACAAGGGCGGAAAGTTCATGCACAGCGGCGTCGTCCGGTCCGGCCAGGCCATGGTGGGGGACTCCGTCACCGTGACGAGAGACGCCGAGCGCCGTGCGGCCCTCTGCCGCGCCCACAGCGCGACCCATCTGCTGCATAAAGCCCTGCGCGAGGTACTGGGTGAGCATGTACATCAGGCCGGCTCCCTCGTGGATACGGATCTGCTCCGCTTTGACTTTACCCACTTCTCCGCCCCCACGGCGGAAGAGCTTGACGCGGTGCGTGAGGCGGTGAACCGTGCAATTCTTGCCGATTACCCGGTGGTCACGAAGGAAATGAGCCTCGAAGAGGCGAAAAAGACCCACGCCGCGGCTCTGTTCGGTGAGAAGTACGGCGAAGTCGTGCGCGTGGTGGATATGGGCGGCTGGAGCCTGGAACTCTGCGGCGGCACCCATGTTTCAAACACCGCGAAGATCGGAAGCTTCGTCCTGGTTTCCGAAGGCTCCGTGGCCTCCGGCGTGCGCCGGATCGAGGCCCTGACCGGACTGCGCGCGCTGCAGTACGGCCGGGAGCAGGAAAAGCTTCTGCAGGAAGCCGCAGCCCGCTTCAAGACTGTGCCGGCAGAGCTCACGAAGAAGCTGGATCAGCAGGCCGCGGAGCTGAAGGAACTTCGCCGCAGCCTGGAGCAGCTGCGTGATCAGGCAAATGCCCGCGGCGCGGACAGCGTTCTGGAGAAGGCCGAACAGGTCGGCCCCGTAAAGGTGGTGGCCTTCAAGACAGAGGGTGATCCGAACGCGCTGCGGAAGCAGGGCGACTCCCTGCGGGATAAGGATCCGGCCATCGTGGCGCTGATGGCGGCGGTGAACGGAGAGAAACTGAGCTTCCTCTGCGTTTGCGGCAAGGAAGCCGTCGCGGCCGGCGTCAAAGCCGGAGACCTGATCCGTCAGATTTCCGCCATCGCCGGAGGAAAGGGCGGCGGCAAGCCCGATTCCGCTATGGGCGGCGGCACCGACGTCGCCAAACTGGACGCGGCTCTGGCCAGCCTGAAACCGTTTGTAGAAGAAATCGTATCAAAATAAGATAAAAGGAGCGGTTATCATGAACGATTGTCTGTTTTGCAAAATCATTGCCGGGGAGATCCCCAGCACGAAGGTCTATGAGGACGACAAAGTCTATGCCTTCCGGGACATCAATCCCCAGGCGCCGGTCCACGTGCTGGTCCTGCCGAAGGAGCATATGGACTCCGCCAACGCCATTACCGCGGAAAACGTGGGGAATGTAGCGGCCGTTTTTGAAGCCATCCCCAAAATCGCGGCGGCGGAAGGACTTTCCGACGGCTACCGCGTGATCAACAACTGCGGCGCCGACGCCGGTCAGAGCGTGATGCACATTCACTTCCACCTCATCGGCGGACGGAAACTGGGAGAGAAGATCGTCTGATCAAAAATAAAGGGAGAGGGAAAGATGCGTAAGCTTGCCATTGCCTGTGCTTCAGCAGCTGCCGCCATCTTTCTCTCTTTTTATCTATTGCCGCGAAGTGTCGTCCTGGTGCTCGCGGCCGTCTGTGTGCCGTCCGGCGCGGTCCTGCTCTGGAAGGGAAACGGGGCGCCGCGCAGAGTGCGTGCGGTCTTCCTTGCACTGCTGGGGGCCGGGCTCGGCTTTGCATCCTATGCCCTTCATTGGAATGCGACCATCGGCCGCGCCGTTGACTGGGACGAGACGGAACAGCGCATGTCCGTGTGCCTCCTGGAGTCTCCCGAGGTTTTTGAGCGCTATACCCGCCTGTTGGTTCAGCGGACCGAAGCGCCGAAGCTGAATCTCATGCTCTATGCCTATGACGGTGAACTTCCGGAACTCCGTCCGGGCGACCTGCTGGAAGTAAGCGCCCGTTTTCGCCGGGCCGATCTGCGCCGGGGAGAGAAAAATAATAATTATATCTCCAAAAACATCTACCTGACCGGAACGCTGCATGAACTGGAAAAGACCGGTCAGCGGCGCATGACCCTGCGTACCCTGGCCTCCTCCTGCAGCAGACGGATCTCCGAGCTGACCGAGACGCTTTTCCCGTCGGGGGACGCTGTTTTCATGAAAGCGCTGATGCTGGGCGAGAAGACAGACTTCTATCAGGATTTGCCCCTGTACGCCCGCATGCGGGGGGCGGGCTTCATGCACATTGTGGCCGTCTCCGGGATGCATGTGGCGTTTCTGGTGGGAATGATTCAGCTGCTTTTCGGTGCACGGCCGATGTCGTCGGTGGCCGGGATTCTGCTGGTCGGCTTTTTCGTTGTGATGACAGGCGTATCGCACTCCGCGGTTCGGGCAGGCATCATGATTTCGATTCAGCTTCTTGCTCCCATCTTTCGAAGGGAGAACGACGGGCCGACGTCCCTGATGACGGCCCTTGCCCTGATCCTGCTGGTGAATCCCTTCAGCTGCGCAAGCATCAGCCTGCAGATGTCTTTCTCCGCGATGGCGGGGATGGTCCTCCTGGCTGGACCGCTGACCCAAAGCATGCTCACGGCCTTCGGCCTGTCGGAGCGGAGCCTGCTGCGCGCGCCGGTGGCCACGGTTGCGGCCTCTCTTGCGGTGCTGGCCTTCTCTGCGCCCCTGTCGGCGCTGCACTTCGGAACCCTCGCGCTGTATTCTCCGCTGGTGAATCTCCTGGGGCTCTGGGCGGTGTCCACCTGCTTCTGCCTGGGATGGTTCAGCTGCCTTGCCGGGCTGATCCTGCTCCCGCTGGGGAGGATCCTTGCCGTCCCGGCGGCGCTGCTGGCGCGATATCTCATCTTTGTTGCCGGGCAGATCTGCCGCCTGCCCCATCATCTGATCAGCATGGCGGGTGTGGAGCGGAAGCTCTGGCTCCTGCTCTGCTACGTGCTGGCGCTGCTGGGCTGGCGGACACGGGCCTCCCATCGCTTCCGCGTGCTGATGCCGGTCTCACTCGCGGTGCTGTCGCTGGTGTTCTGTCTCCGTGCTTCCGGCCTGCGTTACCTGCGTGCCGACGCGGTGGCGGCGGCACTGGATGTGGGGCAGGGGGAGTGCGTCTGTGTGCTCTCGGGTGATACCACCCTGATGCTCGACTGCGGCGGAAGCAATCTGGAGAATGCCGGCGAGACGGCAGCCAACTACCTGGAGGCCGCCGGGCGAAGCGGAGTGGATCTGCTGGTCCTGTCCCATCTCCATGACGACCACTGCAACGGGGTCGAGATGCTTTTGGAGCTGGTTCCGGTGGAGGAGATTATCCTGTCTCCGGACGCGGATATGGAAGAGGGGAGACTCGCCGCCATCGAAGCCGCGGCGGCCCGCCACGGGACGAAGATCACCCGGCTGAACGAAGATGCCGAGCGAGCCTTCGGCAGTCTGCGGATGAAGCTTTTTGCCCCGCCGCCGGACGGCAGTGAAAACGAGCGCTGCATCATCAGCCTCGCATCGATCGGGGACTTCGATATGCTTATGACGGGAGATTCGCTGAAACAGGCGGAACTGGACCTGATCGAAAACCATTATCTTCCGGATACCGAACTGCTGATCGTAGGGCATCACGGTTCCCGGACCTCCACGGACAATCTCTTTCTGGAGACGATCCGGGCCGAGGACGCGGTGATCAGCGTGGGAAACAATAACTCCTACGGCCATCCAAACCGGGAGGTTCTGGCGCGGCTGCAGGCCCACGGTTGTAACATCTGGCGCACCGACCGGAACGGAACGGTGGAAATCCGGGTAAAGCAATGATCCGCGGCAATGAAATGCCGAAGTACTCGAACGGTCCCGTTTTGTCCGTTTACGAATGATACAATAATAAGAAATCAGGCTCACCGATTGAAGTGGTGAGCCTGATTTCTTATGTTGCAGATTGTCATGATGCCAGGGGATGGAATTCGACGGAGTAGGAGATCTCCCTGTGCCCGCCCGGCGCAAGCGTCTGCATTCCGGGCTTTTCGGCCAGGGTTCCGGTAAAGCCCGCGTTATCTGTCCGGCCAAACCATGGCTCCAGACAGATGAAAGGACCTGCCGGATTCGCCCATACGGCGAGCAGGGGGAACTGTTCACAGCGCATGGTGATGAAGGGGCTTCCGTCGGGCAGCGCTATGCCAACGGTTTCAATGGCCTGCCCCTCAAAAATCCAGGTGGAGGGAATATCCGCCTGATACGGCGCGCGGCCGGCCGAAAGGGAGAGGGTATGCTTTTCGGCCGGCAATGCGAAGCCGGCGGCATTGGCCCCGAAATAGGTAAGCCGATCCCGACCGGGGAAGACCAGGCTGCAGTCCTCTTTCCGCACGCCTTCCGGCATCAGAAAGCCCGGGTGACCGCCGATGGAATAATACATGAGATCGCCGCCGCGGTTTTCCACACGCCATGCAATGTGCAGCAGACGCGGATTTTCCGGATCAAGAGAATGCCGGATGTCCAGACAGAAGGAATAGGGATAGTTCTCCTGAAGAGCAGCTGTCGGCAGAAGCCGGTGCGCAACGGAGAAGGGTGTCTCCTCCAGGCATGTAAAATCCATATCGCGGGCAAAGCCGTGCTGGGTCTTCATGGCATATTCCCGTCCTCCCACACGGTATTTCCCGTTCACAAGCTTTCCGACAAAGGGGAAGAGAATCGGTGCGTGCCGGTTCCAGACAGCCGGATCGGCGGTCCAGATACGCTCACTGCCGGACGCCTTGTCCAGAACGCTGCAGAGCTCGGCGCCGGCGTCATTGATACAGAGCTTCAGGGCTTCATTTTCCAGAATGTGCTGCATGGAAAAACCTCCAAAAGAGCGATAAAATGTCTTGTGCGTTCCATCATATCATAAAACCCCGGAGATGAAAACAGTTTAAAGCCGGCGCTATGGGGTTGAAACGGAAGGAAGAGCATTTACTCAGCCGTCGGGAAAACGCATAGTTCTATGTCACTGAGAGGGAAGCTGACGCAGGGATGGATCCAGTTGAACTTGATATCGCCCAGCCGCCTTCCGTCCGCTTCGGCGGGAATATAGACCTTCCCTTTCACCAGACGGGAATGGCACCAGCCGCACTCGCCGCTGCGGCAGTGGGCGGGGGCTTTGATCCCTGCGCGCTCCATCGCCCAAAGGAGACTCTCATCCGCTTTGCAGGGGATTACGGTCTTTTCCCCGCGGATATCAACCGTCAGGGAATAGCTCTTACCGATCTGTTCCTTGGGATAATCCGGATTGTTCACCACGCCCATGTAGTCGCCGGACATCTCCATACGGTACAGGCGCTTGGGAAGACCGAGTTTTTTGCACTGTTCTTCTCCAAAAATATACATGGCCTTCGGCCCGCACATGAAGACGGAATACTCGCCCTCCGGAGCATATTTCCGGATCAGCTCGGCCGTGATGAAGCCGTGCTCATAGCCGTCCTTCTCTTCCTCGGACAGCACATGGACGACTTTAACCTTGCCGCCGCTCTTTGCCGCAAGCGCTTCAATCTCCTCCTTCAGCAGGATCCCGTCTGCCTTGCGGGAGCCGTAGAGAATGGTCATGCGGAAGTCTTCGATGCCGTCCACAATGGCGGCGGCCATGGAATAGAAGGGGGTAATGCCCGAGCCGCCCGCGATGGCGATGACCTGCTTTGCATCGCGCAGATCCTGATAGTAAAAATCGCCGAGCGGGCCGGAGATATCAACAGAATCTCCCTCTTTCCAATTGTCGAGAATATACGCCGAGGCAAAGGCCGGGTTGGTGCGCTTGATGGTGAGGGTGTAGCTGGTGCCCTCCGTTCCGAGCGCATCCTTTGGATTCGAGCGGATGGTGTAGGGCTTGTGAACCGGAGCGCCGTTGATGTTCAGCGCGACGGAAACATACTGACTTGCCCGGAAATAGGCCATCTCCGTGGTTCCCTTTGCGGCATCGGGAACCAGGGTGAAGCTTTTCGCATCCCCGTGGTCCGTGACCTTCTGAATGATACAGTGCTGTACCGACGGATGCAGACGCGCGGCGAGAATGTTCGGATTGTAGATGGATTTGGGGAGCGTTGCGGGGGCGGCCTCGATGGCAGCCGTCCGGGTTTTCACCTCGCCCAGGAACGGAAACGGTGTCAGGCCTTTCAGAGCTTTTTTGTCATACTGATATCTGGCCATCTTACTTGCCCTCCTTCTTCATGTCCAGAAGCATGTACCTTGCCTGTTCGGCGCCGGACAGATAGGCCTGAGAATAGCCGTCCATCTGGGTACCGTGGCCGCCGGCAAAGCGCAGGCCGTGGATTGTATAATCCTCGTGGTGCCCGCTCTGGACACGGGGGAACATGCCGTCCCAGCCGGCGGGCTCATAGCCGTAGACGTCGCCCTTCGGCGTACCGAGATAGCGGGCCCAGGTCATGGGGGAGGCGACTACGATTTCCTCGATGTGCCCCTGCAGTCTGCAGCCGGTTACTTCCTCATAGCGCTCCACACAGTCGCGGGCGATGCGGTCCTTGACCTTGAAATACTCTTCTTCGGTGATCTTTTCGAAGGCGTCACCGGTATAGAACTTGGAAAACTGAAGAAAGGCCCGGTTCTTTCCGGCCGCGTCTGGCAGCGCGTTTGTCAGGACGGTACAGGTGATGTCCCGGTGGGTCTCGATGCGGTCGGAGGAGAGATACTGCTTGCGGTTGTCCGGCGTATGGCGCATGAAGGTGTCGTAATTCTTCAGTCCCAGCTCCTCGGCGGAGGCGTCCAGCCCGAGATAAACCGTGAACGCGGCCTGGGCAAGCTTCTGCGCGTTCATCATCTTCAGATTGCGCTCCGGGATCTCCGAGGGATACACCATGCGGTCGAACACCACATGCGGCATCAGGTTTGAGATGACCCATTCACACGGAAGATACTCGCCGGTCTTCAGCTGTACGCCGCACACCCTGTTGCCTCTGACATCAATCCGGCTGACTTCTGCGTTGTACCACACATCTCCGCCCAGTTCCCGGATCCGGGCGTCAAAGGCCATGGAGATTTCATGGCTGCGGTTTTTGGCAAACCAGGGAAGATGCGTCAGGTACACATAGGTCATATAGGTGTAAACGGCAAAGCTCATGTTGGTGGAATCGGCGGAGACATAGGTCCAGTAGGATTCAAAGATTCGTTTCGCCTTTTCCGGGACGCCGATCCGGTCCAGCATCTCCTCCGTAGAGACCGGCACCACGCGCATCAGGTCGTAGTACTTGAGCAGCATTTCCACCTTGGCCGGGGGAGAGGGTTCGTTGTCATGGGCCGCCAGCCAGTCAACACCGTCGTGGAGCATGCGGCCAAGCTCAAGCACGGTTGTCATGGATTCCCGGCTGCCGGGGACCTGCCGCTCCATCTCGTCGATGAAGGCCTGTACTCCCGCGGGCATGGAGACATTGAAGCCGTCCGGGTCTGTCGCCACCGAGGCAAAGGATTCGTTGACCGCGCACCACTCCACATCCAGTTTGTAGGTATCCTCCAGGAGCTTCCTCACCGCCCCGCGGGGGCGGCCTTCTTTTCCGTCACCCATCTGGCAGAGCTCATGAAGCGTTGCCTCAAATTCGTAATTCCCGCGGCGGAAGCTTGTGGCGCAGCCGCCGGGCAGATTGTGCTTTTCCAGCACAAGAACTTTCTTTCCGGCCGTCGCCAGCCAGGTGGCCGCCGACAGACCTCCGTTGCCGGCGCCCACAACAATGACATCGTATTTCTGCATGTTCTCCTCCTTTACGTTTCGGATTTCTCCGGTACAACGATTTCACGGATGGTGAAGTCCTTCCCGCTCAGAACGGTTTTTTCAAAGCTGCCGCAGTTGGGACAGCAGCCCTTGTGCTCGATCACGTTGAAGATCTCGTCGCAGTCGTCGCATTCGGCCAGCCCCGGAACGATGTGGAGCGTCAGCTTTGCGTTCTCCAGAAGGCTGCCCTTTGCCGCAACGGGATAGAGTTCCTCCACATATTCCGGAATGATCAGCGACAGCTCGCCGCAGTCGACAATGACTTCATGAATCTCGGATACGTGGTTTTCCTCCGCAAAGGCCGAAACCGTCCGGACAAGCTGACGGACAATACCGATCTCATGCATCTCATCCTCCGTACTTTCCGATATGCTTCCGGACCATGTTGACACCGATCTTCGGCACGTTCTTTACCACGCGGCCGAGGGTGTGGAAATACTCCTGGTTGTCCGCGTCATGGATTTTTTCCAGATGGATGGCGTCAAACCTGCACTTCGTTGTGCAGATGCCGCAGCCGACGCACATAAAGCTGTCCACCACCGCCGTGCCGCAGCCGAGACACCGGGCGCACTCGGCCTTGACCTGCTCCTCGGTAAAGCTTGTCCGCAGGTCATTGAAGCTTGAAGCGGCGCCCGCTGCTTTCGCCGTTTTCTGGCGAGGCGCACGGTCAAAGCCGCCGAGGCCGATCTGCACCGTGGCCTTGTCGAAGGGACGGTAATCCCGATGATCGCGTCCCAGGGTAAGGGTCTGGCCCGGGTGGACAAAGCGGTGAATGGAAACCGCGGCTTCCTTGCCGGCGGCAATGGCGTCGATGACAAACTGCGGCCCGGTGACCGCGTCGCCACCTGCAAACACATCCGGCACCTCCGTCTGGCAGGTGACGGCATTGGCCGAAACCAGTCCGTTCTTTCCTAACGGCAGGCCGATGGTTCCGAGGTCCACAATCTGTCCCGTGGCCGTCAGCACGGCGGTGACCGGAACGGTTTCATATTCGCCTGTGCCCTTCACGCCGCGGCGTCCGCGGGCATCGGCTTCGCCGAGCTGCATGGTCTCAAGCTTCAGCCCGGTGACCGCGCCCTCGCCGAGAATCTCCGCCGGTGCGGCGAGGAAGCGGAAAGAGACGCCCTTTTCCTTTGCGTCATAGAGTTCGTCGCGGTCTGCGGGCATCTCCGCCTCGCTCCGGCGATAAAAGACCGTCACCTTTGCGCCGAGGCGGACCGCGGCTCTCGCTACGTCCATGGCGACGTTGCCGCCGCCGATCACGGCGACCTCGGAGCCGATCTCCGGCCGCTCGCCCCGGTTCACCTGGCGCAGGAAGTCGATCCCGCTCATGACGCCCGGAAGCGCCTCACCAGGGATGCCGAGCTTCGCGCCCACGGAAGCGCCGACCGCCAGATAGAAGGCCTTGAAGCCCTCGTGACGGAGCTCGTCCAGGCTGACGTCCTTCCCGACCTCCACGCCGGTTTTGAAGGTCACGCCAAGCGTTCGAAGCACGTCGATCTCCGCGTTGATGACATCCTTCTCCAGGCGGAAGGAGGGAATGCCGAGGGTCAGCATACCGCCCAGCACATCCTCTTTTTCAAAAACCGTGACGGGATAGCCCTTTACCGCGAGATAGTAGGCGCAGCTCAGGCCGGCCGGACCCGCCCCGATCACGGCGATCTTCTCCGGGTAGGGCTTGCCGATCTGGTTGATCATCGGGGGAATGAAACGCGTCGCGCTGTTCAGTTCCTGCTCGGCAATGAACTTCTTGATTTCATCGATGGCCACCGGTGCGTCCATCTCGCCGCGGGTGCAGGCCTCCTCGCACTTTTTGTTGCAGATCCTGCCGCAGACCGCCGGGAAGGGGAGTTCCTTCTTGATGAGCTCCAGGGCTTCGGCATATCGTCCCTGAGAGGCAAGCTTGATATAGCCCTGAACCGGCACATGCGCGGGACAGGCCGCCTTGCAGGGCGCCGTGCCCTCCGGCGTCACATCCGTGCGGTTTGTGCGGAAATCCGGGTTGTAGCGTTTGCTGCTCCAGAGCGTGTTGCGCGCCGTCTCTTCCGGCCGCTCTTCATTGGCCGGGCGGGGACACAGCTTCTGGCCGAGTTTTACGGCGTTGAGCTGACAGTTTTCCACGCACTGGCCGCAGGCCACGCACTTGTCCTTGTCCACGCGGGCGATGTAATTGGTGCGGATTGCGTCCGGCGTCCGGAAGTACTCGGCAATGCGAAGCGCGAAGCAGGAACAGCCGCAGCAGTTGCAGATCGCCGTGGTATCGTCATAACCCGGGGTCACGTTCAGCTCATGCACGAGGCCGTTATCCTCGGCGCGCTTCAGAATCTCATAGGCTTCTTCCTTGGAGATGAGGCGGTGCGCGCCGGTCTCGGAATAGTTTTTGGCATTGTCGTTGAGGTACATGCACATGTCCTCTTCCAGATGGCCGCAGCCTTCGCCCATGAGCCTGCGGGCACGGCGGCAGGAACACGGACCGACCGAAACGGCCCAGGCGTCCTCAATCAGCTTGTGCACCTCGTCGTAGCTGGCCTTGCGGGTGTTGTTTTCGATGGCGCTCTGGACGGGGATGACGCGCATCAGGTTCATGCCCACATCCATGAAAGGCGCCAGCATGGCTACCCGCTCCCGGGTATAGCGCTCAAAACACTCGCCCAGCACAGGATATCTGTCACATTGCTCCCGGTTGGAGAGCACGCCCTCCATGATGCCGGGCACCCAGATCGGATAGTACCAGCAGAGCTTCCCGTCGACCGTGCGGGAGCGAATGACTCCCGTGAGCTTCAGCTTTTCCAGCTGCTGCTGTGTAAAGGCCAGGTCTTTCTTCGCACGCCGGGCGATGTCTTCCGCGGTGCGGTTGGCTTCCAGACGCATGTGCATCATGATCTGGCACATATCGTCATCCACGATGGGCTCGAGAATCTTATATTCGGGATCGTCATAGGTAATGCCCGTATAGGTCAGGCTTTCGAGACTGATTTTGGTTGCCAGTTTCAGTATGTTGGGTCTGTGTGCCAATGAATTCACTCCTTTCCGATGAACGAGGCCGGGAGGTGCTCCCGGCCTTTGGAATTGTTAATAGAACTCTCCCGGAATGTCGATGATCAGGTCGCTTGTCGGGAAACTGCAGCAGGGATGGATGTATGCGTAATGAACGTCGGCCCAGCGGCGCATTTCGTTTTCCTGAGGGATGAATACAGATCCTTCGAGCAGGCGGGAGCGGCACCAGCCGCATTCACCCGCCCGGCAGCGGGAGGGAGCCTTGATCCCGGCGCGTTCCAGCGCGACAAGCACCGGCTCGTCGGAAGAAGCGATAATGTGCCATTCCTGAGGCCCCTGCCTGACCGTGACGGAGAACTGTTTTCCCTTGGCTTCCTGCGGGTAGCCCGCGCATTCCCACGGGGTTTTCGTTACATCAATCAGCTTGCGGCGGAAGCGCCTTTCCGGCAGGCCGAGCTTTTTGATCTCCGGCTCGAGGAATTTATACATGGCCTCCGGACCGCAGAGAAAGACGGAATAGGGCCTCCCGCCCGAAACATATTTTTGGATGAGCTCCGCCGTGATGAAGCCGTGCTCAAATCCCGTTTTCTCTTCATCGGAGAGAACATGAATCACTTTGAACTTCGGGCACACGCGGGCAATCTCGTCCAGCTCACCCCGGAAAAGAATGTCTTCTTCCGTACGTGAGCCGTAAAGCAGCGTCAGTTCAAAGTCCTCGATCCCGTCACAGATTGCGCGCGCCATAGACAGGAAAGGTGTAATACCGGAGCCGCCGGCAAGACCGATGACCTGTTTTTCATCCCGCAGATCCTCATAGTAGAAAAAACCCTGCGGCGCGGATGTGATGACCGTGTCACCGACTTTCATGTCAGAGAGCAGCCGGTCTGCGACATAGCCGCCCGGATTTGCGCGGACCGTGATCGCATAGCGCCCTTTCAGGGCATCCTTCGGCGACGAGCAAAGAGAGTACGAGCGGGTGACAAGGCTGTCATCCAGAGGAAGCTTGAGGGAAATATACTGACCTGCGCGGAAATAGGGCAGTGGCGTTCCGGACTTGTTTTTCAACACAAAGGTTTTGGCATCATTGCGCACGATGATGTTGTCTACCGTCAGCTCAAGAAAGTCCGGATGCAGCGCTTTGGCGTTCTCGTTGACCGGGAAAACACCGCTGATTTCACTTGCGGGCGCGGCCTGGATTGCTTTCTCTCTGGTTTTGCTCATGTTCTTGAACTTGAGCATATCGAGTTTGCCGATGAGGCCGACCTTCACATTCAGATCGGACATTACTTGTTCCCTCCTTCCCACTCTTTCAGATCTTTGAGGGCATTGGCTGCCATCAGCTGACCGCAGATGATCGTGGCGGAGTAACCGTCGCCGCGGGGACCCGCCGCACCGACAGGACGCAGACCCTTAATGGGATAGTCTGTTCCAAGCATCATCATGCGGGCCATCATACCGTCCCAGTCTCTGGTTTCATAGCCGTATACCGACCCTTCCGGTACGCCGAGGAAGCGGGCAAAGGTCCAGGGAGAGGCAATTTCCATCTCCTCGATATGTCCGGTCAGATCGATGCCGGTCTTGGCCTTGAGATTCCTGAGGAACTTTTTCGCGAAATCTGTCTTGAATTTGAAATAGTCCTCCTGACTGAGCCTGCCCCATTCATCCGGCGCACCGAATGTCGTGAAGGAGCAGACGCATGTTCCCTTCGGAGAGAAGTCGGGATTTGCGATGTTGTAGCAGAGAAAGATGGAATAGTCGTTGGTCTTTGTCCCGCCCATAATTCGGCGATACTCCTCGGCGGAGTCCGCCGTACTGGAAAGGAAGATGCTGTAATCCTGAATCCCGAGCTGCTCGGGCGATGCGTCCAGGCAGAAGTAGGCCGTGAACATGCGGCCGCCCATAATTCTTCCGCGCGCGGCGGAGAGCTTTTTCTCACGCTCGGGGATCAGTTCCTTCGGCATCATTTTGCCGTAAATGATATCCGGATTGATGTTGGCCAGTACATAGTCACAGTCGATGACGCCCAGATTCGTACGCACTCCGCAAAGCCTGTCTCCGCGGAAAAGAAATTCCTCCGCACGGCAGCCGAACCAGACGTCACCGCCAAGCTCCCGGAAGCGCTCGGTCATGGCGGTGGAAAGCTGGTGCGAGGTATGAGCGGGAATATAGGCGCTACGGGAGATGTACTTGTGTACCATGGCCGCATAGTGGATGAAAGCCAGGTGCTCCATGTCGACGCCGAGGTAGCTCCAGTAAGTGGAAAGAATATCCTGGCACTTCTTCGGCAGCTTCAGTGCGTCAAAGACTTTCTTCGTGCTGTAGGCGCCGGTGCGGAGCATATTGGGGTAGTCCGCCTGAAGCACCTTGGAGTCCGCGTGACCCTTGGAAGCCGTGATATACGAAATGCCGTCCAGCACCTCCTGAAACAGGGCAAAGAGCTGTTCCATCTTCTCACGGGAACCGGGAACATACACTTCCATCTTGTCGATGAAAGCCTCGATTCCCGCCGGCATGGTCACGTCCATGGGAGAGCCGTCCGAGTACCTGGACACGATACGGAAGCAGTCCTTGCATTCGTACCAGTCGAGTTTCACGCCATACGCATCCAGAATGTTCCGGACGTCGCCGGGATTGTCCGCCGGGCCGAAATCGCAAAGCTCATGCAGGGACGGCTCAATTTCAAAGCGCCCGCGCACAAAGCTTGTAGCGGCGCCGCCCGGAACATTGTGCTTTTCGATCAGCAGTGTTTTTCTCCCGGCAAGCTGACATTGCAGGGCCGCAGACAGTCCGGCGTTGCCCGCGCCTACGACCACAATATCATACTTGGGCATTGGTCATTCCTCCTTTGTCATTTTTCCTCATTTGTCGGTACATATACCGGTTAATTATTATTTTAACACGGCACCCGGGAGCAATCAATCACTTAGACAGGTTTAACGTGACAAAATTCTCCCGCAAAACTTGGCAAAAATGACGAAATCATTGAAAAGTTGGGACTTTTGTATTGTGAAATTCTGCATGAAAGCTGAAAACGGGCAAAATAATCACGGAAACTGCGATGAACGTCATGAGAGAGCCTGACGGGAGAAGATTTCTTCCGGAATCTGGAAAAAATGTAGGTATGGTGTTATAATGCTATAAATATATCTCCCCGCCTCCGGCGGGGAGATATCCAGGCACTGCATTTCGTTAAAGAGTACAACAAGTTATGGCCGAAAGCCGGGTGAGACAGCAACATGGCAAAACGGAAAAAAGAAGCGGCGCTCAATTACGCCGCCGAGATCAGAAAACTGAAGGATGAAGGCCCGGCCAGACTCTACTTTCTCTGGGGAGAAGAGGAGTATCTTCGGGACAGCTTTCTCAATACTTTGAGGGAGATCTGTTGCCCGGATGGGGGCGAGGAGTTCCAGATCCGCGTGTTTAAGGAGCCGCAGATCGATCCCGCGGAACTCCGCTATGCCATCGACACGCTGCCCTTCTTCTCGGAGCGCAGCCTCATCGAAATCCGTGATCTGGATTACAACAAGCTGGGCGACGCCGACAGGCTGATCGAGGTGCTGTCGGACATCCCGAATTACTGCACCGTGGCCTTCCGGCTGAACCAGGGAGAGGAACCCAACGGCAAGAGCAAGCTCGTAAAGTTCCTGCGGTCCAACGCGGCTGAGATCCGTTTTACCGTCCAGGACCAGAACATGCTGTTTCGCTGGATCACCCGGCGCTTTGCCTTTTACGGCAAGGGCGTGGAGATGGAAGCGGCCCAGCGCCTGATCTATCTCAGCGGGGATCAGATGAAAGCCCTGATTCCCGAGATCGAGAAGATCGCGACCTATGCCCGCGGGGAGAAGGTGACGGCGGCCGATGTCAATGCGGTCGCAACCCGAATCGCCGAGTCGGACATTTTTGACCTGACCGACGCGATCGCCGAACGGCGCTTCAACACGGCCTCCGGACTTCTCGCGGATCTGCTGGAGCAGAGGGATACCAGTGTTCCGGCGATTCTTTCGCTGCTCTCCAATCAGTTCCGACGGCTCCTGATTTCCACCGACGCCGGGGATACCGCGAGCGTGATGGAGCTCTGCAACATCAAGTATGAGTTCATGGCGCGCCGGCTCCTGAATTCGGCACGGAACTTCCGTCCGGACCAACTGCGTCATGCCATTGAGCTCTGTGAGACGGCGGACTACCGCCTCAAATCCGAAGGAGCGGATGAGAAGCTTCTGCTGAAGGAGACTCTGATGAGGATTGTTCTTGAGGTGTCCGATGCCTGAACAGAAACCGAGACTTCGCGAAGTGATTGTCGTCGAAGGGCGCTATGACCGCAACGCCCTCAGCCAGGTCGTAGACGCGCTGATCTTTGAGACCGGCGGCTTCGGGATCTTTCATCATCCGGAGAAAGTGGAGGCGCTCCGCATGCTGGCAGAGCAGCGGGGCCTGATCATCCTGACCGATTCGGACGGAGCGGGTTTCGTCATCCGGAACAAACTGAAGGGCCTGCTGCCCCAGGAGCGAATCCGGCAGGCCTATGTGCCCGCCGTGGAAGGGAAAGAGAAGCGCAAGCCGAAACCCTCACGGCAGGGGCTGCTCGGCGTGGAAGGGATGCGGCCGGAGGTCCTTCTCGAGGCCCTGCGGCGGGCGGGCGCGACGGAAAACGACAGCGCTCCCTGGGCCAGCTCCGCGCTGTTCTTCGCCCTCGGCCTGACCGGGAAGAGCGGCTCAGCGGAGCTGCGCAGGAAACTTGCCGAGAGTCTTGACCTGCCTGCCGGTATCAGCCAGACCGATCTGAAGAAAGCGGTGTCCGCGCTCCTGACCGAGACGGAACTCCGGGAACTTCTTTCGAGGTTGACAAGCGGCTGAATCTGCGATACAATACCGGGGCTGTGAAAAGTCCATATGCCCACGTAGCTCAGCAGGATAGAGCGACCGCCTCCTAAGCGGTAGGTCGGAGGTTCGAATCCCCTCGTGGGTGCCAGAAAAGGGAAGTCGGAAACGGCTTCTCTTTTTATTGCCGCTTCATAGGGGGGATTTGCCGATGAAAGAAACGAAGGATCGCAGCCATCCGCCGGAGGAATTGCGGAAGCGTATTACGACGTGCCCAACAGACTTTGCGTAAAAAAGAGAACGCACGGAAACCTCCGGGCGTTCTTGAATAGAAGAGAGATTATTTGAAACTCAGTATGTCCCAAGAAGGGAAAGATCCTTCTGATAGAGAAGCGCGTTGATCTCGTCAATATCGTAGTTCTTTTCACGAATAAAGTACTCAACAATCAGATCAGTCTCATAGTACTTGCTGAGTGTCAGGCCGGCGCGCTGGAGGAGATCAATCGCCTGATCGTAATTCAGGCTTAACCCGATTACACAGGCAAGCGCATTCGTCTTCCTTGGAATCTGGTCAGGATGGTGCTTCATCCCCCAGAACATGGACTTGTTGATATTTGCTCTGTTATAGAACTCTTTCTTGGTGAGACCCTTTTCTTTACACCACCATTCGCACATATCGGCAAAAGAACGGTCCTCTTTTTCATAACCGTCTCCGGGTTGAGGAAGAACAGCAGAAACGGATGCAATGCATTCTGGTTCGGCGGCATAAGATTCAGCGGTTTCTGCTGATATCACGGCTGCTTCATCATCGTCAGATTCTCTGTCCCATAGAACGGAATTCAACGTTGGATGAAGCATACCATACTGTACAGGCGGGCGGTTTCCTTCATAAAAGGAATGAAGCTGCTCCTTCTGCCTCTGGCGATAGGCTTCTGAGATAAAATGTTCTACACCGGAATCAATTTTTTCGCTGACCGCGACGGATTCTTTGTCATAAAGGACGATGTAAACCATCATGTCTTCCTCGTCCGGGAGAGCCAGAAGAAACTCACGGATGCAGGAAGTGGCAATGCTGTAGGCTTCGGCTTTAGGGTAGCCGTAAGCCCCGGTGGAGATGGAGGGAATCGCGATCGACTGGCAGCGTTTTTCTTTTGCAAGGGCCAGAATACTTCTGTAGCAGCTTTCCAGCTGCTCCCGTTCCCCATGCCTGCCGTCGATATAATACGGACCTACCGTATGGATGATGTATTTACAGAAGGGAATATCAAAAGCATCCGTGATGACAGCGGAGCCGGGGTCACAGCGACCAATCTGATCCAGAGCCTTCTTCAGCTGAGGACCCGCGGCATAGTGGATTCCGGCGTCAACACCAAGACCGCCGACTTCAAAGAACTCATTGGTGGTATTCACAATCGCGTCGACATGCATTTTTGTGATGTCATTACGAACAATGGTCAAAGCCATAAGGCAGTCGCCTCCTGCTGTGAGAATTCAGCGGTATTATACCCTATTTCCGCCGCTTTTGGAAGTCTTCGTCCGCATTCTTGCGCCAGGAGCTGTCCTCTTTCAGGGAGGAGCCGCAGCGCACAGCTTCCACTGCCTGATTCACGGCGTCATACAGAACGCCGGTCCCCACGGAATCGGCCATATAGTTGACTGCGCGATCACGGCCGATGCCGTAACGCTCAGCAGACTCTACCGCATCGATATTGGCAGCGAGAAAGATAAACTCCCAGCCGTATTTCTCCTGCTCGTGGGTGATCATCTGTTTCACTTGGTCAGAGGAAAACTTGTGGCTGGCATTCTCCATGCCATCGGTGTGGTCAATTGCCAGTTGACTTTGCTACCGGTTTGAATCGATTCATCCTTTTCAGGACGGGAATGGCCGCATAGGAAGACTGATCCTCTTCAAAGAGTGCCTGAGAAATGAAATCGTACCGTTCATCATCGAAGACGATATGAAGATGTTTTATTATCGGGGACTGCATGAGTGAAGAAATGAAAAAGGGTATCTCCGGGATACCTGCCTCGCTGCCCAGGATCGCTTTAAGACGTATCTTGATTACTACGGGATCGCATACTGATGAGAATCGATGCATTTTCAGGCATGCAGATTCAGGGCATCGCCTTTTTTAGCAAAATCTAAAATCTGGCTAATGTGCACATCGGATTTCTAATGAAAAAAGCGTCTCTCAGATGTACATAACGGAAGTCGAATATAGAAAAAGGCGGAACGAAAACAACGGTCGATTATGCAGTGTCAAAGAAAATTCGAGTGCTGAATGTTTTGGAGGTATGATAGAACATGGAAGATCTGAAAACAGACATGAAGAAACTGTTGGAGGGCATAACGGAGTATCGTGATGACAAGACTCCTGAGAATGACAGGGAAGAGGAGAACGAGGAGTAGAGGTTTGTGGGCAAAGAACTATGCTTTGCTCGCGTTTTGTTTTCGGAGACCGTCCGCAAGAGAGGTAAATTCAAGAATAACACGATTTTGAAAACAAATTCACGAATGATCATCAACACTTGCGGTTTTGGCTTTCCCGTCGGGAATAATTGTGTTATACTGCATTTGCCAATAGTTTGAATACATCATTTTTATGCTTTTTTATAGCAACGGTGTTATATTGAACAAATACGATTATGGACAAGACCGATCAGATTATCGAGCTCTGAACAGGAGGTGTGAATTCATGAATCTTGAGGAACTACGCCGCGGCGAGACAAAGAACGTGGAGTTCAAGGTTGAACTGCCGAAGAAAGCGGAACGCTATACCAAGACACTCGTTGCATTTGCAAACACACAGGGCGGAAAACTGGTGATCGGTGTAGATGACGATACGCATGAGGTCGTAGGTGTCGATGCTGATGACTTGTTTGAAGTAATGGACAGTATTGCCAATGTAGTTTCTGCCTCCTGTGAACCGCAGATTATTCCAGATATTACATTGCAGACCACAGAAGACGGGAAAACATTGGTCATTGTCACAGTTGCTCCTGGTGCGAACAGACCTTACTATCTGAAGGCAGAAGGAAGGGACAATGGTACCTACATCCGTGTGGCCGGTACGACTCGCCATGCTTCCCCGGAGAAAATCCGGGAACTGATATTGGAGGGAGCCCGCGCTTCCTGGGACGAGCAGCCCTGTATCGGATTTGAAGTGACGGATAATCAAATTGAAGCGCTCTGTGCAGATATTCAGGCGTATCGAAAGAAAGCTGGATTGCCGGACAGGGCAGTGACCAGAACGCAGCTCATGAATTGGAAGCTGCTGAAAGAGACTGACGGAAAATTTCAGGCAAGCAATGGATTTGTACTGCTGACCTCGGACTGGTTCCAGTTCTCCAAGACACAATGCGCGGTTTTCAAGGGGGAACGGGGTTCTGCTTTCCTGGACAAACGCACATATGATGGACCGGTTTACCGCCAGATCGATGAGGCGGTGGAGTTTGTCCTTCGCAATATTCGCCTGCGTGCTGAGATTGTGGGCTTGCTCCGCCGGGAACGCTATGAGCTGCCGGAGGAGGCCATCCGTGAGATGATTACCAACGCTCACTGCCATCGTCAATGGACAGCGGAGTCCTGCATCCAGGTGGCGATCTACGATGACCGACTGGAGGTCACATCTCCCGGCGGCCTGTATAACGGCCTGACTTATGAAGAAATGATACAGGGGCATTCCCGCCTTAGAAACAGGGCGCTGGCAAATGTGCTGAACCAGATGGGACTGATTGAATCCTGGGGTACCGGTATTCTGAGAATCCGCCAGTTGGCGAGAGAGTATGGTTTGCCGGAACCGGAATTTATTGAATCAGATAACTTCTTTCGCGTGAATCTCCGCCGCAGTTCGGAGATTGACGGAGATATGACGGAAAAAAAGAAGGACAGTTCGGAAAAATTCGGAGATAATTCGGAAATAGCGAAAAACGGTTCGGAGATATTCGGAGACAATTCGGGAAAGATAACAGAATTAGAGGGTAAAATACTCCAAATTATTAGGGCAGATCCAACCGTGTCCGCAAAGAAGATAGCGGAAGAACTCTTCGTAACATCCCGCACTGTTGAGAAAAATATCAGCACACTAAAAACAAAGCGAATTCTAACTCGCCATGGAACCAAAGGTGGATATTGGGAAATCCTGGAGCATGAAAGTACTACCATAGTAGATTGAAAAAATAGAGGAGATTTGAAATGAATCTTGATTTTGGCCTTAATACAATTCTCTATGGTCCTCCGGGCACGGGGAAGACCTATAACACGGTCAATTATGCAGTCGCGATATGTGAAGATAAGTCTTTTGAGGATGTTAAAAGAGAGAATTATTCGGAGGTCCTTGGGCGGTTCAACGATTTAAAGAAAAAGGGAAGAATAGCATTTACGACATTTCATCAATCTTATGGGTATGAAGATTTTATAGAAGGCATAAAACCAATTACGGATGAGAATGGCAATATTTCCTATGAAGTAAAGAAAGGTGTCTTTAAGGACTTTTGCGAAAAAGCAGAACTTCCACAGGATGAGGCGATTAACCATAATGCGGAGGTATATATTGTACGTTTGAATGTAAAAGGAAATGGTAAGGATGATTTGAAGAAAGAGTGTTTTAGAGATGGCGAAATCCGTTTTGATTGGCCGGAGAATTACACTGGTGATTATATGAAATGGCTGTCAGCAATGAAGCCAGGAGACTTAGTTGTGTCTTACTATGACCAAGCAAGAAACATAGATGGTATTGCCATGGTTATGGATGAAGAACCGGTCTATGACCAGTCAAAGATCAGCTTCCGCTGGACAAGAAAAGTAAACTGGCTGATAAAGGGGAAAATTATAGATACTCTTGAAGCTCTTGAGAGTGAAAAGTTTGCCTGAAGTCACAAGCTGAAAAAAGCGCGCACGAAGCCAAAGGCATATCATCCAAATTTGTGAGAATCCGGATCAAACACCCAACAAAGTGCTGTATTCTGGAACATAGGGATAGCTACGGA
>JAFTFT010000010.1 GCA_017458335.1 Oscillospiraceae bacterium
GGATTCTCACAAATTTGGATGATATGCCTTTGGCTTCGTGCGCGCTTTTTTCAGCTTGTGACTTCAGGCAAACTTTTCACTCTCAAGTACTTTTCTTATTTCTTCAGCAGACCAGGGTTCCGATCTTCTCCCCAGAGAGAACGCGCAGGATATTCTGCGGATCCGCGAGGGCGAAGACGATGACCGGCAGGTTGTTGTCCATCGCGAGACTGGTGGCGGTGGAGTCCATCACCTGCAGGCGGCGGCTCAGCACCTCAGTGTAGCTGATCTCATCAAACTTCACGGCCTCCGGGTCCTTCCGCGGGTCGGCACTGTAGACGCCGTCGATGTTCTTGGCCAGAAGAATCGCGTCCGCCCCGATCTCCGCCGCACGCAGCACCGATGCCGTATCGGTGGAGAAGAAGGGGTGTCCGGTGCCGCAGGCAAACAGAACAACCTTTCCGCTCTCAAGATACTCCAGGGCCTTTCTCACATCATGGCGTTCCCCGACGCCCTGGATGTCCACCGCGGTCATCACCCGCGCGTCGACGCCGCACTGGCGGAAGACATCGCCGACGGCGAGGCAGTTCATTGCGGTGGCCAGCATGCCCATGCGGTCGGCACTGACCCGTTCGACTTTTCCGGCGCCGTCCTTGACACCGCGCCAGAAGTTCCCACCGCCGATCACGATCCCAACCTGGGCCCCCAGGGCAAGAGACTGCTTCACGCTCTCACAGACGGAGGTCACAAAGTCAAAGTCAAAGCCGGTTCCCTTTCCTCCGCTGAGGGCTTCCCCGCTGATCTTAATCAGAACTCTTCTGTATTTCACACTCATGAAAAAAAGATCCTTTCCGATTCTCATTCACTTTATGTTCTCTTTATGCTATCGGTTAGTTTATCACAAGAGGAGTCTCTTGACAATCGGAAATTTCATCTGTCAAGCCGCGAACCGGATTTCTTTCAATTTGTTAAGAATTTTTAAGAGATTATTTGTTTTTCAGGCTTGTCTTTCCTTCAGTTTGTGCTATAATGGTTACAATAGGTGACATAATTGTGTTTTCTTCTTCATTTTACTGCAATTTTTATGCAGATTAACTACAGGGAGAACGTTAAAAATGACGGGAATCAATCTGAAAGACGAGGCCAGCCGGCGCGGTGTTCCCCGGATCGGGAATCCGTATCGCTGCCACGAGCTGGAGCCCAACCATCTTTATGAAATCTATATGGATGAATTCGACAACGAGTATATCATCCGCCGCGGCATTCTGACCATTGTCACCGGGGACGGCCGCGTGTTCTGACCCGGGCGTCTCCGCTTCGGCGCAGAAAAAAGAAAAATGCATAGAATGAAACCGGAAGTCTGCGACTGCATAGAGCTTCGCGCAGGCTCCCGGTTTTCCTTTGTTTCGGTCAATCAACCGCTTTCTGTTCCGGCAGGGGGTCCGGACAATCACGGATCAAAATGAAAGGGCTTTTCTTCAATCCTCTGTCTGATCCAGGAAAGCGAAAACCCTTTCCCAGTACTGGATCAGCATGTCCGAATCGGTCATATAGAGCTCGTGCTTCATGTTCGGCACCCGATAGAATTCAGCCCGCGGGACACGGGAGAGAAACTTCATCTGCGAAGCGTTTTTCACCACCGTATCGTTTCCGGCCTGGCAGAGCAGAACCGGAATCCGGATGCGGGATGTCCAGAACGCGCTGGTCACCCTGGCGCAGGCTTTGGCCGATTCCATCCCCCAGCCGAGAGACGGAGACCGGGTCTGGAGCTTTTTGTCCGCCAGACGTTTCTGATAGTAGTAGTGATAGCGGCAGGCAGAAGAGTCACAGCTGTTTTCAAAGTCTTCCGCCTCAAATGCGTCGACCGGGTTCACCGGTGCGGCCTTTCCGCTTTGCAGGCTCTTCAGCTTTGCCCCGGCGTAGACCACCGGAACCGGTACTTTCCCGAAACTCAGGCCAAGCATCGGGGACGACAGAACGGCCTTGTCAAACAGCTTCGGCCAGCGCTCAATCATCCAGGCGCCGATGCAGCCGCCCATGGAGTGGCAGTACAGATAAACCGGAAGCTTCCCGGCCGCAGGTTTCACGCGTTTTTCGGTCAGATGCTTCAGATCCAGCACGTAGTCCCGAAAATGATCGGTATGAACAACATAAGGGTTGTCATTCGAGCGGTAGGAATAGCCATGGCCGCGGTGATCCAGCCCCCAGACTTCATACCCCGCCTGCAGCATATAATAGATCGACTCCGTAAACTTCTGAATCGACTCTGTAAAGCCATGACTGATCACAATGATTCCTTTCGGATGCTCCGTCCGGAAATGCTCATAGTAGATCGGCTGCCCCTTCACGCGGGCATCGATTCCGCATTCCTTCCGTGCGGAAACATAGGGTTCCACCTCTGTCCGCATGACTTCTTCATAATCGTTTTCCCGAATCCAGCGCATGTTTTCTCCTCCTGAACAGGCTCTTTTTCATCCCCGTTCCGGTATGATTATATGATAAAAACTTCATGGGAGCAAGCCCTTTGTTTTTCTCAAAAAACCTGGTTTTGCGTCTTGCCCTGAGAACCTGCTTCTGCTATAATAATTTAAACTTGTTGCTTCTTGCTGCCTGCCGGTCGAGATGATCGGCCCGGCAAGATACGCAATACTGGAAGGAGAAGAGGACATGAAAAGAAGGCTGACTGTTTTGCTCTGCCTGGTGCTTTCCCTGCTTCTGCTGACCGGCTGCGCCTCGCAGACGATCTCCAAGGCGAAGACCGCCTACGCGAACGGAGATTATCAGGCCGTCGTCGATCTGCTGGAAGGGATGAAGAATCCCAAGCCCGAGGCTGTGGAGTTACTGAACAACGCGAAGATCCATCTCGCGTTTGACGCAGAAGATTATCAGAAGGTCCTGGATCTGGCCGGTGATGCGGAGATCAAGGATGAAGCCATCGCTGCGCTGGTAGAGCAGGCCAGAACCGCCGTAGAAGAGGCCAGGGCCGCCGAAGAGGCCAAAGCCGCACTGGAGGCAAAGATCACGGAAATCAAGGATGCCTTTGCCGCCGGGGACTTCCAGAAGGTTGTGGATCTGGCCGGCGATGAAGAGTTTGAAGACGAAGACGTCACCGCGGCGGTGAAGGACGCGAAAGCCGCGCTGGAAGAAGCAGCCGCAAAAGCCGCCAAGGCCGCAGAAATCAAAGAAGCCTTCGAAGCCAAAGAGTATCAGACGGTTCTGGATCTGGCCGGCGACGAAGAGTTTGAAGACGAAGACGTCGCCGCGGCAGTGAAAGATTCCAAAGCCGCGATAGAGAAGGCAGCCGCGGAAGCCAAGGCAGCCGAAGAAGCCAAAGCCGCCGCGGAAGCCAAGGCAGCCGAAGAAGCCAAGGCAGCCGAAGAAGCCAAGGCAGCCGAAGAAGCCAAAGCCGCCGCGGAAGCCAAGGCAGCTGAAGAGGCCAAAGCCGCCGCGGAAGCCAAGGCAGCTGAAGAGGCCAAAGCCGCCGCGGAAGCCAAGGCAGCTGAGGAAGTCAAGGCCGCTGAAGAAGTCAAGGCCGCTGAGGCCAAAGCGATCGAAGAAGCAAAAGCCGCTGAGGAAGAGAAGCTCGCCGAGGTTCAGGCCGCTTTTGACGAGGAAGATTTCGATAAGGTCGTCGAACTCGTCAAAGAAGCCGGTATTGAGAGCGAAGCGCTGACCGCCCTCGCCGAGCAGGCTCAGACCGTTCTCGACGAGAAAGCCGCCACGGAAGAAAAGCTCGCCGAAGTTCAGGCCGCTTTTGACGAGGAAGATTTCGACAAGGTCGTCGAACTTGTCAAGGAAGCCGGAATTGAAGATGAAGCGCTGACCGCTCTTGCCGCGCAGGCTCAGACCGCGCTGGATGAAAAGATCGCTGAGGAAGAAAAGCTCGCCGAGGTCAAGGCCGCACTTGACGCTGAGGACTATGAAAAGGTCGTTGAGCTTGTCAAGGCCTCCGACATTCAGAACGACGAACTCACGGAGCTCGCCGCTCAGGCTCAGGCCGTTCTCGATGAGCGCGCCAAGGTCGCCGAGGTCAAGGCCGCGCTTGACGCCGAGGACTATGAAAAGGTCGTTGAGCTTGTCGCCTCCTCCGATATTCAGAACGAAGAACTCACCGAGCTTGCCGCACAGGCCCAGGCCGTTCTCGATGAGCGCGCCAAGGTCGCCGAGGTCAAGGCCGCGCTCGACGCGGAGGAGTATGAAAAGGTCGTTGAGCTCGTCGCCTCCTCCGATATTCAGAACGAAGAACTCATTGAACTCGCCGCTCAGGCTCAGGCCGTTCTTGCTGAGCGGGCACGGATCGCGGAAATCAAGACGGCGTACGACGAACAGGATTATGCCAAGGTTGTCGAACTGGCCGGCACGGATGTTCCGGAGGACGACGAGGTCCAGGCGATCCTCGCGGATTCTCAGGTTCATCTGGCCTATCAGGACGGCGATTACGAAGAAGTCGTCGCACTGCTCAGCGATCAGGAAGACAAGGCGTCCAATGAGATTTACATGGATTCGATCCGCAAGGTCGCAAAGCAGGCCATTCGGGCAACCAAAGACGACCGTTATGTCGATCTGCCGGATGACGACAGCTATCTGAGCGAATTCAAGACCCGTTATATTGCGCACTTTGACTATGACTCTCAGGTTTTCGATATCTTCAAGGATCGTGAGGAAGCGCTGAAGAACCAGCGCATCTGCGGCCCCAGCGTACCGGTAGAGCGCGTGGTTAACTGGCGTCTGGGCCGGCTGAAGATGCCCTGGGCCTATGAGGGCACCAAGGTGACCGTCCTCGCCGAAAAAGCTGACATGTCCTTCATCCTCTATCTCTCCAGCGACAACCGTCAGCGCGCCGGCTGGGTTCAGACCAGATTTCTCACGGACGAGTTCCCGGGTGCGCTTCTCACCGTCGGAGAGGCGACGTACACCAATACGGACACCATCGAGGATGTCGGCATGACCTGGTCCAAGAAGGGCTTCCTGGATTCTCAGCAGAACTACTCCGTCCTGAAGGAGACGGTGGAAAACTGCGTCGGATTCACGCTGGATTATCAGCTCATCGCTGAGAACACCTGGATGGTTGACTGTGTCTACGGACCGCGTACCATCTACGTGAACGACGGTACCGAGTGGATCCGGGTCGGTTCCTTTGACTATCCGACCCAGGGCACCGTCAAGGTCACGGTGAACCTGGAAGAGCCGACCGACATCGTCGCCATCGGCACCATCGCCGAGGTCGGACTTCCCAACACCTTCTTCTTCCGTCAGTATGCCACGGACTTCCAGGTCGTGGGATAAAACAGGCGCAGAAATACTTCAAGGCCGCCCAAACGGGCGGCCTTCTTTTTTCCGCCCGCAAGGGGCGGCACGGGTGGGTTGTCCTAAATTGTCACATCTGCTTTCCGTTGAGGGCAGCGAAGGTCAGCGTATCGCCGCGGTAGCAGAGCTTCAGGGAGAAAAAGGGCTCCTGCCGTTCCATCAGATCCAGGAAAATAAAATCTCCGGTCCAGAGTTCTTTCTTTCTCAGTTCCGTTTTGGGCAGCCATTCCAGCGTTCCCTCTTCACAATCCTGGCGGAGCGCACCATGAAAGCGGTCTGAATGAAACAGATGCATGTATTCCGTCCCCCACTCGTCGGAGACAAAGGTGACGATTCCGCAGTAGCGCCAGGCATCCAGCGTGAGACCGGTCTCTTCCCGGGTCTCCCGCAGGAGGCAGTCCTCCGGGCTCTCCCCTTCCTCGAACTTGCCCCCGATACCGATCCACTTGTCATGATTGAGGTCGTTCTCTTTCTTCACGCGATGGAGCATCAGATACGCGCCGTCCCGTTCGATATAGCAGAGGGTGGTATTTCGCATGTTAAGTCTGCTTGCCGCCATATGATATTCCTTTCCTTTAAAAATCCACCCGCGGATACGGGTGGACTTTGATTTCATTTAATCCGCGTCCGGCGCGTCCGGCGCGTCCGGCGCGGGAGCGGCGCTTTCCGCAGGCAGGGCCGGGCTCATTTCGCAGCGAATGCCGGACTCATCGGCGGTCAGGCGGATCTCGGTGACCGGGGTTCCTCTGGCCTCCACGATCCGGGCCGCAACGGTATCTTCGACTTCCTTCTGGATCAGGCGGCGCAGATTTCGCGCGCCGTAGACGGTCGAATATCCCTTCTTCACCAGCCAGGCCGGAACCGTCTCATCCCAGCTGAGGGTCAGATCCCGCGCCTTCATCACGTCTCGAACTTCATTGAGCATCAGCACGGCGATCTCCGCGAAGTTTTCTTCCGTCAGGCTGTTGAAGCAGATGACTTCATCCACACGGTTCAGGAATTCCGGGCGCAGAAACTCGTTCAGGGCCTTGAGTGCACGCTCCCTGCTCATGTCGCCGACCGTGCCGCCGAAGCCGACCGAGGTGGTCTTCGTGTTGCTTCCGGCGTTGGTGGTCATGATGATGATCGTGTTTTCAAAATTCACCGTCCGGCCCTGGGCATCCGTGATCCGTCCGTCGTCCAGGATCTGAAGCAGGATGTTCATCACATCCGGGTGCGCCTTTTCGATCTCATCGAAGAGAACGACGGAATAGGGCTTGCGGCGGATCTTTTCGGTGAGCTGGCCGGCCTCGTCATAGCCGACATAGCCGGGAGGCGAGCCGATGATGCGCGAGACGGAGAACTTTTCCATGAACTCGGACATATCCAGCCGGATCAGGCTCTCCGGGCTGTCGAACATGTCGGCGGCAAGCCGCTTGACCAGCTCGGTCTTTCCGACGCCGGAACCGCCCACAAAGATAAAGCTTACCGGTTTGCGCTTGACCTTGAGTCCGACCCGTCCGCGCCGGATGG
Source organism: Oscillospiraceae bacterium (assembly GCA_017458335.1). Taxonomy (GTDB): domain Bacteria; phylum Bacillota; class Clostridia; order Oscillospirales; family Oscillospiraceae; genus Limivicinus. Next base: position 6,799 of record JAFTFT010000010.1, read on the forward strand.
CCGCGCAGACCGCGTCCACCGCCTCGTCCTGACCGACAATATGCTCCTTCAGGCGGGCATCGAGACCGGCCAGGCGTTCCAGCTCATCCTCTTTGATGGAGGAAGCCGGAATTCTGGTCCAGAGCTCGATGATGCGGGCCAGGTTGTCAACCGTCAGTTTCGGTCTTCCTTTTGCGTTGAGCTCCTGCTGCTCCTGGCTGAGGCGGAGTTCCTTGCTGCGCAGTTCCGCGATGCGGGCATAACGGGCCTCCGTCTGCTCCCGAGTATCCGTGTCGTTCCGATGGGCATCATCCGCCAACAGGGCGTCCGCTTCAAAACGGATGTTCTCCAGCTCGCGCTCCACCAGCATGCGCCGATTGATGTCCGGATCCTTGAGATTCACGTCCGAGCAAGCCTCGTCCAGCAGGTCGATGGCCTTGTCGGGAAGGAAGCGGTCGGTGATATACCGCTCGCTCATGGTGACGGCCTTTTCGCACATGTCATCCGGGATTTCCACCCCGTGATAGTCCTCGTAGTAATGCGCGATGCCGCGGAGAATCGCGATGCTGTCCTCAATGGAGGGCTCATTCACCGTAACAGGCTGGAACCGGCGCTCCAGCGCGGAGTCTTTTTCAATGTGCTTGCGGTATTCGGTAAAGGTCGTGGCCCCGATCACCTGGATCTCGCCGCGGGAGAGGGCGGGCTTGAGGATATTCGCCGCGTTCATGCTGCCCTCGGCGTCTCCGGCGCCGACGATGGTATGCACCTCGTCAATTACCAGAATGATGTTCCCCTGTTTCCGGATCTCTTCGATCAGGCCTTTCATCCGGCTTTCAAACTGTCCGCGGAACTGGGTGCCCGCCACCAGCGAGGTCAGGTCCAGCAGGAAAACCTGCTTGTCCTGCAGCTTATAGGGTACATTCCCCATGGCAATCCGCTGGGCCAGGCCCTCGGCGATCGCCGTCTTGCCGACACCGGGTTCGCCGATGAGGCAGGGGTTGTTCTTCTGCCGGCGGTTCAGGATCTGGATCACGCGTTCGAGTTCTTCCTCTCTGCCGACCATGGCGTCCAGCTCTCCGGCGCGGGCGCGGGCAGTCAGATCAATGCAGTAGTTGTCCAGATATTTCCGCTTTCCGTTTTTCGCATTGGGAGCCGGATTTTGCCGGGAACTCTGCTGACCGGGGCCGGGGCGCCTGCCCGCGTCGCCGTCGGCCGGATTCCGGTCTGCCCCGGAAGCGCCGTTGTTTGGCCGGAAGGCATCGAGGAGCTTTCCGAAGAAGGGGAAGGTCGCGGTCTTGCCGTCTTCGTCATTCTCCGTGGTCTCCTCCGGGTCCATCCCCATGAGCTCTTCCACACCGCTCATGGCGTTCATCATTTCACCGGACAGATTGTCGAGATCTTCATCGGAGATCCCCATTTTGGTCAGAATGTCGTCCACCGGTTTGATGTGCAGTTCCCGGGCACATTTCAGGCAAAGGCCTTCGCTTTTGGTCTGATTTCCTTCAATCTTGGTGATAAATACAACCGCCGGATTCTTTCCGCAGCGGGAGCAGATACTTGCTTGCATCGTTACCTCTCAGTAAAAAAATGTTCTATGAACTATTCTATCAAATACCCCTGTGCATCGGAGCGTACGATTTCCGATTACAGCAGGCCGTTTGTCAGGAAGCGGAAGGTCAGGAAAAACCGCGCCAGCAGCGTGCTCTCCAGCGTCTCCCTGCCGATGACCAGCCCCAGAAAGCTCAGCAGCCAGCAGAGCAGCACGCAGTAGAGGAAGCCCTTGACAAAGCCGACCAGCGCGCCGCCGAGTTCGTCCAGCAGCTGGAGGCTGTCCGGGAGACGGAAAACCAGGTTTCCGATGCTGCTGACGGCGATCAGAAGGATCAGAATCAGCAGGAAGCTGAGCGTCAGACCCATCACATAGGTAATCGCATCACAGAGCACCTGAACCACCGCTTCGGTCATGTCGGATTCGGTCTGGTCGGAGTAGCGCACCGCGCGTTCCGCCAGTTCTTCAGCACGCTGTTCGGAGAAGCCGACCTGACGGATGCAGAAGTACGCGTAATCATAGCGAAGAGAGCTGTCCGACTCCAGCACATCCTCCAGGGACAGGTCTGTCGAGCCATAGCCCATCTCGCCCATCACCTCATCCCTGGTCTTCTGGGAATCAATATAGCCGTCCACAAAGGGCTCCAGCACGGGAATCGCTTCATAGGCGTAGTTGGAGGAAAGCATGCTGCCGGCCAGCAGGGCGATGATGATGGCCAGGATACCGGCAAAGCCGCCGATCAGGCCGGATTTGTATCCGTTCCAGATACAAAGGGCCACGATCAGAAGCAGAACAAGGTCGATTATAATACTCATAGCTTCACCAAATTCATATTAATCATACCGCCGGGCTTAAACTCAGTCGCAGAACTCAAACTCCGGATACCAGATATGGTTGAGGTACAGCCCCTGGGGCGGCATGGTCGGTCCGGTCAGACGCCGGTCCCCCTTCTCCAGGAGGGCGGGTATCTCCTCCGGGCGCAGTTTTCCGTAAGAGGCATAGACCATGGTACCGACCATGGCGCGGCACATATTATAAAGGAAGCCGTCGGCACAGATCGCGATCGTGATCAGGTTTCCCTCATGTTCCACTCTGCAGTGATAGACCGTCCGCACCGTCGTGCGGGTCTCGGTCCCCACCGAGCGCACCGCCCGGAAGTCGTGCGTGCCCTCGAACGCCTCTGCCGCTCTGCTCATCAGTTCCAGATCCAGCCGCTGGGGATAGAAGCAGACCCGGTGCTCCAGGAAGGGATCCCGGATCGGCGCGTTCCAGATCCGATAGATATATTCCTTCCTCAGGCAGGAACCAATGGCGTTGAAGCCCGGCTCCACGTCCATGGCGGAGAATACCGAGATGTCATGAGGCAGCCTCGCGTTCACCGCAAAGGGGATGCGGTCGGCGGGAATGGTACCGACGGTATGGAAATTTGCGCAGTAATGCCGGGCGTGGACGCCGGCGTCGGTGCGGCCGCAGCCGACGCACTTGACCGGGTGGCCGCAGATTTCGCCGAGCGCCTGTTCCAGGGTTTCCTGGACGGTCCGGTCCCGCTTTTGCATCTGCCAGCCATGATAAGCGCTGCCGTCGTAAGCCAGGTGCAGAATGATATTTCTCTCTCTGGTCTTCAAATCCATATTCATTCCAGTGTCAGTCTGATCTCTGTCTCTGTATCCGGAATCACAGGCCGAAGTGCTTCATGACGAAAACCGCCGCGGTGAACACAGCGCCCAGGATCAGCGCAATGAAATCACGGGTGCAGAAACGGAGCTGCTTCATACGCGTTCTTCCCTCTCCGCCGTGGTAGCAGCGGCTCTCCATCGCGACGGCAAGCTCATCCGCTCTGCGGAAGGCAGACACAAACAGCGGCACCAGGATCGGCAGCAGCGCCTTTGCCCGTTCGATCAGGTTTCCGGTTTCAAAGTCGGCACCGCGCGCCTTCTGGGCCGACATGATCTTGTCGGTTTCCTCGATCAGCGTCGGAATAAAGCGCAGGGCCATGCTCATCATCAGGGTCATCTCATGGACCGGAACCTTCAGCCTGTTCAGCGGCTTCAGCAGCAGCTCCAGGCCGTCGGTAAGGGCCATCGGGCTTGTCGTATAGGTCAGGAGGAAGGTGCCCACAATCAGCAGCGTGATGCGCAGCATCATCTTGACCGCGCGCTCAATCCCCTCCCAGGTGATGATCCAGCCTTCCCGGATCGGGGTTCCCTGGGTATAGAAGATATTCAGCAGAGCCGTCAGCGCGATGATGAAGAGCATCGGCTTCAAACCTTTGAAAATGTTCCTGGGATGGATACGCGAGACGGCCATACAGATGACCGTGACCGCCAGCACCAGCAGATAGGCCCCCCAGCCCTTTGCGTTGAAGAGCGCGATGATATACAACACAACCAGAATCAGCTTGGTTCTGGGATCCAGCCGGTGAACCACGGTATCGCCCGGGAAATACTGGCCAAGGGTGATGTCTTTCAGCATGACGTCACCTCCCCGGCCCGGCGCAAGGCGCGCAGAAGTTGATCATGGGTAAAAACCGCGCCCTCCAGAGGGACGCCGCGCTTCCGCAGGGCGGCGGCAATCTCAGCCGCCTTGGGGACGTTCAACCCGACGTCCATCAGCTCTTCCGTATGGGCAAACACCTGTTCCGGTGTTCCGTCCATCCGGATCGAGCCGTGGTCAAAAACGATCAGGCGCTCACAGTAGCGCGCGGCGTCGTCCATATTATGGCTGACAACCAGGACCGTGGCGCCGCTCTTCTCTCGATAGTTCCGGATATTTTCCATGATCGTGCGGCTTCCGATGGGATCCAGCCCGGCCGTGGGCTCGTCGAGGATCAGCACCTCCGGGCGCATGGCGATGACGCCCGCGATGGCGACACGGCGTTTCTGGCCGCCGGAGAGTTCCAGCGGGGAGCGGGAGAAAAGGCTCTCCTCCACCCCTACGAAGCCCGCCGCCTCCCGGACGCGCTCATTGATCTCTTCCTTCGAGAGCTTCATATTTTTGGGGCCGAAGGCGATATCCTCGGCAACGGTCTCTTCAAACAGCTGATACTCCGGGTATTGAAACACGAGACCAACCCGGCGCTTTACGTCGCGGCGGGAGATCTTGTCTTTGTTGATATCCTCTCCGTCAATCCTTACCGTCCCGCGGGTCGGCTGCAGCAGCGCGTTCAGATGCTGGACAAAGGTGGACTTGCCGGAGCCAGTATGGCCGAGGACAAAGATGCTCTCCCCCTGGGTCAGGGTAACGCTGACATCACGGATCGCGGTCTGCTCAAAGGGCGTGCCGGCGCTGTAGGTATGGGTCAGGTTCTCTACGCTTATGACTGCCATGCTGCCCTCCGCTGCAAGACCGCCGCCGCAATGGCGTCGGCACATTCCTCTGTATGAAGCAGGTCTGTCGGGAGCACGAAGCCGCAGTCGTTCAGATCACGGACAATCCGCACGGTTTCCGGAACATCCAGGCCCTCGTCTTCCATCTCTTTCACATGAGAAAAGACCTCGGCCGGGCTCCCGTCGGCGGCAATCCGCCCGTTTGACATCACGATCAGCCGGTCGGCGTCAATACACTCATCCATATGGTGCGTGATCAGCACGACGGTCATCCCGTTTTCACGGCAGAGCCGCTGAACCGTGGAAATTACTTCCGCCCGTCCCTTCGGGTCCAGCATTGCCGTCGGCTCGTCCAGCACGATCAGTTCCGGCTGCATGGCCAGAACCCCCGCGATGGCGACACGCTGCTTCTGGCCGCCGGAGAGCAGGTGCGGCGCATGCCGCCGGTATTCGTACATATCCACAAGGCGGAGCGCATCGTCCACGCGCTGCCGGATCTCTTCGGAGGGAACCCCCAGATTCTCCGGCGCAAAGGCGACGTCCTCCTCCACCACATTGGCGACGATCTGGTTGTCGGGATTCTGGAAAACCATCCCCACCGTGTGGCGGATCTCCAGGATTCTGTCTTCATCGGCGGTACACAGCCCCGCAACGAAAACCTTTCCCTGCGTGGGGAGCAAAATTCCGTTCATATGCTTGGCAAGCGTCGACTTTCCCGAGCCGTTATGGCCCAGGACAGCCGTAAAGCTTCCCTTTTCTATGCTAAGGCATATATCACACAGGATGTCTCTGCTCTCTTCCGGGTAGCGGAAGGTGACATGCTCAAATTCAACAATTGCGCCCACAGCGGTCTCCTTGACTGTCATACTCACCGACAAAGAGACTGCCTCAATTCCACGCCTGTCCTCATCGGGAGGAAAGAACGGAATTGCCAGGAAAGACCGTCAGCCAGTATAACCACAGTTTAACTGTGTTATTTTATCATTTATCCTCTCTCCGGTCAATAACGATTCTTTTAGAAAAAAACAGTTGACAAATCCATCCAAATCAGTTATTATAACAAAGCTGTCGCGCGGGAGCATAGCTCAGCTGGTTAGAGCACCTGCCTTACAAGCAGGGGGTCACTGGTTCGAGTCCAGTTGTTCCCACCATACATTCATATGCCTCTGTAGCTCAGTAGGTAGAGCAGCGGACTGAAAATCCGCGTGTCGTTGGTTCAACTCCGACCGGAGGCACCACCCCTTTTTTAAAGGGGTCTTATGCGGGCATAGCTCATCCGGTAGAGCGCCACCTTGCCAAGGTGGAGGTAGCGAGTTCGAGCCTCGTTGCCCGCTCCAAAAGTCTTGCGGGGAATCCCCGCAAGCTTTATATGGCGCCATAGCCAAGTGGTAAGGCAGCGGACTGCAAATCCGCGATTCCCCGGTTCAAGTCCGGGTGGCGCCTCCAGAACAGACGTGTGACCCGCGTCTGTTTTTTATTATCATACTTGCTTCTTTGCCCTATGTATGCTACTTTATGCTTATCCTCTGGAAAGTGAGGTCCTGTCATGCAGGGAAACAATCTGTCCTTCACAGAACGGCTCTCCGGACGTTTTCTGAACTGGCTCTGGGAACACAAGCTGCCGTTTTTCTCATCCCTGATTTTCGGTCTGATCGCGCACATGTTCGTCATCACGAACAAACTGCCCAATCACGACGACGTCATCTATCTCTTTGGAAAGGGCGCAACCGTCTCCTCCGGGCGCTGGGGCCTGGAACTGCTGCGGCAGGTGATTCCGGATTATTCGATGCCCTGGCTGCACGGAATCACAAGTCTGCTGCTTCTCTCCGTTTCGATCTGCATCATCGTCGAACTTTTTCAGCTGAAAAGCCGCCTCGGTCAGATTCTGCTCTCTGCCCTGATCATCAGCTTTCCCTCCCAGGTCGGCACTTTCTGCTACATGTACACCAGCAGCTCTTACGCCGTGGCGTTTCTGCTCTGCGTCCTCACCGTCCGTGAAGCCGCAAAGAACAGCTGGCGGCACTGGCTGGTCTCCGCGCTGCTGTTCACGCTCATGATGAGCATCTATCAGGCATATCTGTCCATCGCCGCGAGCCTGATGATCCTGCTGCTGATCGGCGAACTGATGAGCTGCGGGAGCGAGAACAGAGCTCTGCCGGTCCTGAAGCGCGGGCTGCTGTTTGTGGCGATTCTGGTGGTCGGGTTTGAAGTCTATCGGCTCACCATCACGGTTTCCCTGGCGCTGTTCGGTGATTCGGTCAATCAGTATTCCAGTGAGGCCAAGGAAATGGCACCCGCCTTTCCCGGGAGCATCCTGCTGGCCTACCGCTTCTTTGTATTCAACCTGACTTCCCGCTATAACATGATCGTCGTTTCCAGGGCCTCACGCATTCTCCACTTTTTCTGTCTTGGACTGGCAGCCCTTGGAATTGTGATCAGCCAGCTTCGGGCAAAGAATCTGCCGAATTCCCTGCTGATGCTTTTCTGCCTGGCCATGCTTCCGCTGAGCATCTGCTGCCTTTATATGGCCTTCTACTGGAACACGCTTCACACGCTGGTGCTCTATTCCTATTTTGTCCTTTACCTGCTGGCGATTCTGGCGATTGAACAGTTCCCGAAGCCCGTGCTCTGTCTCTCCCGTGATCTGCTCTATACGGCCCTGGCCGTCATTCTGGGGATCAACATCTGCTTTGCCAACCGCTGCTATCTGAAGCTGTTCCTGGAATATGAAAACGCCTATTCCCTGGCCACTTCCCTGGTGACGCAGATTCGCTCCCTGCCCGGGTACCGGCCGGAGGACAAGGTTGTTCTCTTCCCTGCCGCCGGCGACGCGCTGCACTTCGCACCGGAATTCGGGACGGAGGAAGAAGCCGAGCACGACCTCATGGGCATCCAGTCTCAGCTCCTCACCGGCTATACCGAGGCGGACTTCATCAGCCGCTACATCGGGGCAGAGATGAACGTCGTCGACTTCAAGGAAGCCACGCACGAGATCACCGACCGCGACTGGGACCGCATGCCGGTCTACCCGGCGGAAGGTTCCGTCAAGCGGGTGGAAGACGGGCTGGTCTTTGTCAAGTTCGCGGCGAGGCCGGAGGAAAACGCTCCGTAAGCGGCGTCCGGCGTCTGTGTATCATGTAATAATCAAGAATCTGAAAACGGGGCAGACGGCCGTACAATCAGCCGTCTGCCCCGTTTTATTCCGTATGCCGTATCAGGAACACCGATCAGAACATCCCAGGAAATCCGCCAAGGCCGCCCTGGAGCTTTGCCATGGATTCACTGGTCTTGTCATCGGCCGCCTTGAGCGCGCCGTTGACCGCGGTGAGAATCAGATCCTGGAGCATTTCCACATCTTCCGGATCCACAACCTCCGGATCAATCGTGATCTCCTTGAACTCACGGGTACCCGTGATCACCGCTTTGACCGCACCGCCGCCGGCCGTGAATTCAAAGTCGGTGGATTCAAGCTCCTGCTGCATCTTCATGAACTCCTGCTGCATCTTCTGAGCCTGTCTCATCATGTTTGCCTGACTGCCGGGCATACCGCCGCGGAAACCGCCTTTTGCCATATCTGTTTACCTCCCTGCCGCACTGCGCGGCTGAATATGAATTGAATGGATCAGGATAAAAAAGTAACTTCCTTAAACTGTTTCAGTTCGTTAAGATCTCTCACCGAACGCCGGTCCTTGGAAAGCTCAGAGAGCTTCACCGCGACGGGGTGTCCAAGGACGTTTTCCGCCGCAGCGGAAAACACCGCCCTTACCTCCGGCTTTTTCAGCCGGTCCAGCAGGAAGCCCGGCACCGCCTCCAGCGAAAGATCACGGTTCTGAATCATCAGGCGGAACCTGGCCGGATCCTCCACCGAGAAGCGCAGCTCAATGGGCAGCTTCTCTCTGGCCTGTTTCAGGATCGTCCTCTCCAGCTCCGCAACGTCTCCGTCGGGCGCGACCGCTTCCCCAGACGCAGGACGCCGGGACAGCTCATACGGAGCCTCTTCCGGAGCAGCCGCAATCGGTTCTGTCGGCGGCGCAGGGTTTGGAGCCCGACGCAGCGGCGGATTCTCCGGCAGCGGTTTCATGCCAGGCTCGGGAGTGAATGCCGGCCGCACTTCCGGTTCAGATCGTGTCGGTGCAGCTTGAGCCGGCTCATCCGGCAATTCGTCATACGCTTCCGGCTCGTCATTTAAGAACGCTTCGAACCGGTCGTCTCCCGCGCGTGCTTCCGGTGCCGCGGCCTCGGGTTCCTCCTGTCCGGCTGCGGGCGCGGCGCCGCTGCGGAGCGCCTCTTCCAGGCGGGAAATCCGCGCCCGGAGTGAGAGCACGCTCTCGGCAGTTCTGCTGTCGCAGAGACTCACGATGCAGATCTCCGCAACGGTACGCGGATTGCGCACCTGCCGGATCCGGACAATGGCATCCTGCACGGTATCGGCACAGTACAGAAGTTCTTCCTTCGTCATGGCCGAAGCAAAGCCGTCCAGAGCGGCCCGTTCATAGTTGCCGGAGATCAGCTCCGCAGCGCCCGCGGGAGCGGCCTTGACAATCAGCGTGTCCCGGATCAGGCCGTTCAGCTCGCCGAGGAAAGAGGCCGGCTCTTTCCCGTCGAGCCAGATCTTCTGAAAGAGGGTCAGGGCTTTCGTGCTGTCATGCCGGAGCACGGCCTTGAGCAGTTGAACCAGATTCAGGTTTCCGGCGAGGCCCATCGTCTCGAACACCGTTTCCGTGGTGACATGCTCCCGTGACGAACACTGATCCAGAATGCTCAGCGCGTCGCGGACTCCGCCCTCGGCAAGGCGCGCGATCTGAAGTGATGCGGCCTCGTCCAGCTGCAGCGCTTCCCGTCCGGCGATCTCCCGGAGATAGGCAGCCAGGCGCTCGGTCGGAATACGGCGGAAACTGTGCCGCTGGCAGCGCGAGAGGATCGTCGCCGGAACCTTCTGAAGCTCGGTTGTCGCCAGAATGAACATCAAGTGCTCCGGCGGCTCCTCAATAATCTTCAGCAGCGCGTTGAAGGCCGCCAAAGAGAGCATATGGACTTCGTCGATGATATACACACGCTTTTTCGCAACGGCCGGAGAGAACACCGCCTCTTCCCTGAGGTCACGGACGTTGTCCACGCCCGTATTTGACGCCGCGTCCAGCTCCACGATGTCCAGAATACTGCCGTCTTCGATCCCGCGGCAGAACCGACACTTGTTGCAGGGGTTGCCGTTCACGGGGTTCTCACAGTTGACCGCCTTGGCCAGGATCCTCGCACAGGTGGTCTTGCCGGTGCCCCTTGTGCCGATAAAGATGTAGGCATGGGAAAGATGTCCTGTACGGACCTGGGTCTTGAGGGTTTCGGTGATGTGCTCCTGGCCGATCACGTCGTCAAAAACCTTCGGTCTCCATTTGCGGTAAAGCGCCTGATACATCCCCTCACCCCCATGAACATAAAAATGTGGCCCTTGACAAGACTGCACACCTTTCTTTGGGACTCCCCTCATGTCCGTTACGCCGGCAGCCGGCTCAAACCCGGCTCCCCCGCGGCACACGAAAAGCACCGCTTAATGCTGCTCGGTTCCCCGCCTGACATGGTTCACGGGTTTCCGTTGCGCAGGACCGGATCGTCAACGCTGCTTACCGGGGTCAGACAACACAAAAACAGCCCTCGGTCAGGAATTCATCCCTGCTGTAGCGGATTGCAGGTTACAGGGCACCGCTAGCTCCCCGACTAGTGCAGCCTTGTCAAAAGCCACGACAGATATAATACACCATTTTTTTATTCGATGCAATATTTTTCTTTACTTTTCAAAAATTTGTGTTATAATAACAAAGCCTCGAGAGAAAATGGGCTTGTAGCTCAGCTGGGAGAGCGCACGGTTCGCATCCGTGAGGTTCGAGGGTTCGATCCCCTTCAAGTCCACCAGAATAGGATTGCTATCTTAACAAAGGTAGCAATCCTTTTTTGCTATTACCGAAGTCCTTCAAGCTTCTTTGCATTTTCTACCCGACAGTACTAGAATTGACTCACTGTGATGATTATCCCATCACTGAAGATTGAAAGCAGAAGTCTCATTCATCGGAAGATAGGTTGCTCATCTTTCATGCCTGTTGAATGTCTGCAGGACATATCGCACCGGCATTTATGGAAATAGAAAGACCGCACATTGCGCAGTAGTCATTCGTTATACAGTATGAGGAGGTTACATGATTCATGGATATTGAACAGCAATATGACAAACTCCTTCGCTACTGCTATATGAAGCTTCGGGACAGGACTCTGGCAGAAGATATAACACAGGAAACATTTATTAGGTTTTTTGAAAGTAAGGATTATCACAGCATCGGAAAGGAAATGGCTTACCTTTATACGATAGCCCGAAATCTTTGCATTGACTCTTTCAGAAAACAAAAAGATGAGTTGATTGAGGATTTGCCCGCAAAGATACAGGAAATGCCGGAATCAAGGGACAAGGTGGAGAGTATTGTTGATCGGGTTTCTATAGAACAGGCTTTGGACCGCCTGACCGCGGACGAGCGGGAAGCTGTTGTCCTCCGGTTTTCAGGAGAGCTTTCCGTAGAGGATATAGCAAAAAGCATGGATATCTCCCGTTTCGCCGTTCGCAGAAGGATATTATCGGCGCTGGAAAAACTGAGAAAGGAGATGGAAAGAGTTGAAGAATTCTGAACTGAAACGCCTCATTAAAAGTGCATACGGCATAGAAGCCTCCAGGAAGAACGAGTTTATAAAAAAATATCAGAGACGTGAACTGAACTACAGAGAGCTGCTTCGCGTACAGCTGCAGTATATGGGAGCGCAGTTGACGGCAATCTTCGGCTATACGCTGACTATGCTGCTTGGAACATTGGCAAATATCGATGTGGATCTGGCTAAAATCGTTGCAGTCTTTGCACCCCTGGCGGCACTGTTTGCTCTGACCGGGCTTGGAAAATCCAAAAAGTACGGTATGGAAGAGATAGAGATGTCTTCAAGATTTTCGCTGAGGACGATCACGATCATACGGCTTGCCATTATCGGAATTGCCGGGCTTGCCATTATGCTGGCGGCATCGTGTGCACTGAGGGCCGTTACGGGAATGGGCCTGTTCGTATCTTTTGCCGCGGCGGGTGTGCCGTATCTCGTAACGACGTTTCTCTGTATGCTGCTCATCCGCCGTTGGCACTCGCCGAAAAATATTTACGGCTGTGTCGTGATCGCAGCAGGTGTCAGCGCTGCCATGTTCGGCGGCATAGATATTCTTGAGCACTGCTGCGCCGGGCTGTGCAGATCAGTGCTGTCCGGAGTGCTTCTGATATCGGTCGGCCTGACAGCGGTCGAGGTATGCGGATATATCAGAGAAAGTGAGGAATTACAATGGAACTTGTGTTAGACCGTGTGTCGAAGCAGTATCAGAATATCATAGCTGCCGACAGGATCACGCTGAAGCTCGGCGTCGGTGTGACGGGTCTTCTCGGGGCGAACGGTGCCGGAAAGACAACGCTCATGAGGATGATCTGCGGAATCTTAAAGCCTACAAGCGGCTCGATCTCCTTCGACGGAACAGATGTGTCAGAGGAATTATACAGAGATGCCTTGGGCTATCTCCCGCAGAATTTCGGCTATTATCCGTCCTTTACGGGCAGAGATTTCCTGCTGTATATCGCCGTGTTAAAGGGTCTTGACAAAAAAACCGCCAAAAGGAAAAGTACAGAACTCTTAAAGTCTGTCAATCTCGAGGAAGCCGCGGACAAAAAGATCCGGACATATTCCGGCGGAATGAAGCAGCGGCTCGGCATCGCGCAGGCGCTGCTTAACGACCCGAGAATCATTGTCCTGGACGAGCCGACCGCCGGGCTTGACCCGAAAGAAAGGGTTCGTTTCAGAAATATGATCGCGGAGCTCGGAAAAGAATCCGTTGTTCTTCTCTCCACCCATATTGTCTCCGACGTGGAGCATATCGCCGACCGTATCCTTATGATGAGGGACGGACAGATTATCTGGGACGGCACGAAAGAAAACACTCCCGACGACCTGGAGGGCTTTTATCTAAAAGAGTTCGGAGGTGCGGAGGATGAATAATCTCGGATCCATGTACCGGTTTGAGGTACGGAAGATCGTGTGCCGCAAAATAACCGCCATAGCGATGATTGCGGTGGTCCTTCTCATGGTCGCAATGAGTATCGGAGAACACGTGTCCGGCGCAAAGATTGTCAACAAGGAAGAGCTTGTTCTGGTCGGCCGCGCCATTGATGACAAAATGCTGGATGAGATGCGCGCAGCAGTGGAGCCAAAAACCATCACCATGGATGACGGAACACAGATCGCTGTCGGAATCGGTGTCAACGACCCTGCGTATCAGCCCCTGATGGACTATCTTACAACAATCGGCGGGAATATTGACAAGGCGTACAACATGACCGAAGCTGACCTTGATAAGAGATTCGGCAGCGTGATTGACGAGATCATCCAGGATCAGCATCTGACAGCTTCGGAGGTCGATTACTGGCAGTCAAAACGCGCACAGTCGCAAATGCCGCTCCTCTACGGAAAAATTCAAAACGGCTGGGGCGATTCCGTCTGTATTATGTATTTTGTCGCCATTCTCTCCATGATATCCATTGCTACCACCCTTTCCGGTGTTTTCAGCGATGAGGCACAGCTCCATACAGACGCGCTGATATTTTCCTCACGCAACGGAAAGAAAAGGCTTGCAGCGGCAAAGCTGCTTGCCGGTATCACCGTGGGGATATTTGAAACGTTGGTGGTCCTTCTCGCGTGTGTCGGAACGGAATTCGTCATTTCCGGCTTTGACGGCGGCGATGCATCGGTACAGTTTTTCGTCGGGCCGACAGACATGGACATGAAAATAAGCACCGCCTTTTGGATATACACAGGGATTATGCTCGTGATCGGACTGCTGATGAGTGTCTTTGCCATGTGCCTTTCACAGGTCTTCCGCAACTCGGTCGCCGTGATTGCCTCCATGATGGTATTATGGCTTATCAGCATGCTGAATCCGCCGTACAGTTGGAGACTGATTTCGCAGGCATGCAGCTATCTGCCCGTCACGTTTCTCGGCGGCTGGACGTTCTCGGATTACCGAATGGTGCATCTTTTCGGCCGTCTGTTCACAATTCTTGAGACGGCACCGGTCGTGTATCTTGTTTTTACCGCCATCCTGGGCGGACTGACTAAAATCAGCTATGAAAGATACCAGGTGACCAAATAAGACTAAGGGCTATGCTGCTTGCTTTTTCCAAATCTAACGATAGCCCCTGTTTTGTCAAAATAGCAATCTTTAGCCATGTAAAGACCTTGAAACGATAACGTTTCAGGGTCTTTTCTTTTGATTTTTGCATTGTATTCCATATTATTGTTCTTTATACTACACTTTTCCTGCTTCTGTTCCTGCTTATAGTAAAATGTACCCCAGAAACTGGACAGTAGAAGTTTTCAAAATCCAAAGGTCAAAACAGCCGGGGTTTTCTATAAAAACAATTCATTCACCCGGCAGTGTGAGAGCAGCTCAGGCCGTCGATGCCGTTTCAGAGGAATTATAACCGAGGGTAAAATTTTGGACAGGAAAGATGATAGAATACAGTCATCAAAAGGAACAGACACCTTTTACCGATGAAACGGAGGTACAGATCATGAAGGGTTATTACACGGCAAACGGATATTACGGGTTGGTAGGAAGCGAGTATGTCCTGTTCTCCGATGAGACAGATTATTTTGAGTACATGGATGAGGAGGCAGCATAAGATGGAAGAAATAAGAAGATATAACAAAGATTACCTGATCAGGAAGGTGAAAAACGGCGGAGACTATGTCCGGTTTTACAGCTACAGGGCATGTACCATCATTTCCTCGCAGGAACTGAAAAACGGTGTCCCGGTAAGAGTCGTCGCACTCAGGAGGAGCGACTGCGCCAGATACCTCAACAAAGATGAAATTTACGGCATTCTGGCCAGTCTTGGCATGCGCAGAGACGGAAGTCTGAAGGCAGAGCAAGCTAACAATTCGAACATGATCTTCTTTTATCAGCCGCTGAAGGCGGCGTGAGGGAGGCAGCAAAATTGCGTGAAATGTTTGCAGTAATCAGAGAAAACAGAGACCGCAGTATCACCCGCCTGCTGAGCTGTCGAACACTGGAAGCGGTTATCGTCGCATCACAGGCGGAGAAGAACAAGGTTCCATTGCCGGAGCGCTCCGCCATCCGAGCCGTAGCCATGGACGACGGCGGCTATACGGAGATTGTACTATAGAAAATGGGAAGAAGTTCTTGAATTTGTTACAAATACTGTGTAAAATATGATTGAAAACAGAGGTGTTTGAATCATGTCCCACGCCTTCAAAAGATATCAGCTTAATCATTGATGGCATCCTGTTTGAATACGATGAAGAGAAAACAGGTTAAACATTCAAAAGCACGGATTATCCTTCGAAACGGCAGCTCGTGTGTTTTTCGACTATGACCGCCTGGAACTCTATGACGAGATACACAGTACAGAAGAAGACCGTTTCAATACCATAGGTGATCTCAACGCCGGTGGAATGGTCATCGGGAGTGCTCCCGGGGCAGATGCAGAAATCATATTTGTCGTATATACCGAACGACAGAGACACATGGCAAATGGAAAAGGAACTGACATCATCCGTCTTATTTCAGCGCGTGTGGCCAACAGCTTTGAAAGGGGGTTATATTATGGCAAACGCTATTGATCAGGTCAAGGTGGTCAGCCGGCAATTCAGCGACGCAGAGCTTGACGAGCTGGACAAAGCCAGAAAGATGCCCATCACCTATGACGAAGACTGCCCGGAAACAACCCCGGAAATGGCAATGCGATTCCGCCGTGTCAACCCGGTGCGTAACGCCATGTCATAACGAAAAGAAATAGAAACCAGGCTGGATCACCAATAAAAAAGTGATCCAGCCTGGTTTGGTTTTGCAGGAGCAAGCACAGAGAACGCTCATGCCGCAAAGCCGCACACGAAATGCATGAGTGACACTGCTTTGTAATCATCACACGCATTAACCATTCTCTGTGCTCTTTTATACTTTTTACACATCTGATTGCATATTATTTGAATATTAGACAACTCCTCGCCCATCACATATAATCTCTTCCATCATTCGGTGGTCATGTCACCGTTTATGAAGGAGGCAGCATCATGGATATGTCAGTATGGTTTCTTGTCGGCGCGATTTTGGTTTTCTTCATGCAGTGCGGCTTTGCCATGGTGGAGACCGGCTTCACCCGTGCGAAGAACGCGGGCAACATCATCATGAAAAATCTGATGGACTTCTGCATCGGGACCGTTGTCTTTATCTTCTTCGGTTACGGTCTGATGATGGGCGAGCATGGAACCCTGGGGCTCATCGGGAAGCCGGAATGGGGCATGTTCCAGAACTTTGAAGGCTTCGACTGGTCCTCTTTTGTGTTCCAGCTGGTCTTCTGTGCAACGGCTGCCACGATTGTTTCCGGTGCAATGGCAGAGCGGACAAAGTTTTCCGCCTATTGTCTCTACTCCGCAATCATCAGTCTGATTGTCTATCCCATTGAGGCAGGATGGGTATGGGGCGGAGGCTGGCTGAGTCGTCTTCAGTTTATTGATTTTGCCGGTTCCTGTGTCATTCATATGGTTGGCGGTCTGTCCGCCCTGGTCGGAGCCATCATCCTCGGTCCCCGGATCGGCAAGTATACAAAGAGTTCCGACGGACGAATCACTTCAAATGCAATCCCCGGCCATTCCGTGACCCTTGGCGCACTCGGCTGCTTCATTCTGTGGTTTGCATGGTACGGCTTCAACGGCGCGGCCGCAGCGGATGTGAAAGAGATGGCAAGAATCTTCGGCACAACGACCATTGCACCCGCAGTGGCGACGGTAACCTGCATGCTCTTTACCTGGAAGAAGAACGGAAAGCCGGATGTCTCCATGTGTCTGAACGCATCTCTGGCGGGGCTGGTCGCCATCACCGCGGGCTGTGCAAGCGTGGATGCATTGGGTGCTTTTGCCATCGGTCTTGTTTCCGGAATTCTTGTTGATCTTGCCGTGGAAATACTGGATATTCGCTTCCATGTGGATGACCCGGTCGGTGCGGTGGCGGTTCACTGTGTCAATGGAATCTGGGGTACGGTTGCGGTCGGACTCTTTGCCTGCAACGAAAGCTATGGTACGAAAGGCCTCTTCTACGGCGGCGGTTTTCGTCAGCTGGGCGTACAGTGTCTGGGCGTGCTGACAGTGGGAACGTATACCGTGCTGTGCATGATCCTGGTCTTCCGGCTGATCAGGGCGACGGTCGGTCTGCGGGCAAGCGCTGAGGAGGAAATCGAAGGACTGGATGTGACGGAACACGGTTTAACCAGCGCCTATGCGGATTTTCTTCCCATTGAATCCTCGCTCGGCGTTCATTCTGACGGACCGATTGACACCAGCAGACTGACGCCGTTCCCGCTGGAGCTCTCCTCCGGAATGAAAGAGACGCCAATCGGGAAAAAGCGCTATACGCTTGTTCGAATCCTGTGCGATGAAGAGCGCTTTGGTACCCTGCGTGATACGATGGCATCCATCGGTGTGACAGGAATGACCGTCACAAACGTGATGGGCTGCGGTACCCAGAAGGGAAAAGCCGGACAGTATCGCGGAATTGAGATGAGTATGCATCTGATTCCGAAGCTGCAGGTAGATATCGTTGTGTCCAAAGTAGATCCGGAACTTGTCGTGGCAGCTGCGAATGCGGCGCTGCATACCGGTGAAATCGGAGACGGGAAAATCTTTGTCTATGACGTGGAGGATGTTGTCCGCATCCGAACCGGAGAATCCGGTTA
The DNA here is from genome assembly GCA_017458335.1 of Oscillospiraceae bacterium. Taxonomy (GTDB): domain Bacteria; phylum Bacillota; class Clostridia; order Oscillospirales; family Oscillospiraceae; genus Limivicinus. Next base: position 24,465 of record JAFTFT010000010.1, read on the forward strand.
CGATGCCCTACAGATTACCGGTGTCTGACAGCGGGTGTATCTCAGCCCCAAATGAGACACTTATCTAGAGAGCTTCTCTTGGCTCAGATCAAGACAGTTATGAGCGAGTGTTTCGCTACTCTGAATGCGTGCATAACAGGGGCAGGCCTATGACCTCAATGTCATTAAGATAGTGGCATAAACTGAAAGCGGGATCCCCGACGAAATGAGCACATCGGAGACGGTGTGCTCATTTTCACTCAAAAGTGCATGACAAAGGGGCAGACGGAAGTCTGCCGAAAAAAACACTATTCAAACGGAGAAGATTATGCTACTC
>JAFTFT010000011.1 GCA_017458335.1 Oscillospiraceae bacterium
CTTCTTCGAGACGCTGCCCGCGACCTTGCCGCCGTTTGCCTCCACATAGGCCTTGAACTCGTCCCGGTTCTTGAACTGATGCACATCTCCCGTGATGACGAAGGTGAGCCCGGCGCAGCTTCCCTTGACTTCCGTCACCGGTTCTGACGCTGCGATCTCGAGGATCTCCAGCAGCTCATAGAAAACGCTTCTGTTCTTTTCCTCCGCATACCAGCTGCGGATACAGGCCGAGCGCTCCGGCCCCAGCCCGTTCACGCTGGCCAGGTCCGCTCCTTCCTCCAGGGCCTTGACAAACCCGGGCCAGCCGTAAGCATCCACCAGCCTCTTGGCCGCATCGCCGCCGATCTGGGGGATGCTGAGCGCGGTGAGGAAGTGGACTGCGTCCGTCCCGGTGCGGGACTTTTCAATCGCCGCAAGCAGGTTGTCGCAGCTCTTCTGGCCGTAGCCTTCCAGTTCCCGGATCTCATCCGCATGGCGGGAGAGCCGGAAGACATCCGCAAAGCTGTGGATGAAGCCAAGCCCCACGAAGTCCCGCATTCTCTCGATCGACAGGCCGTCGATATCCATTCCGTACTTGCTGACAAAACGTTCGAACTTTTTCAGGTTCTTGGCCGGGCACTCCGGGTTGTCGCACTTCAGAGTCTGCGCTCCGCTCGGGCTTGTCGCCACAGTGACCGCTCCTTCGCAGGCCGGACAGTGCTCCGGCAGGGTGTATCTGCCGATTGCTTTTGTGACGCCGATCACCTTGGGAATAATCTTGTTGGACTTGATTACCTCGATCTCTGTTTTTCCGTTCTCTCCGATCCCGAGGCGCTCCATCTCACTGATGTTGACCAGGGAAGCCCGGGACACCGTGGTTCCTTCCAGTTGCACCGGATCAAAAATGGCGATCGGCGTGATCACGGTAGCGCCGCAGGACCATTCCACTTCCCGCAGGGTGGTCTGCGCCACCTCATCCTGCCACTTGAAGGCAAGGCCCGCTCGGGTGGCATGGTGGCCGGTCACGCTGCCTGTCGCGGCGTATTCGGTATCATCATAGGCAATCACCAGCCCGTCTACCGGGATCTGCATCTCGCCGCTCTCCACCCGGCGGGTCCATTCCGCAACGGTCTCGGGAAGATGCGCTGCGTCGGTCAGTTCCCGGTCAACCGTCGTAAAGCCGAGCCGATCCAGATAGTCCATGCGCCCGCCCCAGGAGAGGATCTCTTCATCCGTATGGACCAGCGTGAAGGCATTGAAGGTGACGTTGCGCTGCCGTACTTCCTCCAGGCGTTTTGCGTCCAGGCCCAGCGTGCCGGAGGCCAGGTTGCGGGGATTGGCATAGCGTTCTGCGGGGTCGGAGATGGTCGCATTCAGCTTTTCAAACTCCGGGTACGAGATGGTCGCCTCGCCGCGTACCACCAGATGGCCGCGGTCCTCGACCTCCGGAGGGAAGCCCCTGATCGCTTCCTTCATAAAGGTGATGTTTGTCCCCACGCTGCCGTTTCCGCGGGTGAGGATCTTCGTGAGGCGGCCGCCGTCATAGGTCAGTACCAGGGTCAGTCCGTCCAGCTTCCAGCTCAGCCAGACCGGGCGGTCTCCTGCCCATTCCTGCAGGTCTTCCACCTTTTTCGTCTTTGCCAGGGAGAGCGCGGGATATTCATGCGCTTCCTTTTCTCCGGCGATGTTGTCTTCCGCCGCGGCGTTGACCTTCTGGGTCGGGCTGTCCGGCAGGACCACTCCCGTTTCCGCCTCCAGCCGGGTCAGCTCATCGAAAAGCGCGTCCCATTCAAAGTTAGACATGATCTCATCCCGGCCGCCGTAATAAGCCTCTGAGGCCTCATTCAGCCGCCGGATCATCTCCTGCATTCTCTGCTGTTCGAGTTCTGTCATCTCTGTCGCTCCCAATTTTCAGTACTGTGTTTGATTTGCCTCTTAAAAAGATCCGCAACAAGGCATTCTTATCATACCACAGGATCCTTCAATTCTCAAACATTTCTGATTCTTGTCCTCTGAAAAGCCGCTTTGGGAAAACCGATTCTGGACAGCGCAGCCGCTTCGTGTTAAGATAAGACAACATACAGTATTCAAAACCCGAAACGGAGGTATTCCTATGAAAAAAATTCTGTCTCTCGTGCTCGTCCTTGTGCTGGTTTTCTCTCTGTGCCCGTCCGCGTTTGCGGTCAACGAGGACGTGGAGGGTGAAATTGTCATCTACTCCTCGATGTATCAGTTCGTCCTTGACATGCTGGACGAAGCGCTGAAAGAAGAGTTCCCCAACCTTGTCCCCGGCAACGACGGAAGCTTCTTTTTCTACGGCGGCACCAGCTCTCTGATCACCAAGATCTACGGTGAGATGGAGACCGGCACGCTCGACTGTGACATGATGCTGGTGGCCGAGCCTGCCCTCTCTCTGGAGCTCAAGGAAGCCGGTTATCTGGAGCCGGTCGAGATCGAGTCCCCGGACGAGCTTCTCCGCTTCCCCTACGACGAAGAGGGTTACTGGTATCCCGTCCGTGTCTGTAACATGGTTCTGGCCTACAGCCCCGAGATGGTCGACGACTGGGCCGCCAAAGGCGTGACCATTCCCCAGACCTTCGAGGCCTTCGCCAATGACCCCGCGCTCAAGGGCTACATCTCCATGGGCAACCCCATGTCGAGCGGCACCACCTTCGCCGCCGTGGCCTCTCTGACCCAGGACAACCACTACGGCGAGGATTACCTGAAGGGTCTTGCCGCCAACAACGTCATGATTGAGTCCGGCTCCACCGCCATCACCAAGCTGCAGACCGGCGAGTGCGCCGCCATCATGATTCTGGAAGAGTCCATTCTCAAGGCCCTCAAAGATGCCGAAGACGCCGGCACGCCGCTCACCAATCTCGCATGCATCTATCCCGAGGACGGCGTGGTGCTGATCCCCTCCACCGTGATGACGGTCGCCGAAGAGCACAGCAAGAACGTCAACACCGAGGCCTGCGAGGCGGTTGAGCAGTGGTTTCTGAGTGAAGATGCCCAGAAGCTGATTCTTGAGGGTTTCATGCACTCCGTCTTCAAGGGTATGAAGGAGATCCCCCACGGCTCCATCGATACCGAGCAGCTTATCGAGAAGGATCTCGGCGTCGACTGGGAGAATGCCTATCACAACCGTGAGGCGATCAACACCGCCTGGACCGAGATCGTCACGACGAAATAAGCTCTCCCTATTCCAAACTCTCTCTGTTTTATCGTTTCGGGCAAAGGAGCAGGCCTGTTCCTTTGCCCTTTATCAAAGAAGGTGCGCCTATGCAATCATCACTGCCGTCCCGGAACCGCTCCGCCCTCGCGGGGAAGCTCCTGCTGCTGGGCTTCTTTCTGCTCGGCCTCTGGATCGTTTTCTACGGTCTGCGCGGCATGCGGGAATACGCGGCCTCCGGCTTCAGCTCGGAGACAGCGTATCAGGCAATCTATCACCTGCACCGGGAGACGGAAACCGCCTGGAACCGGAAGCTGTCACCCCAGCTGAAAGCTCTGTCCGGCGAGGATCAGCTGCGCCTGCAGGAACTGACCGAACAGCTTGCCTCCTCCGCCTGGGAAAAGCAGAAGAAGGGCGGCGCCGCACTGGCGGACCTGCTCGCCGAAGAAGATGAAGACGAGCGCGAGGCGCTTGCGCAGAAGCTTCTCTATGCGGCCTATCTTGTAAACGGCCCCAAGGTGAGCACCGCAAACCGGAAGGCCGTCACAGCGCTGAGCGGCGACGAGGCCGGGGCCTTTCGTCTGCAGCTTCTCCGCTGTCTGTGCGACGAATCGGCCGAACTTCCGCCGACGGCGCAGAAGCTGGCCGGAGACTTAAGCGGAGAAGAACGTGCCGCCATGCTGATGCAGACCTGGTATGTCAGCAACGGCTCCGCCGACTCTGGTATAACCGAGCAGGTCAACACGCTGAAGAAGACTGTCCGGGACAAGTCGGCCCAGCTTGACGCCTTCCGCATGATCGCCCGCGGTGAGGTCTCCGTGACGGATCAGCTGGTGGTCGGACACAGCCGGACGGCGATTCTGATCGGCGTGATCATCGCCTTCAACGCGCTGCTCCTGGCTGTTCTGATGGCTGGCGATCGGACCTGGCAGCTGGATGTCAAGTGGCTGATCATTCTGCTGATCGTGGACTTCCTGCTCCTGTTTCAGCTCATGCCGCTGGTCTACATGCTGGTCAAGGCCTTCTTCCCGGAGGGCAGTTTCTCCCTCGAAACCATCCGCCGCCTGCACACCTACCCGCTGAATCTGGACGCGGTGAAAAACACGCTTATCGCAGCGAGCGCGACCATGGTGTTCGGAACGCTGCTCGCCTTCCCGCTGGCCTGGCTTGTGGGCCGCACGAATCTGTACGGTCGGAAGTTTTTCCGCGCGCTCTTTGTGCTCACCTACATGGTTCCGCCCTATGTCGGCGCCATGGCCTGGCTCCGCCTGCTCAATCCCAACGTCGGCACGGTCAATCAGTGGCTGCGCGCCCTTCTCCGCCTCAGCGACGCCCCGGGCCCCCTGAACGTCTACAGTCTGCCCGGGATGATCTGGGTGCTGACCAGCTTCTACTATCCCTACGCCTTCATCACCATCAGCCGCGCCATGGAGAAGATGGATCCCTCTCTGGAGGAGGCCAGCCGTGTCAGCGGGGCCTCTCCGCTCAAGACCGTGTTCACCGTGACGCTGCCCATGATGCTGCCCTCGCTGATCTCCGGTGCGCTGCTGGTTTTCGTGAGCGCCATGAGCTGCTACGGCATTCCCTCGATCATCGGCAGTCCCGGGCGCGTACACACCGTCACCACGCGCATTGTGGAATATGTCTCTCTGGGCCAGCAGGGGCTTAACGACGCCACCGGCATGGCGGTGTTCCTGATGCTGCTGGCGGTGATCATTCTGTTCCTCTCGGATGTGGTTCTGGCAAAGCGGCAGTATATCACCGTGTCCGGCAAGTCCGTTCAGCCCGCCCTGGTGGAGCTGCGCCGCTGGAGAGTTCCGCTCACCGTGCTGGTCTCGCTCTTCGCGGTGATCGTCATCCTGATCCCCTTCACCACGATCCTGCTCACTTCCTTCAAGATCGATGTCGGCAAAAGTGCCCTGCAGGCCGGCAACTTCACCCTCAACAACTGGAAGACGGTCTTCGGCCGGGTGGAAACCGTCAACAGTCTGAAGAACTCTTTTGTCTTCGCTTCCGTCGCGGCCACCGTCGGCATCGTCATCGCCTGCACCATGAGCTATCTGCTGCAGCGCACACGCATCCGCGGACGCAAGGTCCCGGATTTCCTCATTACCCTGGGCTCCGGCACGCCCTCGGTCGTCATCGCCCTGGGTCTCATCATGACGATGAAGGGGAACTTCGGCATCAACATCTACAACACCGCCTATATCATGATCATCGCCTACCTGATCAAATACCTGATGATGGGCATGCGCACCGTGGTCTCCGCCATGAGCCAGATTCATGTTTCCCTCGAGGAGAGCAGCCAGGTCTCCGGCGCGAGCTGGACCCGCACGATGTTCCGGATCACGGGGCCGCTGATCTTTCCCTCCATCGCGGCGGGCTGGTTTCTCATCTTCATTCCCAGCTTCTATGAGCTCTCCATGACGACCCTGCTCTACTCCAGCACGACCAAAACCATCGGCTTCCAGCTCTATGAGTACTGGACCTTTACCAGCCAGCCGATGAGCTGTGCGATGGCCTTCGGCATTCTGCTGATCGTCATGCTCATCAACTTCATTCTCCACCGCCTGACGAAGGGCGAGTTCTCCATCTGAAAGGGGAAAGACCGATGGCAACCGTGAATATTCAGAACGTCACCAAAGCATTCGGGGACAACGTGGTGCTCCGTGAGTTCAGCGCGACCTTCCGTGACGGCGAATTCATCACGCTTCTCGGCCCGTCCGGCTGCGGAAAGACGACCATGCTCCGCATCATCGCGGGCTTTGAAAAGCCCACCTCGGGTGAGGTATTCATCGACGGAACGCTGGTCTCGGGCGGCAAAACCTTCATTCCGCCGGAAAAGCGCGGCATCGGCATGGTTTTCCAGAGCTACGCCGTCTGGCCGCATATGAACGTGTTTGACAACGTGGCCTATCCCCTGACCATCCGGCATGTGCCCAGGGCCGAGATCAGAACCAGTGTGGAGCGCGTCCTCGGCATCGTGCATCTGAGCCGGTACGCCGATCGTTTCCCCAGCCAGCTCTCCGGAGGCCAGCAGCAGCGTGTTGCGCTGGCCCGCGCCCTGATAGCGGAACCGAAGCTTCTGCTGCTGGATGAGCCGCTGAGCAACCTCGACGCCAAGCTGCGCGAGTCCATGCGCTTTGAGATCAAGGAGATCCAGCGCAGGCTGGGCATCACCGTGGTCTACGTGACCCATGACCAGACCGAAGCCATGACCATGAGCGACCGGATCTTCCTCATCAACCGCGGCGAGATTCAGCAGTGCGGCACGCCGCAGGAGATCTACAACAATCCTGTCAACCAGTTTGTCGCGGATTTTCTGGGCAAGGTGGACTTCTTCAAAGGCGAGGCAAAAGACGGCAGAATCGTCTTCCCTGCCATGGGCGGACAGAGCATCCCCTACGCCGGTCCCAGGACGGGAAAGGTCGACGTTGCCATCCGGCCGGAGAATCTTTTCTTCGCGGAGGACGGCGTCCTGCAGGGCGTTCTGGAAACCCAGTACTATCTCGGTGATGTGGACGACTGCCGCGTGCGTGTGGGTGATACTCTGGTGCGCGTCATTACCAACGGCTATGACCACCAGAGTCTCCGGGACGGTCAGGCCGTCAGCCTCGGCGTACGGGACTTTATGGTTTTCGAAGATGACGGACTTCTGGAACAGATGCTGGAGATCAACACCTGATTTCGATTTTCTTAGAGAAAATGCCACCCCGAAGGGTGGCACTTTCTATTTCTGTTTACTATTGGGTCCTTTATACGTCAGGCACAGCATGGTCATGTCGTCGAACTGTTCCGCATCGCCGACGAAAGCATCTACGGCGTCCTTCACCCCGGTGAGAATCTCCCGCGGCGAGGCGTTCGCAAATGCGTTCAGTGCCCCAAGCATTCTTTCGGTTCCGAACAGTTCTCCCTTTTCGTCGGTTGCCTCCGGGACGCCATCGGTGTACAGGAAGAGTTTATCGCCTTTCTCCAGCTGCAGTTCATACTCCCGATAGCGTACGTCGGCAAGGCCTCCGACCACGAAACTGTGCCTGTCCCTGCACAGCCGGAAACAGCCGTCCTGCATCACCGCCGGATACTCGTGCCCGGCATTTGCCGCTCTGATTGTTCCGGTGCTGATCTCCAGAATTCCCATCCAGACCGTCACAAACATCTCCATCTGGTTGTTCGCGCAGATCAGATCATTCGTCATCGCAAGGATCTCTCCGACCGGCTTGCCGAGCATGGCGTTGTTTTTCAGGATCACTTTGGACACCATCATGAACAATGCGCCCGGTACGCCTTTTCCGCTCACATCCGCCATCACCAAAGCCAGATGATCCTCGTCGATCATGAAAAAGTCGTAGAAATCCCCGCCGACTTCTCTGGCCGGTCTCATGCTCGCGTACAGATCGAATTCTTCTCTCTCCGGGAAAGGGGGAAAGATGTTGGGGAGCATACTGTTCTGAATCCGGGTCGCCATGTTCAATTCGGTTTTGATCCGTTCTTTTTCTGACGTCAGTGTTCTGAGGTTCTCGGTGTTTTCCACGATCCGGATCTGCATCGAACGAATTTCCCGGCTGAGATCGCCGAGCTCATTCTGAGCCGGGATCTCAACCCGGCTGATTCTGTCCGCGGGCAGGGTTCCGTCTTCCTCCGGCGCAAACTCCGTCGCCGCCTGCGAGAGCGCAGCGATCGGCTTTGTGATATGACGCCGCAACAGGTAGATGCAGACGACCGACGCCACTGCTGTCAGAGCAAGGACGTACAGGATGCCCCGTATCACAAATCCGCGAAACTCCTTCACCGCCTCTGTCATATCATATTCCAGCCAGAGCCGGCCTTCCGCACCGTCCAGATCAAAAAGCACACAGCGCAGGAGCTGGTAGTTCGAAAGGACCTTCATCATGCGAGGAGTCTCAAATTCTGTCGGCGGCAGTTCGAAGAAGCTTTCTTTGAGGCCGAAGTCGTCAAGCCAGTCGCTGTCGTTGTTGCCCTTTTCATCGTAGGATACCCGGTATACGGTTCCGTCCTTGAGCACTTCGACACCGACTGCATCCAGATCGATGGCCTCCATCGCATCTCTGACCGACAGGTCATAGGCGATGATATCGAAGAAAAGGCTCTCTCTGCCATATACGGGATCATTGCCCGTGAAGGACGGCGTCTCATCCATCCAGTCCAGGAAATGGTCATCTTCCGTAAAATGAGATTCCCGTGCCGCCTGCATTTCTTCCGTACCGAAAAGCTCTGCAAAGTAGGACAGATATGGCGTAAAGTCTTCTGCCTTCACTTCATATTCCGACAGTTTTTTTGTAAACGGATCCAGGATCGCCCTGCGATAATTCACAGCGCTGATTGCCACCAGCAGCAGGGAGATACCAAGCGTGATTGCAACAATCAGGAGGTTTACCTGAACAGCCAGAGACATCCGGCGGCGCCTGTGCGTTGATTTTCTGTTCTCTGATTCTATCTCAGTATATTGAATCTTCATACCGTTTTCTGATTCACGATCTCTGCTTCTTTCCCTGCAGACCTCGTGTTTCCCATCCTTCATGAATATATGCTCTGCATTTCAATGTATAACCGGTTTTCGGCAGGTTCCCTGGTTATATTTACCGATTATACAGCATAATATTCCTCTTTTCAATTCCGGCAGCCTGTTCCTTTCATGCTGAGGATGGTTCTCAACATCTTAGATGATTACAGAAGGTACAGGAAGTCACAGGTAGCTTCCTGACGTTTTACAAGATGTCAAAGGAAGTGCCGAAAATGATACTTTCACAGTTATCCGCATGAATATATAATATGAGTAAAATGTTTCACTTTGCGCCATTTTCTCTCCTTGGTTGCCCTCTGAAGAGTTTTCTCGGCCAACAAACTGCTTTTATAAAAAAGATAAGAAGCCCTGACTCCTGTTATTAAGGGGGGTGGGCTTCCTATCTTTATGAGGACAAATTCTATACTTTTGGTGCCGGCGGCCCGACTCGAACGGGTACGCAGTTGCCTGCAAGGGATTTTAAGTCCCTGGTGTCTACCATTCCACCACGCCGGCAGATGTTTTGTCGCTGTTCAATTTATCACCTTCGGAGGAATGTGTCAAGCGAAAGCGCACTTTTCTCCCCGACTATTTTACGGCGTTCAGCAGCAGGTCCACATTCTCCGTGCTGTATTCGATCTGTTCCGACCATCGCCGCAGATGCTCCGGATCCTCACCGCAAAGCGCATCCTGCAGCGCGACAAAGCTGACGCCTTCCCGGGCATAGCACAGCACGGCCGGCCATCCGGCGGACTCCGCGTGCTCAATGCTGCGGTAGACGATGTACTGCAGCATGCGGTCATAGCGCGGTCCGTTCGGAAGCGCGGGAACAGCTCCGGCTTTCACGGCTTCCCGCAAGCGGCACAGGTTCTCCGTCCAGGCTTCATCGATGGGTTCGGTCCGTTCCAGGTGCAGAAGCATTCCGCTGAGATCCTCCGCCGGAATAAACCGCAGCGCCTCCTCTGCGTTCTTGCAGCCAAGGCTTTTCAGCAAAAGGGATAGGGTAATCTTCTTCCCCGTCTCCTCACACCGGAGTGTCAGCTCCCCCTCTTCTGCCAGAAGCAGGTCGCAGACCGCCTCACAGCTCAGGCCCAGTCCCGCCAGTTCATAAGAATCGACGACTTCGTAGAAACGCGGATGCAGGGCACAGATATCGCACAGCGCATCCTCGCCGAAGGCACAGATCAGTTCGCAGAGGCCGTCCTCCCGCAGGAAGGGGCAGCGCTCGTCCTCCGTCAGACGAAAGTGAGCGCCGGAATCATCGCAAACGATAGCCGCGTCCATTTTGTCTTTCCAGCTGCCGCTCAGGTTCTGATAGAGCTCCAGCGTGTTTTCATCAATATCGATTTCCCAGCCTTTGCAGCAGCTGTGCCGGCAGGCGGACGCCCTGCAGCGGAATCGCCCGTAAAAATCCGGCTGCAGATGCCGCGGTTTTCCTTCCTCCATCATCTGTCTCCCATCCGGTCCGTTTTATCCGCATCTTATCCCCTTCTCATGTCGGTGTCAAGCATGGATTCTTTCTCTTCCCGCGTGCTTCGGATCTGGGCATCCGTCTGTCAAAAAGCCGCATTTTATCCTGTCATCGCTTGCAGCGACTATTGTAAAACCAGATCAAAAATGCTATAATAGATTAGTTAAACTATTTTGATCATCCGGAGCGGAAGGAGGAAGATTGTTTGGTATTCAGCTCTGCGATTTTCCTCTTCTGCTTTCTGCCCGCGGTCTTTCTGCTGTACCGGCTCCCTTTCGGCCGCCGGTATCAGAATGTACTGCTGGCCGCGGCCAGTCTGGTCTTCTACGCCTTTGGGAATCTGCGCTATGTTCCGCTGTTTCTGGGCTCGATTCTGCTCAACTATCTGACCGGGGTCCTGCTCGGGACGCGTTTTCGACGCAGCCGGGCGGTCATCACGCTCAACATTCTGCTGAATCTCGGAATTCTCTGTGTCTACAAGTACACCGACTTTCTGATCTTAAACCTCAACACCGTCGCGGGCCTTTCCCTGAAACCCGTGGGCCTGGTTCTCCCCATCGGCATCTCCTTTTTCACCTTCCAGGGACTGAGCTATACCATCGACGTTTATCGCCGTCCGGAGGATTACAGCCGGAGTTTTTTGAAGCTTCTGCTCTATATCTCCTTCTTCCCGCAGCTGATTGCCGGACCCATCGTCCGCTGGGGCGATATCTCGGCGCAGATTGACGATCGCAGCTGTACGGCCGCGAAGACCTCTTCCGGAATCCGCCGCTTCATCGTCGGCCTCAGTAAGAAGCTTCTCCTGGCCGATGCCGCCGCGGTCGTGGTTGACGCGGTCTTCGGCTCGGCGGTGGTGGATTCGCGCCTTGCCTGGCTCGGCGGAATCTGCTACACGCTGCAGATTTATTTTGACTTCTCCGGCTACAGCGACATGGCCATCGGCATGGGCAGGATGTTCGGCTTCTCCATCCGAGAGAATTTTCTCTTTCCCTATACGGCGTCCTCCATCCGCGACTTCTGGCGCAGGTGGCATATCTCCCTCTCCTCCTGGTTCCGGGAGTATCTGTATTTCCCCCTCGGCGGCAACCGCCGCGGCCGCGGACGTGCCGCGCTGAACCGTCTGCTCGTCTTCTTCTGCACCGGCCTGTGGCACGGGGCGAACTGGACCTTCGTGCTCTGGGGGCTGGGCCACGGTCTGCTCTCCAGTCTGGAGAGCAGCGGGATCATTCCGGTCGACCGTCTGCAGAAAAGTCTCCCCGGGAGGCTTCTCTGCCGGGTCTATACCCTGCTGAGCGTCATGCTGCTCTTCACCTTGTTCCGCGCCGATACGGTCGCCCAGGGTTTTGGGATGATCGCGGCCATGTTCCGTTTTCAGGCGCTTCCCGCCGCCGCGCCGCTGCTGGCAAAGCTCTCCACGCCCGCAGCTTCCGCGACGCTCTGCGCGGCGCTGGCCCTCGTGCTCAGTTCCGACGGTGGGCGTATCCATGCCTTTCTGACGGAGGAGCGCGCGGCGGAGCTGGTTCCGGATCTTTGTTGTCTGCTGCTTCTGGTGCTGAGCGTGATGTCGCTGGCCCAGAGCGGTTTCCACCCCTTTATCTATTTTCAGTTCTGATGCCATGATGAAACGAAGCTTATCTGTTCTGTTTATCGGGGTTTTCTTCCTGCTCTGTCTGATTCCGTCGGTCGGCATGCTGATTGCCGGCCCTTCCCCGCTGCTGGCCAACGAGAGCGCGCCGCGTACTCCTGCGCTTCTGGACCGGGACGGGAATGTGAATCCGGCGGTTCTCGCCGACACGACGGACTACATCGGCACGCGCTTTGCGCTGCGTCCCCTGCTGGTCTCCGCACGCTCCTTTCTCTATGAGAGGCTGCTGCAGACTTCCGCGGAAGAGCAGGTCACGCTCGGCGAGGACGGTGAACTCTATTACAGCTCCACCCTGGACGACTACTGCGGCATCGGCCTCTCGGATGATGAGCTGCGTCGGATCGCGGCGCACCTCGCCGACGTTCAGGCCCAGGTGGAACAGGAGGGCGGACAGTTTCTCTTTGCCGTCGCGCCGAACAAGAACGCCGTGATTCCAGAGCGGATGCCCGCCCGTTTTCCCGCCGGCCGGGAGAGTTCCAATTACGCCCGGCTGCTCCCACTGCTGCAGGAGGCCGGGGTGAACTGTGTCGACCTCCATCCCCTGCTCTCGGGTCAGCCCGAACTCTACTACCGGACCGATTCTCACTGGACTCCGGAGGGCGCCGCCCTCGCGGCGGACGCGCTGCTTGCGGCGCTTGGCCGTGACACCGGCTTTGCGGCCGGTCCGTTTTCCGAAGCCGGCAGGCATATCGGCGACCTCTATCAGATGCTCTACCCTCTGGGAAAGGGACGGGAAGCCGAGACGGTGTATTCCCCCGGCTTCACCTATGAGACCGCCTCTGATCCCCGCGGCGGAAATGCCATCACCATCCGCACCTCCTCCCGGGACCGCTCCGGCAGTCTCTACTGTCGGCGTGATTCTTTCGGGATCGCCCTCTATCCCTATCTGGCCGAAGCGTTCGGTACCGCGGAGTTTTCGCGCTCGACGGATTATTCCGTGGAGGCCTTCTCGGGTCTCGGCGCCGATGCGGTAATCCTGGAGATTGTGGAACGGAACCTTCCGCTCCTTCTTCCGGATGAGGAGGTGAGCGCATGAGCGAACCCGATCTTCGTCAGCACCGCGAGCGCCAGGAGCGCGCAGCCCGCGGCCGCAGAGCCGACGCTCCGCCTCCTGTCAGGCTTCCCGCCGGTGCGGCTTCGCGCCGGGGGCAGGAAAAGGATCGTCCCCCTTCCCCCTTCCGGCGCTTTCTCTCTGCGCTCGGCAGAGTGCCCTGGTGGTCGATCTTCTTCTGGGCTGCTTTTCTGGCCCTGCTTGGGCTTCAGGTCATTCTGGTCTCCAACGGACTGAAACAGAAGCAGGCCCGTGAACAGGAGCTTCTGGATGCTCAGGTCCGGACAGAGGCGCTGGAACAGCACATCCAGGAACTGGAAGACGCCGCCCCGGACACGATGGAACTCCGCTACCTGGTTCCGAACCGGGATGACATCGTGGAACATATTCCCTACGGTGCCCCCGTGATTCTTCACGACCCCGTTGCGCTCGAGGGCTACACGTTCCTCTGCTGGGAAGACGCCGAGGGGAACCCGGAAACCCGCAGTACCTTTCCGATTTTTGAAGATATGGTTCTGATTGCGCGCTACACCCTCCCTCTGGAGACGACGGAGCACATTCCCTATCTCAGCGCCGATAAAAACGGCGTCGTGGATGTGGACGCGAAGGTGACGATCCGCGACTTTGTCAAGATCCTCTACAAGCTGTTGAACATCGACCTGGTGGGCAGCGGCACTTTCCTCGATGTTGGGGAGAAGGACAGCTGCTACAAAGCCGCCGCCACCCTGAAGGACATCGGCATTCTGGAGGGGAATGAACTCTATCCGGATGAAATTCTCAGGTTCCAGGAAATGCTGGAGCTGCTGGAGCGCTTCTATCCCGCGTCGGATCAGACCTTTGACTTCCCCGGCCTTGAGCCGGCGGATGAAGCCTATGCCGTCTACTGCACCGCCGCTGCCTACGGCTGGATCGATCCCGGTGAAACAACGGAACCCTTTGCCGTCGTCACCCGCGGTCTGATGGCCCACGTGGTCAACCGCGTTCTCGGCCGGGCGTCAAGCCGTCCGGCGGAGCCCTCGGTCGGCATGATCCTCGATGTCGGTCCTCAGCATCCCTATTACGCCGATGTCGCCGAGGCCGTGATCCCGCACAGCTATGTGCGCCAGGACAACCTCGAGGTCTGGACCGGAAGCATTCCCCTGCCTGTGCATGAGCCCGGCCAGTTCTTCGCCGGCGTCCGGCTCCACTGCATTCTGGAGGACGGGACGCCCCTGCGCAGCACCACTTACGGCGCTCAGACCTACAACATGAACGGGGAACTCACCACCGGAGACGCGGATCTCGACCGCAGGCTTTGGGCCATTCTCAAAGAAAATGTGGACCCGGCCGTCATGACCCAGGAAGAGATGCTCTACCAGCTGTATGACTGGATCTGCAGGAACTTCTCCCCCTGTGAAGACACCCTGTACCCGGTCGGCGCGCAGGGCTGGGCCGTGAAGGAAGCCACGCGCATTCTCGACAACGGGGAAGCCAGCAGCTACGGCTATGCCGCGCTGTTCTATGAGCTGGCCTACATGATCGGCTACCAGCCGGTCCTGATCAGCGGAAGCATCTACGGGACACAGACGTACTTTGAGTCCGAAGACGGTGAGTATATCGAAGCCCATGCCGGTTACAAACCCTACGCCTGGGTGGAGATCAAATTTGACGGCATCTCCTTCATCTTTGACACCGCGGGTGAATCCCAGTTCGACACCTATCGCATGTACTATAAACGCAACGATCCCGTCCGCTGGCAGCGCGGGTATCGCAGCGATGTATTCTGAATCCAGGAAGTGAATGCAACATGAAAAAGAATCTGATGCTTGCAGGCCTCTGCCTGCTCTGTGCCCTGCTGCTCATCGGCTGCGGCAGCTCCACCCCGGCCGCAACACCCGCCCCGGCGGAAACCTCGGCTCCCGCTGAAACCGAAGCTCCTGCCCCCGAGGCTTCTCCCGCCCCTTCGGCGGAAGCATCCGTGACCACTGAGTCCCCTGAACCCAGTGCCGAGCCGGAAGCAAAGCTCCCGGACGCAGGTCTGGTCCATGACACAGAGGTCACCCCTTCTCCTTCCGAGACTCTCTTTGAGCTCGCAAAGAGCTTTGTGGACAAACCACTGTCCGAACTGCAGGCAGAGATCGGCGAGCCGGTCTCCTCCTCCTATGTCTCCAGCTGCCTGATTCCCGGCGGCGAAGACGGTGAACTCCATTATGACGGTTTCACGGTCTATACCGTGAAGAGCGGCGACTCGGAGACCGTGCAGGATGTCCTCGCGGATTGATTCGTCTCACCGCGAACGGCAGGGCCGCGCGCTGAGAAACCGGAACAGGCCCCGGAAGAAGATCCCGGTCCGTCCCCCGCTTCCTTCTGACGCGGAGGGCGCGGCGAAGCTTGCTTCCTCTGAAGCCGCCGTTGAAAAGCGAAAGCGGCCCTGGCTGCTCTGGCTCCTGGTTCTCGTGCAGGCGGCGCTTCTCGCGGCGGTCGTCTGGCTGATCCGCCTGCCGCAGCCCGAGCTCCCTTCCGATCCCGACCGGCGTTCGATGGAAGTGCGCTGGCAGGTCGCCGGACAGGAGGACCGCGTCGAATCCGTATATTACGGCGAACAGGTCGTTCTGCCCGAGAGCGTGGACACAGAGGGCTTTACCTTTCTTGGCTGGCTGGATGCCGACGGAAGGCTGGAGGAGCACCGCTCGATTCCCGTTTACCGGGACATGGTCTTTACCGCCAGGCTCATCCCTGCCTTTGAGACGAAGAAGCATATCCCCTACATGGAAACCGACGCGGAAGCGGTTCTCGATGTGGACGGTCCCATCACGATGCGTGAATTTGTGAACATCCTCTATCTGCTCCTGGACACGGAAGAAACCGGCAGCGGGAGCTTCGTGGATGTCCCGGAAGATGACGCGTGTTACGAGGCCGCCGCTTACCTGAAGGAAATCGGCATTCTTTCCGGAACCCGCCTGCATCCGGATACAAACCTGAGCTGCGGTGAGCTGCTGGAGATTCTCTGCCGCTTTTTCCCGGCGTCTGAGGAGCGCGGCTTCCTCTTTCAGGATCTGGATGCCGACAGTGTTTACTATCCTTATTTCTGTACCGCCGCCGCAAAGGGCTGGATCCCTTGCGGCAAGATGGTCCGCGCCGGAGCGACGGATGACATCAGCCGCGGGCGCTTTGCCCGGATCATGAACCATGTTCTGCAGCGTGACGCCGAACGGCATCTCGATCAGGAGGATGTCGGGACGATTCTGGATGTGCCGCCCTCCGGCGACTACTACGACGATGTTGTGGAAGCGGTCATCCCCCATGAATACCGCCTGAAAGGCGGCGAAGAGGTCTGGACCTCCAGCGAGGCCCTTCCGGTCCATGAACCCGGTTTCTTCTTTGCCGGTGTCCGGCTGCACTATATCGGCGAAGACGGCGTCCCCGCCGTGAACGGGAATGTCGGCGGTCTGGACTATAACCGCAACGGCGAAGTCACCACGGGCGATGCTTGGCTGGACCGCGAGCTCTGGTCCATCCTGGAGGAGAACGTCGATCCGAAGACCATGGACCGCGAGGAGATGCTGCGGGTCGTCTATGACTATGTGGTGGACAACTTCACCTACCGCTACGGCAGCATGTATGCTTTCGGCGCGGAGGGCTGGGCCGTAAGGGAAGCCCGCCGCATGCTGGAATACGGCAGCGGCAACTGCTACTGCTTCGCGGCGCTGTTTTATGAGCTGGCCCGTTTTGTGGGCTATGACGCGAAGCTCTACAGCGGCCGGGCCTACGGCGAGCAGTATGAGTACCGCAGCTACGACACCGACCTCGTTTACGCCCCCATCGGCTATACGCCCCACGGCTGGGTGGAAATCGAGTTTGACGGCGTGCCCTATATCTTCGATACGGAATACGAATACCGCAGCTACGGTCTGCGCGACATGTTCATGGGCGACGAGACTGTCCGCGGCCAGTACGGCTACGTCAAGGCCGAAACGCCCTGATCCGGATTCGCTTCTTCCGTTCTGTTCCCGATCCTTTCCCCGGTCATTCCGGATTGCCTGTTACATAACAGTCTGCGTGCAAAAGGAGCGGCGCCCAATCGGGTGCCGCTCCTTCTTCATGCTCTGAACAGATTCGCCGGGATTATTCTGTTTTCTCTCCGTCCGCTTCCGTCTCTTCGGCGGCCGTCTCATTCTCCGGCTTCTCTGCCGGCAGGGGTTCTGTCCGGCGGAAGGTCTCGGTATAGAGCCGGAGCTTCGCCGCGAGGTCCTCCGTGACAGCCCCGGGCAGCATGCGCCACTGCCAGTTGCCGGAGTCGGAACCCGGCCGGTTCATCCGTGCGCTGCCGTCCAGCTCCAGCAGATCCTGCATCTGCACCACAAAGAGGACGGAGGACGTCGCCATGCCGCTGCGGATCATGCCCCAGTTCCAGCCCTCGTCCGGAGTAATGTGCATGTAGCGCCGGGCGAAGTCCAGATCTTCCTCTCCGGTAGTCTCGAGCCATCCCCGAACCGTGTCGTTGTCATGGGTGCCGAGGTAACAGACGCTGTTTTCATTGCAGCGGTGCGGCAGATAGTCCGACTCGCCGTGGGCGTCGAAGGCAAACTCCATTACCCGCATGCCGGGCAGACCGGAATCCTTCAGCAGTTGCCGGACTTCCGGCGTCAGATAACCCAGATCCTCCGCGATGAAGCTCGTTCCGTGGAACCAGCTGGTCAGTACGCCCACCAGGCTCATTCCCGGTCCCTGGCGCCACTTGCCGTTCTTTGCCGTCGTGTCGCCGTAGGGCACGGCCCAGTAGCTCTCCATCCCGCGGAAATGATCGATCCGCAGCACGTCGAAGAGCTTTGTCGCGCCCTCGATTCTGCGAATCCACCAGCCGTAGCCGTCTGCTTTCATTTTCTCCCAGTCATACAGGGGATTCCCCCAGAGCTGACCGTCCGCCGTGAAGGGATCGGGCGGGACGCCGGCGACCTCTTTGGGAAAGCCGTCTGAGTCCAGCTGGAAGAACTGAGGTTCTGCCCAGATGTCCGCCGAATCCATCGCCACATAGATCGGAATGTCTCCGATGAAGAGCACGCCCTTTTCCTGCGCGTAAGCCTTCAGGGCCTTCCACTGGCGGAAGAACAGGAACTGGACAAAGCGATAGAACTCCACCTCATCCCGCAGCAGCTCCTGATAGCGGCGGACCGCTTCAGGCTGGTGTCTGCGGATGCCTTCATCCGGCCAGGCATTCCAGCTCTTCATCTCAAAATGCGCCTTGACCGCGGTATATAAAGTATAGTTCTCGAGCCAGCCCGCGTTTTCCTGACGGAAGGCTTCCACCTCCGCCCGCAGCGCTTCCCGGCCCCGCTCGAAGGCCTTCCTCAGAAGCGGATACCGTCCCTCATAGAGCCTGCCGTAATCCGTTCTGGCCGGATCTGTGCCCCAGTCGACCGCGTCCACTTCTTCCTGTGTCAGAAGCCCTTCCTCAATCAGCAGATCCAGGTCGATCAGATAGGGGTTTCCGGCAAAGCTGGAAGTAGAGGAATAGGGGCTGTCACCATATCCGGTAGGCCCCAGAGGCAGCAGCTGCCAGTACTTCTGTCCCGCTGCCGCGAGAAAATCAACAAAACGGAAAGCTTCCTTTCCCATGGTTCCGACCCCATAGGGGGACGGCAAAGACGTCATCGGCATCAGAATGCCGCTTGAACGCTCCACTCAAATCAACTCTTTTCTCTTTGATTCATTCATCCCCCGCGCTGCGGGGGATGAATCAGTTTAACCCTTCGCCGCCCGCTGCCATACCCTTGAGGCGGTTTCGGGCTTCCGACCTCCCCGCCGAAGGCGGGGAGGCCTGTTATTAGCCTTTGACTGCGCCGGCCGCGACACCCTTGATAATGTACTTCTGGCACGCCAGGTAGAAGATGATCACCGGGACGATGCTCAGCAGGATCAGCGCCATGGTCGCGCCGAGGTCGACCGTGCCGTAGCTTCCCTTCAGATACTGGATATGGATCGGGATGGTCCGGTACTTGTTGATGTCCAGCACCAGATAGGGCAGAAGGTAGTCGTTCCACACCCACATGATCTCCAGAATGCCCACCGAGATCATCGTCGGCTTCAGCATCGGAAACACCACGGAGAAGTAGGTCCTCACCGGGCCGCAGCCGTCAATCGAGGCCGCTTCCTCGATCTCCAGCGGGATCGACTTGACGAAGCCCACAAACATGAAGATCGCAAGTCCCGCGCCGAAGCCCAGATAGACGATGGGGATCGTCCAGGGCGTATTCAGGTGCAGGCTGTCCGCGGTCTTGGAGAGTGTGAACATGACCATCTGGAAGGGCACCACCATGGAGAACACGCACAGGTAATAGATCACCTTGCACAGCAGCGAGTTCACCCGTGCGATGTACCAGGCCGCCATGGAAGTGAAGAGGATGATGAGCGCGGTGGACAGCACCGTGATGACGACGCTGTACTTGACGCTGTTCCAGAACGGGTAGTTGCCGAAGGTCATGCCCTTGATGAAGTTCTGGAAGCCCGCCCACATCTCACCGGTCGGGATGGCAAAGGTGTCGGTCTTGACAAAGGTGTTGACCTTGAAGGAGTTGATGACCACCGCCAGCACCGGCAGCACATAGATGACGCAGATGACCGCGAGGACCACCGACAGGATCGTCTTTCTGCGGCGCTCGGCGGCAATGCTTTCCTGTTTGCTCATTACTGCTGCACCTCCCTCTTGCGGGTGTAACTGAGCTGGGCAAGGCCAAGGCCTGCTACCAGAATAAAGAACAGAACGGCCTTCGCCTGGCCGACGCCCTTGGAGGCAGAGTTCTGGCCGTAGAAGGTGTTATAGATGTTCAGGGCCATCATTTCCGTTGTCTTGATCGTCGAGCCGTCGGGCTGGATGATGAAGGGCTGGCCGGCGGTCAGGGCAAGGTTCTGGTCAAAGAGCTTGAAGCCGTTGGTGAGGCTCAGGAAGGTGCAGATCGTGATGGACGGCATCACGTTCGGGATCGTGACCCGGAAAAGCGTCTGGGTCTTGGTGGCGCCGTCGATCTTCGCCGCCTCCAGCATGTCTTCCGGCACCGACTGAAGTCCCGCGATATAGATGATCATGACATATCCGATCTGTTGCCAGCACATCAGGATCAGCAGGCCCCAGAAGCCGTACTTGCTCTCCAGCAGGATGGATGTGCCGTAGCGGGAGAGAATGCCGTCAAAGATCATGGACCAGAGATAACCCAGGACGATACCGCCGATCAGGTTCGGCATGAAGAAGACCGTGCGGTAGAGGTTGCTGCCCCGGATGCCCTGCGTCAGGACATAGGCCACTGCAAAGCCCAGGACATTGATGAACACGAGGCTCACGATGGCAAACAGCGCCGTGTACCAGAAGGAATGCATGAAGCTCGCATCCTTCAGCGCCGAGACATAGTTGTCAAAGCCGACCCAGGTGGTCTTGGAGATCAGCTTGAATTTGCAGAAGGAAAGATAGATGCCCTGAATAAAGGGCCAGACGAAGCCGATGCAGAAGGCCGCCGTCACCGGGCCGAGGAAGAGCCAGCCCCAGCGCCGCATCGGGTTCTTGAACATGCCTTTCAATCGTTCCACTCCCTTATCATGAATACTCCTGACGGGAATCCCGCCCGCGGGACGGGGATTCCTGTTCTGGCGATACAAGGTATACAAAACGGGGCGGACGAACAGGTCCGCCCCGCTTCCTGGTTCATTTTGCTGTTGGGACAGAATCAGGGATCAGCCGTTGGCAGCCGCGTACTGGGTGGCCCAGCCGTCGATGGCGGCGGTCTTTACCAGCTCCCAGTTGGCGTCGCTCTGGTCGGCGCAGTATTGGTTCAGCGCGGAGACGAGACCGGCACGGTACTCATCCACGTTGGGCTGATAGTTGGTGGCCCAATCCATCACGTAGCAGCCGTCAGCGGTATAGGCGGCAGCATCGTTCAGGAAGCCGTTGGAGGACTCGGCAGCGGATTTGTAGGGCATGATGCCGAGCTGCTCCACCATCATGGCAGAGGCTTCGGGATCGGTGACCAGCCACACCATGAAGTCCATGGTGGCCTGTTTGTCGGCGTCGGAAGCGGTGTCGTTGATGGCCCAGCAGTTTTCGGTGCCGCAGTTCAGACCGGCCTTCTCTTCACCTTCCACACCGCAGTAGTACGGGATCATGGTGGCGTTGGGGACATCGGCGGAGACAGCCGCATACTCCCAGGAGCCGTTCACAAAGAAGGCCGCCTTGCCGGACTTGAACTCGGCTTCGGCATCGTGGCCGCCGGTGGCGAGATCCTTCGGATCGGTCAGGCTGTTGTTGATGCAGAGGTCAAACAGGTTCTTGTAGTTGTCCATGTAGTTGCCGGTGAGGCTTGCGGGGCACTCGGTCCAGACGCCGCCGGCTTCGCGCTCTTCATAGACATACTCGAGGTTGATCATGTGGCCGGTGAAGCGCCAGCTGGAGGAACCGTCCATGTCGCTGGAGGAGAAGGCATCGAAGCCCAGTTCGTCGGCGCGGGCGTGGATGTCCTCGGCGACAGCCTTCAGGCCTTCAAAGTTCTTGATCTCGTCCATGCTGTGGCCGGCCTTCTCGATGAGGTCGGGGTTGACGATGATGCCGTAGCACTCATAGCAGTAGCCGATGGAGACCAGGCGGCCGTCCTCATCATAGAGGTTGTAGGCGTCGGTGTTCAGCTCGTTGGCGATCGGGGTGTCGGTCAGGTCCATGGCGAACTCGCCCCAGTCCTTCACGCCGGCCTGGTTGCCGATGACGAAGAGGGTCGGTGCGGCCTTCTTGTCCATCTCGGAGGTCAGGGTCTGCTGATAGCTGCCGGAAGCGGCGGTGACGACCTTGACTTCGACGCCGGTGGCCTCGGTGTACTTTGCGGCGAGAGCCTGTGCGGTCTCATCCAGCTCCGGCTTGAAGTTCAGCCAGTAGACGGAGCCGTCGTTTGCTGCGGATGCAGCGGGAACTGCCAACGCAAAGATCATGACCAGCGTCAGCGCAAGTGCGAGAATCTTTTTCATGTTTTTTCTCCCTTTCATAAGAATAGAATATTTATTTTCAAACCCTTCGGGCTTAAAAATCAGATGCTTCTCACCGAGGCGCCCTCTCTCAGCGGCGCGTTCAGGAGCTTATGCCGGGTGTAGCCCGGATCCTTCAGCATGTTCATGAGGATGCGGACGCTCTCGCTTCCCATCTCCTCCGCCGGCTGGATCATCGTCGTGAGCGTCGGGATGGCGTACTCCGACACGTTCAGCCCGTCGATGGCAATCACCGAGACATCCTGCGGGATGCGTTTTCCGTGATCCTCCAGTGCCTTCATGGCCGCCATCGCCGTCGTATCCGACAGCATAAGCAGGGCGGTAAAGTCCTCTGTCCGCTTCAGCAGCCTTTTGGTTCCCTCATAGGCTTCCGGCATCTCAAAGCAGCCGCCGGTCTCCTCGATCAGGGTCTCATCCGGCTCGATGCCGTTTGCCCGCATCGCGTCCTCAAAGCCCCGGTACCGCAGTTCGCTGATGGAGCGGTCGTTTCGGCTGGGGATCACGGCGGCGATGCGCCGGTGGCCCCGCCGGATCAGCTCTTCCATCGCCCGCCAGGCCGTGGCATAGTCGTCGATGGAGACGGAGGAATAGTCCTTCTCGTCCAGGCTTCCGAAGTAATTGGTGTAGCTGCAGCAGACAAAGGGGATCCCGATCACCGAGAGCTCCGCGGGGGTATAGTCAAAGCGTCCGCCCAGGAAGAGCAGCCCCTGCAGCTTCTTTTCCCTCTCAAGGATGGCCCCGGCCTTGACCTCGTCCGCATCCGAGCCGATATAATGCAGCACCATGGTATAGCCGCAGCGCTCGATCTCATCCGAGACCGTCTTCAGCACGGAGGAGAAGAACAGATTCCCGTTTCCCCGCACAATCACGCCGATGGCGTCGGACCGGGTCTTCACCAGATCCCGCGCACTGTTGTTCGGGATATAGGCGCAGCGCTCTACCTCGTCCAGCACACGCTGACGCACTTCCTCACTCACGTCCGGGTGATGATTCAGCACACGGGAAACCGTACTCACACTCACACTGCAGTTTTTTGCAATGTCCTTGATCGTCATATCCCTCACCCGATTATTCTCAAATCGACCTTGAAATCATTCTGAAAACGATACCGGAAACGTTTCCAGCCTCTTTATGCACAGTTTAGCAGTCACTTTTGTTCTTGTCAACGAAAACAAGGCGCCGAAGAAAAACTTCGGCGCTTTGTCTATTTTTCAGCTTAATTTTTTGTGCATTTTGCTCAGATTCAGACTTACTCCGTGAGGTCCGCGCAGCGGTACATCGGCTCTCCCTTCTCGTTGATGCTTACATTTGTGAGGCGGGGATTCCACAGGCAGATATACACCTGGGTGGTGACCGGGATCACATAGAAGTTCTCCCCGACCAGCAGCCGCTCGGCCTGATGGAGCAGGTCGTTGCGCTCGTTCTGGTCCGTCGTCTCATTGGAGGCCTCGATCAGCGCGTCGTATTCAGGGCTGTTGACGCCGTTGTAGTTGCCGCCGGAGTAGGAGGTGTAGAGGTCGAGGTAGTTGATCGGGTCGTTGAAGTCGGCGGTCCAGCTGTGGCGGATCAGGTCGTAGGTTCCGTCCGCGCGGGTGCTGGAATAGACCTGGTCCTCCACACCGTTGAGCTCGATGCTGATGCCGAGGTTCTGCTTCAGCTGTGCCTGGATCGCCTGAGCCAGCAGGGCGTCCTTGTCGCTGTTGGGATAGGTGTAGGTC
Organism: Oscillospiraceae bacterium; assembly: GCA_017458335.1. Taxonomy (GTDB): domain Bacteria; phylum Bacillota; class Clostridia; order Oscillospirales; family Oscillospiraceae; genus Limivicinus. Next base: position 23,555 of record JAFTFT010000011.1, read on the forward strand.
AGCGTCGGGAAGCCCTCGCCGCCGGGGAAGCCCGCCTCGGCCAGGAGCTCCTGCGCCTTCGCGACATCCTCGGTGAAGAGAGGCTCGCGCTCTTTGGAGAAATACTCGGAGGAGGCGTTGGACATCATGAACTCCGCCACATAGGAGGTGGAGGGGATGTAATCCGCGCCGATGACCGCACAGATCTCCTCACGGTTCAATCCGAGGGCGATGGCCTCACGCACGCGCACGTCGTCCAGCGGAGCCACGCTCAGGTTCGGGAGGATGAACTTCGAGGTCAGCATGTTCCAGATGAAGAGCTCGTCGGAGCCGGCATAGGCCTCGCCGATGTAGTCGGGCAGCCCCGTCGCCACGTCGACCTCGCCGGTCTGGTACGCGGCCAGAAGCGCCTGCTGGTCATAGATGAGATAGACGTTCACGGTGTCGATGTTCACCGCGTCGGCATTCCAGTAGTTGGGGTTCTTCTTCAGGAAGTAGTGATCGCCGTCGGCATACTCCGTAAGGTAATAGGCGCCGTTGCCGAGGCTGGTCTCGGGGTTCTTCCACCAGGAGGGATCCTCCAGCGTGGCAAGCCCCGCCTTGGAGGGATAGAACGGGCCCACGGTCAGCAGGCTCGTGAAGTAGGTGCAGGGGGCTTTCAGCGTGAACTGCAGGGTATGGTCGTCCAGCGCCACCGCCGCCACATCCTCAAGGCTGCCCTCGCCGCTGCGCGCTTCCTGGGCGCCCACGATGGGATAGAGAACGCTGGCGTAGATGGACATGCCGTTGTCCGGGTTCAGGGCGCGCTGAATGGTGTTGATGAAATCCGCCGCCGTCACCGGGGACCCGTCGGACCACTTGCCGTTTTCCCGCAGGTGGAAGGTCCAGGTGAGGCTGTCCTCAGAGACCTCATAGCTCTCCGCGGCCTCATAGACCACGTTTCCGTCCGCGTCGAAGCGGATCAGCGGATCGACGCACATCTTGCAGTACTCGGTCCACATGTCGATGGCGATGCCCGCCGGATCGAGATCGCCCGCACCGGAAAAGGTCGCGATGTTCAGGACCTTCTCCGTACCCTCGGCCGAGGCGCAGGTCATCGGCACCGCGGCCAGAGTCAGAACCAGCAGAACCGCAAGGATTTTTCTGACACTTTTCATTTTGTTTACCTCCGTTTCTAATATGCCAGCGGGGTTTCCCCCGATGAACACTCACAGGAAACAAGCCACCTGCCTGTCCCCCACGTCCTTCAGCGGCGGCACCAGCTCCCGGCACTGCTTTGTCGCATGCGGGCAGCGCGGCGCGAAGGGACAGCCTTTCGGGAGATCAATGGGGCTCGGCACTTCCCCCTCCGTCAGCTGCGGACGCTGCAGGCGGGCCTGTACCGGGTCCGGGATCGGGACCGCCGACATCAGCAGCTTCGTATAGGGGTGGACCGGGTGCTCGCAGACCTCGTCCGCCGGTCCGATCTCTACCAGCTCGCCCATATACATCACGCCGATGCGGTGGCTGATATGCCGCACCATGGTCAGGTCATGGGCGATGAAGAGATAGGAGAGCTTCTTCTCGTCCTGGATTCGCTCCAGGAGGCTCACGATCTGCGCCTGGATGGAGACATCCAGCGCCGAGATCGGCTCGTCACAGACGATGAACTCCGGCTCCAGCGCCAGCGCCCGGGCGATGCCGATGCGCTGTCTCTGCCCGCCGGAAAACTCATGCGGATAACGCCGGATGTGGTCCGGCTTCAGGCCGACAATCTGCAGCAGCTCCTGCACTCTCTCCCGCTGCTCCGCTTCGCCGTGGGTCCGGTAGATCGCCATCGGCTCCGCGATCAGCTCTCCCACCGTAAAACGCGGGTTCAGGGAGGCGTACGGATCCTGGAAGATCATCTGCATGCGCCGTCTCCAGGGCCGCATCTGACGGCGGCTGAAGCCGGTAATGTCGGTCCCGTCGCACCAGATGTGCCCGGCATCCGGCTCCAGGACCTTCAGGATCGTCCTGCCCAGCGTGCTTTTGCCGCAGCCGGATTCCCCCACGATGCCGAGGGTTTCGCCCTTCGCGATCTCCAGCGAGACGCCGTTGACCGCGTGGATCAGCATCTTGCGGCCGAGGCCTCCCGTCCGGATCTGAAAATGCTTCTCCAGGCCCTCCACCCGAATGATGGGCTCAGCCATGGCGCTCACCCCGCTCTCTGTCCTGCGCTTCCGTGAGCTCCGCCGCCTTCTCTCTGCACCAGAGCCAGCAGGCCGCGCTGTGCTCCCCGCCGAAGGCGGTCTCCGCCGGGTAATAATCCCGGCAGATCTTCATGGCCTCGCCGCAGCGCGCCGCGAAGGGGCACCCGCTCCCCAGGTGCAGCAGATCGGGCGGTGTGCCTGGGATGGACTGGAGCGTGCCCCGGGCGGTCTTTCCGCCGGAAGCAGCCCGGCGGGAGACGCTCCTGAGCAGGCCCGCGGTATACGGGTGTTTCGTTTCATAAAAAATCTCATCCGCGGTTCCGGTCTCACAGACTTTCCCGCCGTAGAGAACCGCGATGCGGTCGCAGAGCGACGCCACCACGCCCAGGTCATGGGTGATCATGATGACCGCGGTCCCGTTTTCCCGGGCCAGGCGCCGGATGAGCTCCAGGATCTGCGCCTGCACGGTGACATCCAGGGCCGTGGTGGGCTCGTCGGCGATCAGCAGCTGCGGCTCACAGGCCAGGGCAGAGGCGATGATCATACGCTGACGCTGTCCGCCGGAAAACTCGTAGGGATACTGTTTCATGCGCCGCTCGGGCTCGGAAATGCCGACTTTGCGCAGCATCTCAACCGCGCGCTGCCAGGCCTCCTGCCGGCTGCATGTTCCGTGTGCCGTGAGGCCCTCCGTCAGCTGCGTCCCGATTGTGAGCACCGGGTTCAGATAAGTCATCGGATCCTGAAAGATCATGCCGATGCGGTTGCCGCGGATGGAGCGCAGCATGGCCTCGTGCTGCCGCAGCGCGCCGCGCCCCGTGAGGCCGACGGGCGAGAGCTCCTGCCCGTCAAAAAGAATGCTGCCGTTATCGATCCGTCCGTTTGCCGGGAGCAGGCCCAGGCACGAAAGCATGCTGACGCTCTTGCCCGAGCCGCTCTCCCCCACAAGGCCGAGGATCTCTCCCCGGTTCACGTGGAAGCTCACATCCCGCAGGGCACGGACGGTTCCCTGCGCCGTATCGAAGGACACCGACAGGTTCCGGATCTCCAGGAGACGTTCGCTCATGCTCTCCTCCCCCTCGGATTCAGGGCCGTCTCCAGCCCCTCTCCGATGAAATTCAGCGAGAAGATCACGATGCAGATCACCAGCACCGGCCACACCATCTGCATGGGATAGACGTTCATGAGCATCCTGGCGTCCTGGGCAAGCGTTCCAAGGCTCGCCATCGGGGCGGAAATGCCGATGCCGATGAAGCTGAGAAAGGCTTCGTTGAAAATCGCCTGGGGGATCATCAGCGTGACCGTGACGATCACCGGCCCGAGGCAGTTAAGCAGCAGATGGCGGAAGAGAATCCGCTTCCGGTCCGCGCCGATGACGAAGGCCGCCACGGCAAATTCCTGCTCCTTCAGGGTCATGACCTGGGACCTCACGATCCGCGCCATGTTGACCCAGCCGTTGACGCAGATGCCCAGCATCACGCTGTAGACGTTCGAGCCGAAAATCAGCATCAGCAGAATCATGTAGATCATGGCCGGCACGGCATAGATCACGTCGACAATGCGCATCATGATCATATCCGTCCGTCCGCCGACATAGCCCGCGATCCCGCCGTAGAGCACCCCGATCACGAGGTTCAGCGCCGTGGAGGCAAAGCCCACCATCAGGCTGACCCTCGTCCCGTACAGGACCCGGGTAAAGATGTCCCGCCCCATCTGGTCGGTGCCGAAGAGATGGGCGGCTGAGCTCCCCTGGTTGCGGGCCATGGCGTCCATCCCGTCATAGGGATAGGGCGAGAGCAGCGGCCCGATCAGGGCCGTCAGCACAACCAGCGCGAGACAGATCAGGCCGATCAGGGCCAGGCGGTTTTTTGAAAACGTGTCCCACACGTTCCGTCCGAAGGATCTGGATTCCATCGCGATGAACTCCGTATCCCGGTCCTCCGGCGGCAGCGGGTCAAAGTATTCCTCGGGTTTCAGCATTTTCCTTGTTCTTCCCGTTCATTCTGTCAGTTTGATTCTGGGGTCGATGAGGGCGCAGAGCAGATCCGCGATCAGGTTGCAGAAGATGATCAGCGCCCCGATGAAGATCGTGAGCCCCATGACCACCGTATAGTCGCGGTTGGACACCGCCGTGACGAACTCCCGGCCGATGCCCGGAATGGTGAAGATCGTCTCCACCACGAAGCTTCCCGTCAGAAGGAAGGCGATCATCGGCCCGGAAGCGGTGATCACCGGGATCATCGCGTTCTTCAGCACGTGCAGCATGGTGATGCGCCCGGGGGCGATGCCCTTGGCTTTCGCCATCACGACATAGTCCTGCTGCATGGCCTCGGAGAAGCTGGACTTCACCAGCCTTGCGATCTGGGCCAGCGGGTACACCGCCAGCGCCGTCACCGGCAGCACATAGTGCATCGGCGTTCCCAGCCCCAGCACCGGAAACAGCTTGAAGCGAACGCCGAAGACTAGCATCAGGATCAGGGCCAGCACATAGTTCGGCACGCTGATGCCCAGCGTCGTGAAAGACAGAATGGAGCCCCGGACGAAGTCCCTTCCGGTCACCGCCATGTGAATCCCGAGCAGCGTCCCGAGGATCAGCGCCGCGAGAAACGCGATGCCGCCCAGACGCATGGTCGCCGGCGCCTTCTCGACGATCAGCTCGCTCACCGAGACGCCGGACTTCTTGAACGAAATGCCGAAGTCGCCGTGCAGCAGGTTCACCAGATACTGCCCCAGCTGCTGAGTCACCGGCCGGTCAAGGCCGTAGTGGTGCATCATCTCCTCCTGATTGGAGGGGGTGAGATTGGCGATGTCAAAGGGGTTGCCCGGCATCAGGTGCACCAGCAGGAAGGTCACCACGATCAGCGCCAGCAGGGTTACCAGTCCAACGCCGATGCGCTTGAACACATACCTCAGCATGTGCCGTCACACTCCGGCCGTTTCACCGGGACAAACTTCGCCTGGTTCATCAGCGGATGGCTCAGGCGGATCGCGCCCTCCTTCTGCTTCGGGCAGACCATCACGCAGCTTCCGCAGTAGTAGCATTCGCCGGGATAGAGCACAATCGGCGGCTTGCCCTTTTCCGGGTTCGGGATAAAAATATCCACCTGGCAGATGTTCATGCAGCGGTTGCAGCCCACGCACACCGCCTCATCAAAGGTGATGGGACGCGCGCTGGAAGGGATCTTCACCGCGGCCAGTGTAAAGTCATAGTCCATTGCTTACCGCTCTCCGTATGTTTCATTGCGGGCGGCGACATAGTCTCCGTTCCGCTTCAGGTATTCCGTCTCCAGATCGCCGAAGTAGCCCTGCGGGACCTCTCCGCGCACGATCCTGTCGCCCTCACGCCGGATGGTGATGAAGCAGCGGTCCCGCTCCGGGTCGGTCTCGGGAAAGTCGCTCCGCTCAAAGCAAAGCGGCTTCGAGGAGGACTTTCGGAGCAGGCAGGCGTTCAGGATCAGCTTGGACACCTCGAGGATGTCCAGCACCTCATGGGTACGCATCAGCTCGTGGGGATTCCGGCAGGAAAGCGCCGGCACCGCCTCGCGCTCATAGCTCTCCAGCAGGTCCAGGCCCTCCCGCAGCAGCTCCTCGCATTTGACTTCGCCGCAGTAGTTCTGCATGCACTTGCTGATGGCCATGTTGAGCTCGCGCCAGTCCATTCCGTCCTCGACGGCCATGGGGGCGTAGAGCCGCTTCTCCTCCGCGTCGATCTCGGCCGGATCCGGCTCGGTCAGGGATACCGTCCCGGCCCACTCGGCCGCCTTCCGCCCGGCGTAGTAGCCGGTGGCGCAGGCATATCCGCAGCAGTCCGAGGCAAAGAGCTGATCCCCCGCGGCATAGATGCCGTCCAGGTTTGTCTTCAGATCCCAGTCGTGCATAATGCCGCCGGGCGCGCCGAAGAGCTGCCGCTCCTGTCCAAGGAAGGCCGCCGACTGCCAGCCGGTGCCGTAGCTCTGCAGCATGTGCTTCGCGGGGTCAAAGCCCCGCTCGGTGTAGTTCTGCAGAATCGGGATCTTGGTCTTCCCCTCTTCGCCCACCATCAGGCCCCAGATGGCCCGCCGCTCGGTATCCGGCATGCGGGACAGATCCGCGTAGAAGGGAAGCTTATATCCCCGGCGCATCAGCTCGTCAAACGGAAGCGTCTCCGGCCCGCGGTATTCGTACTTCGCCTCGTCGATCACGCCGCCCTTGAGAAAGAACTTCTGTCCCGGCGCGGGGTAATAGCGCTCCGAAACGGTTTTCAGTTCTCGCCCGTCCCGGTCGACATAGGGGATCTCGACGCCCCGGGCATCCACCATCGTGGCGGCGTACCAGGTGTTATGGTTGTTGCCGGTGCCGTAGGGCGGAAAGCTTCTGCCCGAGGCCGAAAACTCGCCCCGCACCGACTTCTCCATCATCGTGAATTCGATCCCCGCTCTCCAGCCCATCGCGTGGCCGGAGCCCACCGACTGCATCGGGCGGAACTCGCAGAGGCCCACCAGGTCCGGATTGAAGAGCCAGACCCGCGCCGGGCGCGACATGGCGAGGACCGTGGCCTTCGCCTTGAAGATCATCAGCTTTCCCGTGCGCACGTTCATGCCCACGGCGCCGACGCCCCGCTTTTTTCCGTCCACCGTCTTCGTCAGCAGCGCGGTGGCCTCCACGCGGTCGAAGACACGCACGCCCAGGCGGCGGAGTTCCCGGTAGAGCGCCGGCTTGAAGGTGGAGCCCCAGACCCGCAGAGTGAAGCGGTTCTGATAGTCATAGGCAAACAGGAGTCCGGTCTTCTCGTCCCGGAACTCCGCGCCGGCGAATTCCCCTTCGCTGTCCCGGATCTTTCCGCCGAAGTCCTCCAGGTCGAGCAGCCGGTCATAGCCCTCACGGCATTCGATGTAATGCGCAATGCCGTTGGAGTAGCCGTCCTGCTCCTCCACATAGGCCTCGGCGATCTCCTTCGGCGTCACGCGCGAGCAGGGGTTGCTGCAGGCCGATTCCCAGTGGTCAAAGCCGCTCCCGGCCGAGCCGCTGCGCTCCGTCGCGCCTTTCTCGACCAGCGTGACGCGCTGTCCCCGCCGAGCCGCCGCGATCGCCGCAAAGCATCCGGCGAGGCCGCCGCCCAGGACCAGCAGATCGCTCTCTATCGTCTCCCTCATGCCGAATTCATTCGGATAGGGCCATTCGTAATTGTTCTTCATTCTCTCCCCCGTAGCCCACATCTTGCGGAGCTGCCATGTCTGTTCTGAAAAAAGCTTTTTCATTCTACTGCAATCCGTTTCGGAATGCAAGGCTTTAATCATTTAAATCGTCGAAGATTTTTACGTACAGATACGCCTCTTCAAAAGCAAAAACAGAAGGAGCCTCCCATCTTCCGGGTATTCTCCTTCTGTCTGATGATGGTTTTTTCGCTCTTTTGTCTGATCGGATCCGTCGCCGCGGCACAGCCGGTTCGGCCCGCTTCCGTCTGTTCAGCGGGCGTCCAGGCCCAGCTCCTGCGGCTGAAACCGCGGGCAGACGCTCTCGGGCACGGTGATGGTGGCGGACGCCAGCCTTGTCCCGATTACGCAGGCCTCGTCCAGGGTCTTTCCGTAGCTCAGGCCGATGCTGACCCCGGCGCAGAAGGCATCCCCCGCGCCCGAGGTGTCCACCACATGGACCGGAACCGGCGGGCACACGCCGCAGCTCCCCCTGGCCTCAGCCCAGACGGCGCCCTGGCTTCCCATCGTCACGACCATGGAGTTGAGTCCCGCCGCCTGAATCCGGCTGTGAAGCTCCTGCGCCATCTGCTCCGGTTCCAGCTCCATGAAGTCGTCGGCAAAGAACAGGCCCGCCTCCTGCTGGTTGCAGATGAAGCAGTGGGTTCTCATGATCAGGTCCCGCCGCTGCAGCGCGATGCTCATGTTCGCCACCAGCGCATAGGTCGGGACGCCGTATTTTTCCGTATATCGGAAGGTCTCCTTTGCGACCTCCTTGTCGATGTCGATCTCGATGACACAGCTGGTCGCGTCGGCGAAGATCTCGTCCCCGTGCTCCTGAAGCAGCTTCAGCATGGGCTCCATTCTGGGCCGCTTGGAGATGGAGCCCACCACGTCGCCCCTGTGGTCCATCACCGCGAGCCAGATGCCCATGCCGTCCGGCACCACGGAGATGAACTTGGTGTCCACCTTGTGATTCTGCAGCTTGCGCAGCACCTCCGCGCCCTGGGCGGTGTTGTCCACCATGCTCACAAAGCGCGGCCTGAGCTCGACATTCGCGATGTCCTCCGCCACGTTCCGGCCGACGCCGCCGTGGACGATCTCTACCCGTCCGGCGTTTCGTCCAGCGGGGATATACGTTCCCTCCGGGAATCCCTTGAAATCCACAAACACATTTCCGACCACGACAATCGGCATAATGAGCTTCTCCTTTTCTCTTTCGAATTCATGGATTCAGCTTGTTTCAGTTTATCATACGTGCCGGGTTTCGGCAACCATTTCTTTCGGGTTCGTTTCTCTCCGGTTTTCCTCCGGTACAGCGCTCATTTCAGTGCGCCCGGGCTCACGCCGAAGCTCTGCCGGAACGCGCGGTAAAACGCCGAGTAGTCCGTGAAGCCGGCCTCAGACGCGGCCCGGTTCGCCGGCTCCCCTTCGCGGATGAGCCTCGCCGCGTAGAGAAGCCTCTTCTGACGGATGTAGGCATGGACCGTCTCGCCGGTCTGCACCTTGAACAGGCGCATGAAGTGATAGCGGCTCAAGTATACCCGCTCGGCCAGTTCGCCTACCGAGAGCTCCTCTCCCAGATGTTCGTTGATATACGAGAGCGTCTCGCGAATCTTGGGGTCATAGCGCTTCTCCTCCGCTTCCGGTTCCGGGCTGATCCGCCCGATCTGTACCAGGAGCTGGACGATATACGTGTCGCACATTGTCTGCGCGCCGAAGCGCCCGTCCTTCTGTGCGCGCTCAAAGGCCCGGAGCGTCTCCTCCAGTTCCCGCCTCTGCTCCTCGTCCGGCACCAGGCGGTACTCCCCTCTCCGGTCCGCCTCGTCAAAGCAGCCGGTCAGCCTCGCCTCCGGAAGCAGCTGCTCATAGTAGCCTCCGTCCAGATACAGAATGATCCGCTCATAGGGTTCGGACTTGTCGATCATCGCCTTGTGGATCGCGTGGTGCTTCACCAGAAGGATGTCCCAGGGCTTCAGGTCATATGCACTTCCCTCCACGGCGTATTCCACCCGGCCGGACAGCAGCAGCACGATCTTGTCGAACTCGTGGAAATGGAAGTCCCGTTCCTGGCCGGCGGTATCCCGCAGATGGAAATAGTGATAGTTCTCCTCCAGATAGCCTTCCCGGCTGTAGGCCTTCTTCCCGGCTGTATTCCCGTTTGTGTTTCCGTTCACTGCCGCGCTCACCGCTGCCCGCCCCCTTTCCTTTTCGAGAAGTGTCGCTTTTCATTGTTGTTTTTTCGCCGGAACAAACAAAAGAAGACTGCCCATGGCGAAAAATCAGCAATCGGAAGCCCTCCACGCCTTGCGCAGCACGGCGCTTCCGTGCAGGTCACAGACCGGCATGGGCAGCAGCCCCCGCTCTTTGCAGAATTCCCGCACGGCTTTTCCCGCGCCGGAGAACTGCGTGCTGTTTACATCGTGTACAAGCAGCACACCGCCCGGCGACAGACGGTCGAAGAATCGCGGCAGCGCCGCCGCGGTCGGCGCGTAAAGATCCGCGTCGACGGAGACAAAAGCAAAGGTCATCTCTGTGCAGCCGTCGAAGCTGTCCGGGAAGTATCCCTTGTGAAACACCGCCCGCTCCCGGTACGGCAGGCGCTTTTCCACCGTCTCCATGGCGGTGTCTTTGAAGTCGCCCGTCTTCGCCCGGGACAGCCCCTGGGCCTGTTCGATCTCCACATCCCGCGCCGGGAAGCCCTCGAAGGTGTCGAACAGGTGAATGGTTCTGTCGGAAAACGCGGCGTTAATGAGCGCGGCGAAGTCGCCCCGAAACACGCCCAGCTCCGCCACATCGCCCGGGATGTTTTCCTCCCGGATCTGCTCGGCCAGAAGGCGCATGGTCGCCGCCCGCGCATCGAAGGTCTTCAGCGCGTCCGGGCGCAGGATCTCTCCCTTGAAGCCGAGGGCGCGGACCTGCTCTTCCATCTCGCCGGCCCGCTCCGCGTCCAGGACGCAGAGGCAGACGCAATCCGGGTCACAGAGCAGGCTCTCCCGCGGGGAGACCACCGGGATTCCTGCCAGAGTCGTCCCCCACTTCCCCTCGTAATTATCCGCAAAACACGAGATTCGGTACGCCGTCCCCATCAGGCGTGAGAGCATTGCGCCGACCTGCCCCGCGCCGAACAGCACCACCGTTTTCATCCGTCCGTCTCCTTCCTGTTTCTCCGTTGAAAATCGGCCCGGATGACTTGTCCGGGCCGGTTCTGCTTTACAGCACGTGGACCGATCTCGGGTCGAACACCAGCGCGCAGCGCTCGCCGACCTGATAGATCTTCCTGTTCTTCGGGTTGTGCTCCTCAAGCTTGACCAGGGTGTTCCCGACCTTCACGTGATAGTTCTGGTACGAGCCCATGAAGCAGCTGAGCACCACCTCGCAGGGCAGGCCCCCTTCGTCCGCGAGAGACGCGGCTTCGGGCCGCAGCACCAGGGTATAGTCCTTTCCGACCTCCATGTGCTCCGCCGCCTCGATCCTGAGGGGATTGCCCTCGATGTCCAGCTCCGCCAGGGCGCCGTCTTTCGCGGTCATCTTCCCCTTCAGGAAGTTGGCCTCGCCGATGAAGTCGGCCACGAACTCGTTCACCGGGTGATAGTAGATCTCCTGCGGGGTGCCCATCTGCGCCACGACGCCCTTATTCATGATGATGATCTTGTCGGACAGGGCCATGGCCTCGGACTGGTCGTGGGTGACATAGATCGCCGTGATGCCGACCTCCTGCTGGATTCTTCGGATCTCGGTACGCATCGAGACACGGAGCTTCGCGTCGAGGTTACTCAGCGGCTCGTCGAAGAGCAGGACCGAAGGCTCAATGACCAGGGCCCTTGCCAGGGCGACGCGCTGCTGCTGGCCGCCGGAGAGCTGGTTGGTCATGCGCGCTTCCATCCCCGTGAGCTCCACCAGGTCCAGGATCCGCATCACGCGCTCCCGGATCTCGTCCTTCGGCACCTTGCGCAGCTTCAGGCCGTAGGCCACGTTGTCAAACACGTTGTAGTGCGGCAGCAGCGCATAGCTCTGGAACACCATGGCCGTGTCGCGCTTGTTCGGCGTGAGTTCGTTGATGGGCTCGTCGCCGAGATAGATTTCGCCCTCGTCGGGGCTCTCGAAGCCCGCGATCATGCGCAGCGTCGTCGTCTTGCCGCAGCCGGACGGTCCCAGCAGGGTCACAAAGGAACCCGGTTCGATGTCCAGCGAGGTATCCTTCACGGCGTAGAAGTCTTTCCCCGTCTTCGGATCCTGATAGATCTTGGAAATATGTTCCAGCCTTACGCCTTTTTTCGTCTTCTCCATGGGTCAGTCCTCCTTGATCTGTTTGCTGGTGCCGAAGTGTTTGATGAACAGGTTCATCAGCAGGACGGCGCCGTAGGTGATGAGTATCAGGATGGTCGCAAACGCGCAGGCCAGGCTGAACGAGCCCTTCTCCGCGAACTCGTTGATCTGCACGGTGATGAGCAGGTACTGCGGCGTCACCAGCAGGATGATCGCCGAAATGGCCGTGATGCTGCGGACAAAGGCCGTGACCAGGCCGCTGAGGAAGGAGTCCTTGATCAGCGGCAGCGTCACCGTCATGAAGACCTTGAAGCTGTCCGCGCCCATGTCATAGGCCGATTCCTCGATGGACTTGTCGATCTGCCGCAGGGCGGAGATGCCGCTGCGCGTGCCGGTCGGGAGCGAGCGCACCACAAACACGATTACCAGAATGAGCCCCGTGCCGTAGATGCCCTGCAGGATGCCGGTGTGGAACAGGCCGCCGGAGAAGCCGCGGATGTATCCGACGCCGAGCACCGTGCCCGGCACCGCCATCGCCAGCATCGAGACCGCCTCGATAAAGCCCTTGGCCTTGAATTTGCGCTTGACCACCAGATAGGAGATGATCATGCTGAGCAGGGCCGTAATCGGCGCGGAGATGAACGACAGCACAAAGCTGTCCTTGAAGGCCTTGAACCCGTGATAGCGGGTGAAGACCAGCTTAAACCACTTGGTGGTCAACGGGAAGAACTTGTAGCCCCAGGTCGGGAACAGCGCTCCGATGGGGACGCAGATATACATGATGATGACGAACAGCGCCGCCAGCGAGCAGAAGATGGTGAGCGGAATCTTGACGCTTCTGTCCTCGATGAGCATTCTGGCCCGGGACGCCTTGCCCGTGAGGGTGGCGGCGGTCTTCGCCTCGAGGTAGTACTTCTGCACCGCGAACATCGCGAGCGTGATGCAGAGCAGCACCACGGCCATCGCCGCGGCGCCCGCCTTGTCATAGGCGCCCGTGATCTGCAGGTAGATCGTGGTCGCCAGCGTGTCGTAGGAACCGCCGATGATCATGGGGTTTGCGAAGTCCGCGATCGACTCGATAAAGGTCACAAGAAACGCGTTGCCCAGTCCCGGCAGCAGCAGCGGCAGCGTCACGTCCTGAAACACGCGCCAGCGCCCCGCGCCCATATCCCGCGCCGCCTCCTCCAGGGAGGGATCGATGTTCTTCAGCAGGCCCTTGAGCATCATGTAGCACACCGGGAAGAAGGTCAGCGTCTGGACGATGACGATGCCCCAGTAGCCGTACACGCTGTTGTCATAGATGCCAAGCAGAAAACGCGTGATGATGCCCGCCTTGCCGAAGAGCATGATCATCGACAGGCTCAGGACAAACGGCGGCGACACCACCGGCAGCATGGACACGACCTTGAACAGGCCGCCCACGAAGCGGTTCATCCGCACATAGACTTCCACGTACGCAAACAGCAGGCCGATCAGGGCGGAGAGAATCCCCACCACGAAGCCGACCTTCAGCGTGTTCGTAATGGCGCGGGTAAAGCTCGGCATCGCGAAGATCCGTTTGAAGATGCCCAGGCCGAAGGTCCCGTCGCCCACAAAGCTGTCCACCAGCAGGATCGCCAGCGGATAGAGAATGAACAGAGTCAAAAAGGTGATCAGCACGACAATGGTCGTCACCATGATCGGGTCCGCCATCAGCTTCTTTCGATCCAGTGCCGCGCCCTGGCTTTTCGCCATAAAAACAGCTCCTCTCTTTGCCGTCTGTGAAAAAGAGGATGGCGGGAAAACCGCCATCCTCTTGCGGGTAGATGAAACTCAGGTCAGACGCAGACCTCTCTCGCCGGTCCGATCAGGAGGTCTGGAAACGTCCCTCGCCGACATCGGCGCCGGAGTTCTCGATGGCCGTCATGACGTCCTCGACGTTCTGTGCGGTGTCCTTCACGGCCTTGGCGAAGTCATAGCCGTCCCACACCAGGCTGGGATCCAGGCCGAATTCCTCCGCGACAGCCGGCTGCTTGGCGTTGTCGATGACCAGGAACTGGTAAGAGCCGTTCTCGGCGGCCAGCTCCACGCAGTCCGGAGACAGCGCGTACTCGACAAAGAGCTTCGCGGCGTTCGGATGGGCCGCACCCTTGAAGATGGCGACCGGTCCGATCTCGCAGGTCGTGCCGTCCTGCGGAACGATCAGCTGGACATTGTCATAGCCGTTGTCGACGATCTGGGTGATGCCGTCATGCAGGAAGCCGATGCCGATGACGCACTCACCGGTGCCGACGTTCTTGGACGGGCCGGAGCCGGACTTGGTGTAGACTTCGATGTTCTTGTCCAGGTCGACGAGGTACTGGATGCCTTCATCATGGCCCTTGAGCTGGATCATGAGGTTGGCGACCAGTTTCGGGGTGCCGGCGGTCTTATAGTTGGAGAGCCAGATCAGGCCCTTGTACTCGGGCTTGAGCAGGTCGTCCCAGGTCTGGGGCGCCTCGAGGCCCATGCGCTCGAGCTCGTCACGGTTGACCATGAAGCCCAGCAGGCCCGTGTAGATGCCGTACCAGTAACCGTTGGGATCCTTGTACATGTCCTTGGTCAGGTGGCTGGCATTGATGGCGTCGTACTGATCCAGCAGGCCCTTCGCGGCCGCGTCGTCATAGGGGTTGTTGGTGCCGCCGAACCAGACGTCGGCAGAGGGCTTGCCGTTCTCTTCCTCGATCTTCGCGGGAACCTCGCCGGTGGAAAGGCGCTGATAGTCGGTCTTGATCCCGTAGAGCTTCTGGAAGTTCTGGCAGGCCGCGGCCAGGTATTCTTCCTCGCAGGAGCCGTAGACGACCAGGGTGCCTTCTTCCTTGGCGGCCGCGATCAACTCGTCCATGGCGGCGGTGTTGTCCTCCGCGTACGCGGTGACGCCCAGGCAGAAGACCATCACCAGGGCAAGCAGCAGTGCAAACAGTTTCTTCATTCTTGGTTTCCTCCTTACAGTAAAAGTTTCGTTATTATCGCACGCCGAAGCGTGTAATAAACCGATTACGTCTCAAATGCTTCAGCATTTTGAACAAACAAATTATACCGCTGTGTCCGGATATTGTCAATCATTCATCAGGCTTTTTTTGTCCCGTCTCCGGATTCACTTGGTCTCCCTTCTCATTTTGCCTCTTTCCCTGTTCTCTCTTCTCCTTCCGGACGGTTTCCCGCTGCTTCTCCAAAGTTGTCATAATATCGTCATTTTGATTTCGATATGGATACTTTTTGGCGTCATTTTGGCACCAAATCTTGTGTTTTTCCGCTTTCAATTGACAAGATCCTGTGTTTATGGTATGTTAACGTAAAGTCTTTATGAAATTATTATAAAGAGGTTGAAGACAATGAAAAAACTGAAAGTCCTGTTGTCCGTACTTCTGGTCGTCTGCATGGTGGCGGGCTTTGCCCCCCTGCATGCCACGGCCAGTGCCGACTGGGGAGACTGGGTGTGGTACTGGAGCGAAGAGTACCGCAACGGCCGGTATTGGAACGGCTGGCGCTACAACGACGGCTGGTACGAGCTTTCCGACAAGTGGTACCAGGTCGACTTCAGCCCGGTGAAGATTCCCGTGGAGGTCAACACCCCGGGCACCGCCTCCAACGCCGCCGCGAAAGCCGCCGGAACCACCGTCCAGATGGTCGACACCAGCTTCTCTTATTTCTACAACGAGTGGGCCGGTGTCCTGATCATCCGCGGCACCGGCGAGATGCCCTCCTTCAGCAAGGAGTATCCCGCTCCCTGGGCCAACCTGAAGGACAAGGCGGTCCGCGTGATTATCGAGCGCAACATCACGAAGATCTCCTCCAACGCCTTTGTGGACTTTTCCAGGCTGAAGAGCGTGATTCTCCCCGCGACGCTGAAGGCCATCGATCCGGACGCCTTCGTGTGGAGTGAGGAAACCCGCGCCCTGAAGACCTTCCGTCCGCTGGAGCGCCTGGAGTTCTCCGGTGATCTCGACACCCTCGACAAGATCCTCAAGGCCGCCAACATCAAGGATCTTCTGGATGCCAGGATCGTGAAAGTCACCGAAAAGGACATCCAGGATGAGATCTGGCAGCTCACCTGGTACCGGATCCGCAGGCCCGTCCGCGTCAAATACGACAAGGCCGGCCGCCCGATTCTGATTGAGCGCGTCGAGGACGGAAAGTTCTTCCGCACCGCCATCACCTGGGACGACACGCTGGCCGACGGGAATGTGCACAGTCCCTCACAGCCGCTGAGTGAAGATACAAAGAAGATTTCAGGGAAAGACTTTACCCGTGATGTCGTCGAAAAACGCGAGACCTATTCCGTCAACCAAAACGGCGTTGAGAACCTGTACGAGTTTGAAAAGAACGACCTCGGTCAGACGACCTATTTTGCCGCTTTCCATCTGGACAACGGCGTGATCACCGGCGGATCACAGGTCATTTCCGATGAAACCGGCGTCACTAAGACTGGCACGATCAAGTCCATCTCCAAGGTGGGCGAGGAAACGCAGAGGCAGTGGGAAAATGTTCTTGTCAGCGGTGGCAGCACAGAGCAGATGCTTGAGGTCTTAGATAAGTTTGGTCGTCTCTCCAGGATCGAGGTCAACGGTAATCCTGTTCTGGTAAATAATTACTATGACGACGGTCGTCTGAAAACGCGAGAGGTAACTGACGACGGGATCAAAACAGTTTATCAGTATAACTACAACGCATACAATCAGCTTCAGGATATTACAACTGACAAAGGCAACACGATTTCCTACACCTATACAGATATAAACGGTGAGAGCGTCCTGTCTACCAAGGTGCAGACCCAGGGGAACACAACCGTCACCTCTTACTACACGCTCTATAACAGAGTCGCACAAGAGGTCTTCACAGACAATACGAATGCAATCCAGTACATCTACAGCTATGAATACGACAGCAACGGGGTCGTGTCCAAGCGGATCATTACGGATGAGAACGGGAAGCTGCTCGGAACCGACACCTTCAACTCTGCCGGCGTCCTTATCAGTTCAGAACGCACGGATTCGGTTCCCCTTCCCCCCCTCAAGAGCGTCAGACCGAAGCCTGGCGCGAGAATGATGACCGCCGCTGATCCTCTCACGGACGGGGTTCAGCTGACGGATACCGCGCTTTCCGGCGACACCTTGACCGTCGCGGCCGACAGCCTCGTGACCGAGGGCGAACCCGCCGGCGACGCGCTGCTGCCGCTGATGACCACAATGGTCAGGACGACCTACGATCCGGAGACCGGCAGCAAACTCTCCGAGACCGTGGAAACCACCGACGGAATCACCACCAGCAAGACCGCTTATACCTTCAACAATCTCGGCCTGCTGACGGATATCTCCTCCAGCTTCACCGATGAAGAGGGCAAGACCAGCGACTTCAGCCTGAAGTCCTCCTACGACGCGGACGGCAACATCGCCACCCAGACCGAAGAGACCTCCGACTTTGACAACAATTCCAAGGTTTCGAAGTACATCTTCGGCAAGCTGAGCAAGCCTCTGTCTCTCGATGTGACCGAATCCGGTGAAGACGGCGCTCTCACCGCTCGCAGCTTCTCTACCTTCCTCTATCGCAGTGACGGCAGCATTCTTGAGACCGTGACGGAAATGGACGCCGACGGAATGGTTGCCAATTCCTACTTCATCAACCATGACGCCCAGGTCGACGACGAGGACGAACTCCCCGCTGAGGACGAAGAAGTCACCGACGAGGACGAAGAAGTCACCGACGAGGACGAAGAGGTCACCGACGAGGACGAAGCTGTCGTCGAAGAAGACGAAAAGGTCACCAAAGAAGACAAAGACGTCACCGACGAAGAGGACGAAGAGATTGAGGCTGGCAAGGTTCCTCTCGCCGAAACTCCCGCTGCTGAGGATGACGAAGACAAAGGCGGCGCCGATCCCGCTGACGACGAAGACGAAGACGAAGTTGGCACCGATCCCGCTGACGACGAGGACGAAGTTGGCACCGATCCCGCCGACGACGATGATGAAGGCGGCGCCGACCCCGCCGATGACGAAGACGATGGCGACACCGATCCCGCCGATGACGAAAACGTAGTCGGCACCGATCCTGCCGATGACGAAGACGAAGTTGGCACCGATCCCGCTGACGACGATGACGAAGTTGGCACCGACCCCGCCGATGACGAAGACGTAGTCGGCACCGATCCCGCCGACGACGATGATGAAGGCGGCGCCGACCCCGCCGATGACGAAGACGATGGCGACACCGATCCCGCCGATGACGAAAACGTAGTCGGCACCGATCCTGCCGATGACGAAGACGCCAATGGCGCCGGCGACGAGCTCACCGAAGCAGAAAAGGAAAAGCTGAGAAAGCTCAAGGAAAAAGAACTGGAAGAGGAAAGACAGAGAAAGCTCAAGGCACTGGAAGAAGCCGAAAAGGCCAAGGCTGCGGAGGCTTCTCAGAAGTCCGAAACTCCTGCCGCTGAGACCAAGCCCGCTGCTGAGACCAAGCCCGCTGCCGAGTCCAAGCCCGTTGCCGAGTCCAAGCCCGTTGCCGAGACCAAGCCCGCTGCCGAACCCGCAGCTCCGGCTCAGGCGCCCGCTCCTGTGGCTCCAGCCCCCGCTCCTGTGGCCCCGGCTCCGGCGCCCGTTGTGGAAGTGCCGGTAACTCCTGTTGAAGAGCCCGCGGCACAGGATGTGGCGGAAGAAGCCGCCTGAGTTCTTCCCTGACCGCATCAGACTTCAAACACCATAAAGCACACAAACCGGCAGTCAGCTCCGAAAGGAGCCGGCTGCCGGTTTTCATGCCGATCTTTGGCTTGATTTTATTCCGAGCTATGTGTCTTTGCTGTATCTGCGCTTCAGTTCATTGTACTCCTTGCGGTCGATCAGCCCGTTCTTCAGCCATACATCAAGCTCTGCAATTCGGTTTCTGCGATCTCTCTGAAAATGGTCTTCCTGCTTAATGTCATACCCTGAATCCGCGGTCCTGTTGACAGCTCCTTTCTGTCGGGCGGGTGCTCCGTACTTCTCTTCGCGGACGGAAGCGATTCCGTTTTTCACCGTCAGGAACAGGCCTGCCAAGACGAAGAAGAACATCAGCTTCGGCAGGATATCCTCCAGCAGCGCAAAGATCCTGCTCACTGTCCTTTTCTCCGGAGCAGTCGGAACGGGAGCCGGCGGAGCAGGAATTTCTTCCGTCGGAGCCGGAGTTTCGCTTCCTGCGGCAATTCTCAGCTTTTCCTGAAAGTCCGCGGTTTGATTCATGGTGAGTTTACCGCCGAAACGGTTGATGTTTTGCCTTCCGAAGACATCTGTCAGGATCATCTCTCCTGTGTTTTCAATATGGCCGGGGATGCGGGCGGTTGTTTCGATTTTCCCTTCCGCCCAGTCCGCGGACAGATCCTGCTGGATGATTGTGCCGTGGTTTTCAAGCGTGCCCTCTACCGTCAGCCCATAGGTGTAAATCTCCGCCTGTTCCGTGATGGTAAAGGTGATCCCTTCGGGCACCGTAAAGTGCCGGAGCGTGATCACGGTACCCGTCGGAAGCGTGAAGTCTTCGGAAATTACCAGGTCGTCTTCCGTGCATAGAAGCCCTCCGCCTGAGAGCACAGCTGCGTCGGCGCACGCAGCCTTCAGATCCTCAAACACGGCAATGGAAACCTCGGATTCCGCCGTCGCCGGACTCGCAAAAGCATAAGCAAGCAGCAGGATCAGGAGGATGCACAGGCTCCGCTGTCTCACCGGTCTGTTCTTCACAATGGACCACTTCTCCTTTTCAGCGCTTTGATCTGCGAGGCGACGGTTTCCTGATCGAATGCGTTTCCGATCATTCTTCATCGTGATTCACCTGCCTTCAGCATCAACATTACTTGAGTCTGCCTGCTTTGTCAAGGGTGTTCCGATCTCTCGCCGATATTGTCATATCAGCTTCTCGATGCTATAATACGCTTAAAAGAAAGGGGGATCGGCGCATGGTGGATTATTTGCTCTCCATTTTGGTAAGCGTAGTGGTATGCCTGCTTCTCAACGGACTGATCAGGCTCTTTCGGAAGAAACCTCAGCCTGTATACCGTCAGCCTGATGAGCAGCGGATAAAACGCCTGTTCACCATTGCCTCCGGAAAGCTGAAGGAGAGGGGCATGGACTGGCTCATGCTGCAGGATTACCGCTTCCGCACGACCATCTCCAAGCCCGGTACCGTCCCTCTGGAGGAGACCCAGCAGCAGCTTCAGAGCGCCCTGATGGAGATTCTGAGTCATGCGCATATCATACCGGATGTCAGACTGGAAGTGACTGACAACCCTGCCGATCTCTCCGGATCCAACGCGGCGGGAGAATACGATTTCGCAAAGGTCATCCGGGTGCTGGTCCGCAACTCGCAAACCGCCGAGGATCTGCTGTATGTGCTGTGCCATGAGGCAACCCATTACATCCGGCATGTCGGGTATCTGTCCATCTCAGGTGAGGATACGGATATGAACGAGGGGCTCACGGAAGTCACCGCCTGTCTGCTGGGGTTCAGTGAAGTGATCATTGCCGCAAACAGCAACCGCGATCTGCCTTATCTCAGCAAGCCGGAGTTTCAGCTCGTGCGCAAATTGCTGCTGGAGCGCCGGGCCATTCTCAAAAAGCAGACGGATCGGACTGCCGAGCTCCGCGAGGCAAGGGCGCAGCTGCGCAAAAATCTCGACGCTGCCCGCACGATGCTGGAGCAGACCCGGGCCATCATGGCCGTGAACAGGGCGCCCTCCACCGGGCGCATGTCCAAAGCCTCCTTCACCCGTCTGCAGCAGGCTATGCTCTCCTTGGAAAACGGCAGCTATGCCGAAACGCTCTCCAAGGCGGAGGCGGCGCTCAAGCGAGGACCGGACGAGGTCCACAAGGCCGATGAACAGGTACTCGGCATCTGCGGCGATCTGTTCCGGGTCATGCTGGCCTTTTCCTGACAGGTGAATTGGAACGATAGAAGATCATCGCATTTTCTTCTGAAAACAGCCGCATGGCTGCCGGATTCCGGTAAGCCGTGCGGCTGTTTTGTTTTGCGGATTGAGGCCCACACGCGGTGGGTCCTATTTTTCGTGCACGCCGTGTTTTCGCTCCCAGCGGCGTCTCTGCTGTTTGCGGATGGCCTCCTGGGTCTTTTCCGAGAGATCGGGCAGGATGTCGTCCTCCAGCTTTGTCTTGATCTGTTTGCCGCTCTGAAGCGCCACAATGATCAGCATCACCAGCGGGAAGAGCAGCAGCACCGTCCCCAGGAAGCAGCAGAGCGCCCCCCAGTCCTCGGTCATTCTGGCCGCGTTCTCCCAGTACGGAAGCACCGCGCCGCTGGTCTGGCTGCCCCGCGAGCCGAAGTGAATCACCTGGTCCATCATCTTCCCGTAGCCGTATCGCTCCGTGTTGCAGATGATCTCGCCGCGGCCGATCGGGAACTTGTCCTTCACGGCGTTCAGGGCGAAATTCTTGACCGGGTTCGCCATCAGCACCTCGTAGCAGTTGATCTTGGCGTCCGGGTTGATCGTCAGCAGCGTGTCATAACTCATGTAGAGATCCAGGCCGTCGCTGTTGGACTTTTTGCTTGCGCGATCCTGTTCCTGCTCCACCACGCCCGCGATGACATAGGGCGTGCCGTTGAGCTTCATCGTCATGCCCGCCAGATCCGTTCCGCCGAAGAGCAGCCAGGCCACTTCTTCCCCGAGAACAATCCGGTCCTTCATCAGATCCGACTGGCGGATATAGTCCCCGCTCAGCAGCTGCAGCGGGTGAAAGTCGAAGTAATCGCCGCCCACGGCGATGACCGAGGCTTCCCCTCTTCCGTGCTCGCCGCTGGTATAGAGCTTCGCCGTCGTGCTCCAGGCATCCACCATCAGATGGCGGTTGTTCATCACGTCCAGCGCTGCGTCCTGCATCTTCTTCAGCGCCGCGTTCCGGAAGGTCGAAATTTCTTTCAGCCCGATCATCTGGTCCGCCGGCAGAAAGCAGCTGATCTGGCTGAATTTCAGATCGCCGTCGCCCTGCCAGCGTTCAGCGGCTTTCTGAGAATCCAGCACATGGGCAAAGTATTGCCACGCGCCGAAGCAGAGCACCGCCGCGGCCACCATCGACACACAGACGATCAGCAGGATGTACGACTGCCGTTTTCGTCTTTTCCCGGTCCGCTTCATGCACTCGTCGCCAGACGCACCAGCTCACCGTTCTTCAACGGGCTGCTGCTGCTTGTGATCACATAGTCTCCGTAACCGAGCTCTGCGCTCACGGCCGTGTTCGTGTCGTCCACCGCCAGGACCTCCACCGGCACGCGCCGCGCGAGGTAGCGGTTTCCGAGCGGAGAGTTCTTCGACTCCAGCTTCAGGACATAGGTTCCGTTGGCATCCGTGCGGACGGAGCTGCTGGGGATGATGACGTCATAGTTGGCGCTCTTCTGTCCCACGGAGAGGGTCAGCTCGGTTCCGCTGGTCACGTTGCCGTTCAGATCAAAGGTCAGGATCTTGTTGGTCTGGGGATTCTTCTGGTCGATCTTGATGGAGGTAAGGGTCGCGGTGATCTCGCTGCCCCAGTAGAAGTTCGACACCGTCGCCGTATCGCCCACACGAAGGCGGTTGGCCTGGTCGTTCGTCACCGAGAAGGACAAGGTGTAGCCCATGTCCGGCGCCTCGATGGTGGCGATCACGTCGTCTTTCTTCTTGGTGTCGCCGGGAGATGCGTCCAGCGTCTGGATGGTGCCGGCAACCTTCGCCGTCACCGTGGCCTCTTCCCCGCCGAGCAGATCGTCGAGCTTTTCCTGAGCCCGCTGGATCTGCTGCCAGAGGTTGGCAAGGTCTACGTTGTAACCGGCAAGAGTCGTTTCGTTGGAAGAAATTTTTTCGCGCAAAGATGCTTTTGCTGTTTCATAGTTAAGCTGGGCATTTCTGAGCGCTTCTTTTGCATACTGCAGTTCACTGTTCATTTTAGGATCCAGTGTTGCCCAGAGTGAATCAAATTCAGCCTGGCACTTTTCTAAATAAAGTATCGCTGCATCCAGGTCCTCTCTTGAGACACTTTTCAGATCGATTGCTAACTCTTCAAGCTGTGTATTGCTTATTCCCTGACTCACCAAGCTGGCTATTTCCGCATTGATTGCGATAATCTTTGTTTGTGGGTCTACCGGATACTGTCCTTCAATAGCAGCCTTTTCAGCTTCTTTCTCACTCTTTGCTGTCTCGATTGTTGTTTTTTCAGTTTCGTAATTTGACTTTTCCCATTCCTGCCCTGAAATCATCTGTTCCAGTTCGGCTTTTCGTTGTTCTTTCCCTGAAAACTCAGCCTGCTTAGTATTAATCTCAGTCTGCTTTTCTGTAATCTGTTGGGTGACTATCTCATACTGTCTATTAATTTCTTTTGCATTGTCTTCATCCATCTGACCAGCTTGGAGATTATAACTTAAGCGATTCTGTTCATCAATTAGTGCCTGTAGATCCGCTTCAAGCGTTTCCATTGTTCCGGTGATTTCTCGGTTTATTTCATCAATCTCATTTTGCGTGCTGTCGATTTCAGCCTGCTTTGCCGCAATTTGTTCGTTTTTACTTGTTATGTCAGAATCCAGTTGATTTATGGTTTCCTGAATGGCAGCAATCTCGGATTGTGCTGCATCATACTCCGCCTTTTCCTGCTTCGCAGCTTCGAGTTCCTCATTTTTCAGGTCAATCTGTTTCTGTACATATTCAGGCTGGTTCTCCTTAGCCTGACGCAATTCGCTCTCCAACCCAGAAATATCGTCGTTATATATTTTTTCGATCGTATCTTTCAATAACTGAGCTGCAGCGAGCCGCTCTTTTGCCTGAGCGAGCTCAGTATCAGTATCTCTCTGTCTTGCTTCCAGTTCCTGGTTCAGTCTGTTTTCAATATCTTTAACCTTGTTTTCTGCATCTACATAAGCCTGACGATACGATTCAATTCTCAACTGATCGGCACTATAGCTGAAGTCCGGGATCGTGGCCGCCGTGCGGTTGTAGCTGGCCTGCAGGTTCTGGAGTTTCTCTTCCGCGGCGTCGATCTCTTCGCTGGCGCCTTCGCCGAGGGTGAAGAGCACGTCGCCCGCCTCAACCTTCTGGCCGACCTTCACCAGCACGCTGCGGATGACACGGGTCCGGTCCATCTTGACCTGGGTGTTGCTGTTGGCCTGGACGGTACCGGTGCCGCGCACGCGCGCGACGATGCTGCCGCTCTCGACCTCCTGGGTCGCGACCTCCGGCAGGCTGCGGTTCATGATGGTGTTGGAGAAGAAGGTAAGCACAAGAAGCACCACGAGGAAAATGATCGCGGCGTTCTTGACCCAGTCTCTGTTTCTCGGTTGTTCGTGCATTCTTTGATACTCCTTTTGTCTGCGCCGGAGCGCACCTTAGCCCTTGACGCTGCCGGAGTTGGCGATGCCCTCCACCAGATACTCTTCACCGTGCAGGAAGAGCAGCAGGGACGGGATCATATACACCGTGGCCATCGCGAAGGCGAGGCCGATTTCCCCGGCGTTGATCTGGGAGAGGAAGACGGAGAGCGGCTGCGAATCGGCATCCTGCAGGAGGATGAGGGGCTGCTCCACCATGTTCCAGTAGTCGATGAAAACAAGGATGGCAATGGAATAAAGGGCCGAGCGGCATTCCGGCAGGCAGATCTTTGTAAAGATCTCCCACTCCCCCGCGCCGTCCACCTTGGCCGCCTCGATCAGCGAATACGGAATCCGCCGCATGAACTTGGTCAGCAGGAAGACGGAGAACGGGGCGAACATGCCCGGCAGGATGATGCTCCAGCGCGTGTTGAGGATGCCGAGCCAGCTGCTGACCAGATAGTTCGGCACCAGCGTCACCTGATAGGGCATCAGCATCAGGATGACATAGAAGAAAAAGATACCGCTGCGGATCTTTCCGCGCCAGCGGGTGAAGCTGTAGGCAGCCACCGAGGCCACCCCCACCTGCAGCAGCACGATCGGCACCACCAGCAGGATGCTGTTCCACAGCTTCACAAGATAGTCCGGCGTCTTGATCAGGCCGGAGATATACTGGGAAAGCGTGACCTTGTCCGGAATGAACTTCAGGTTCACGGTCTTCGACACATAGCCGCCCGAGGTGGTCGAGAAGATCATACCGTAGTTGGACTTGATCTCCTCCTCCGACATGAAGGAGTTGGTGATGGTCAGCACCGTCGGCAGCAGGAACATCACCGCGAAGATCAGGCTCAGCAAAAACATGACGCCCCGGGAGAAGTAGCGTTTCTTCTTCATCCCTCCACGTCCTTTCCGAACCAGTCCTCCACCTTGAACAGCAGCGCGATCAGCACCACCATCACGATGGCCATGATGACCGCGGCGGCCGAGAGCTTCTGATAATCCAGCGAGCGGAAGGTATTGTTCATGAAGTGCTGCAGCATGTAGAGCTTCTCATACGGATAATCCCCCGCCAGCAGGTACACCTCGCGGAAGACCTTGAAGGAGTTGATGAGCGAGAGGATCGTCACGAACATCACCGTCGGCGAGAGATAGCGCAACTTGATGGCGAAGAACTTGTAGATCTCCGACGCGCCCTCCACGTCCGCCACTTCCAACAGCTCCTTCGGGATGTTCGCCAGGCCCGCCATGAACAGAATCATGTTGTAGCCCAGGTTCTTCCACAGAAAGAGCAGCATGACCACCCACTGACAGTGGTCGCTCTGCAGCCAGTCGATCTTCTCCCCGCCGAAGAGCAGCACAAGCTCGTTCACGGTGCCGTTATAGTTGAAGAGCACCTGCCAGATCAGCACCACCGAGGCCACCGGCACCATCATCGGGCTCAGGAAGAAGGTGCGGAACTGGCTCTTCAGCGGGATTCTGGCCTCCAGCATCAGCGCCATCAGGATCGCCAGCACCACCGCCAGCGGCACCGCGATCACCGAGAACTGTAGCGTGTTCTTCGCCGCCATCAGGAAGGCGGAGTTCTGGAACAGCTTCGTGAAGTTCTGCAGGCCGACAAAGTTCTTCGAACCGACGCCGTCGATCAGGGAGTAGTACACCACCACGCCGAAGGGAATGATGAAGAACACGCCCACGCCGAGCAGGCTCGGCGAGAGGAAGCAGAGACTCCGGGCAAAGTCCTGTCGGCGCAGCCGGCGCTGAGCTCTTCTGCGCTGTCTGTCGACGTTCGCGCCTTGGTTTTGCCTCTTATTCTTCATCAATTGTTTCCTTTTTGCCTGTTTATTGTCAATTCTCGTAACTTTTTACGCATTTTACTGAGGGTAGTATACACCACGCCGCGCTTGAAAACAAGCGCGGCGC
The DNA here is from genome assembly GCA_017458335.1 of Oscillospiraceae bacterium. GTDB lineage: Bacteria > Bacillota > Clostridia > Oscillospirales > Oscillospiraceae > Limivicinus. The sequence goes on from JAFTFT010000011.1 coordinate 49,383, forward strand.
TTCAAAGTTAATAAATATTTTATGGGAAGCGGGAGGAGCGTTCCGTGCCGTTTACCAGGTTTCCTCCAGGCAGTATCTTTTCACAATATGGCGGTCCGATCCCTCCGTGAACCGGAATCCTGCCGCGAAATAGCCGATATAAGGGTCGATCTCATACCAGACCGCCGCGCTGCACTTTTCACTGCGGATCAGGTCAAATGCCTTCTCCAGACTGGACCCGTAAAAGAAATGAACCAGCTCCAGCTCTGTTCCTTCCGAGTTGACCCAGGGATTTCTGTCCCAGATCACCTGATAGTCATTGATGCGTTCCAGATCGAGTCCGTCAAACTCCACGATGTAGAGCCCTTCGATATACTCGCCCGTCTCGGACGGGTAATAATAGAGGAAGGTATAGTGCTGCTTCGCCTTCGTGGTCTCGTCCAGATACTGTTTGAACGCGAGGCCCTGTTCCAGATCCGCTCCGTCATACTTTCTGTAAAAGGTGATGCGGATGTCCGAACCGCTGTATCGGTTTTCATAGACATCCCTGCCTTCGCAGTAAAAGGTGGGAGCCCCGATCTCATTGGTCCGCTTCGAGACCTTGTAATAGCGCGTACCGCCCTCGCCCCAGGGTTCGATGTAGTATCCTCCGGTACGGACGGTTTTCTCGTTCCGCCGGCCGGGTCCCTTGTCTCCCAGACCGGGATTGCCGTAATAGTCCAGGTACTCGTCCTTGATCCACCGGGCACGGCGCTGCGAATCGATGATGACACAGGCCATATCCTTCCGATATGCAAGAACCGTAACCGCCTCATGGTCATTCACGGTGTACCTTGACCCCTTGCGGTCTGCCGAACCGTAGCAGTACACGCTGTGTCCCCCCGGCGCCGCTACCGTTGCATAGACGTAAGAACTGAGGTATTCGCTGCTCTTCGGGTATTCAATCTGAGAGCCGATTGCCCTCAGATCGGCCTCGCTCGGCGCACCGGCTGCGGATGCGGCAGGGAGCAGCGTCAGCATCATGACCAGTACACACAGCATCGCGAGAGTTTTCTTCATTTTCCATCACCGCTCCTTTGTATTATTGTCACCACAGGTTCCGGGATCCGATTACGCTTTTTCGTACTGATATTCCGTCTTCATCGTATATCCGGAAGCATCGGTCCTGATCATCGTGGTGACATTGCCGTGGCTGTCGTACGTATAGTCATAGCTGTACATCAGCTCTCCGTCATAGTATTCACTCGCCAGCTTCCCGTTTTGATCGTAGTAATAGTCAAAGACGGTATCATACTGGTCTCTTCGCATCTCAATTCTGCCGCCTGCGCCGTATCGCTCTGTCACTTTACTGGTACCTTCAAGAAGCAGCAGGGCAATGATTCTTCTCATTTTACTCATGTTTTACCGACTCCTTAAAATATGATTTCGTTTCCTGTCCGACAGGACTGCTGAATGCAGTGGAAACAATGATCATCGATAGGTATGTCTTTCCTCCCGCCACAGAGAAGGAGCAGAACCCCATCCGCTGTATTCGAAGCGCTGCATGTGCGTCATGTTGCCTCTGCCGTCATATTCGTAGTCTTTTCTTTCCGCGAGTTCCTCCATGCCGTTGTCGATCACCCAAGTCTCTTCTCTCAGAAGCAGACCGCTGTCATCATGGATTTTTCTGATCTCTCTGGTCTCGGAGAGTGCCAGTCCGCTGCCCTCATCCCTGTATTCCTTTATGGTCTCGACGGAGCCGTCCGAAGAATACTCATGGGTGGTTTCCGTAACGCCGTATTGATCGGAGCTTCTGCGCACGATACGGCCGGATCGGTCATATTCTTCCTGATACTTCTCTTCCCCCGAATCATATGGATTCCGCTCACCGTGTACGGTATAGCCGCCGTCTTTTCCATAAGTGAAGGTGAGATGGTAGTCAAACGGCTCTGTCGACTGCACTTCAAGGATCCGTCCCGATTCGTCATACCTGTATGTGTATACCGTCTGATCTGCCTCCAGACGGGTCAGATTTCCCTTCAGATCATAATAGTGCTCGATCTTGTCTTCATACCAGACCGTGCAGACTTCAAACGGAGCTGCCGGTTTTGGGCTGTCAATCTGGGTGCCGTATCGGTCGAAATGCTTCTCCGCCCCATGGCTTTGAATCATTCTGAGCGCTCCGTTGTCATAGTAGTCGTAGTGATCTGCCGACTCATAGGAAAGCATGGTGTGCTGTTCATCCGCATAGCACTGTGTTGTTTCCTCGATCAGGCGGCCGCTCTGATCGTATTGATACTCCACAGTCAAGAAGTACGGATCATACGACCAGTCGCTGATGCTTGACTCGACCCGCTGTGATCCGGCGCTGTCCGCCAGTGCGTTCGTCGCTGTTGCTGCATTCAGGGCAGCCAGCAGCACAACTGCGGCCGACAGCCTCCTCAGCGAAGCGCCTCGGCTTCTCATCCTTTCTGTCATCCTTTTTCTCTCCTTTCAGCCCGTCGGTTCTCTGTATTCTGCCGCTTCCGCCGCTGCGTTCTTCTTTCATCGGGAGGATCTGCTCCCGCGGGATCACCGTTCCGGCCGTGGCTCCTGTTCATAGGACAGCGCCCACACATCCGAGTAGGCGCAGAGCGGGTCCTCGGACAGCATGCACATCAGCACGAAACATTCATAGGCATTCTGGACATACTGCGTTCCATGGATTCATTCTCTTCACCACAACACACAAGATTCTGTCCCATTTTATACTGTTTAACGGTATTCTTTGCCGTGTGAGGCATAGCATTTCGTTAATGAGTATAACATGATCGGCGGTCCGATACAATCCCAATCTCGCCCCTGAATCCCGCCGTAAAATGTGTGCTTGTTCTGTGACGGATCCCGTGCTATACTGAGTCCGTAAACAGCAGGATACCGAAACACGACAGGTGCCGCCACCGAGCGGAGAAAGGAAGCAGCCATGATCAAAGAAGTTACAAATGAAAAAGAGAGAGTGCTCTCCCTCGACGAGCTGGAAAACGTCAGCGGCGGAACGATCTTCCAGTCCACCGACCATTACGGCCGTCCGATCTATAACGTCTACAACGACAGGACCAATCAGTTTGTCGCCAGCTTCTACAGCCTGTACGAGGCCGTAAACTGCAACCTGCGCACAAACGGATAAGCAGAACGTTCCTCCATGCACAGTGCCCCGGGGCCGAACCCGGGGCGCTTTTGTCTTTCACGGCGTCGCATTCTGCCTCTTCCCTTTTCCCGTAAATAATGGTATACTTTCAGCCAAAGAATGACATCCGGAAGAAGTCAGAAAGGAGGCCGCGGGAATGGGGAAAAAGCTGCCGATCGGCATACAGAGCTTTGAAAGCCTGCGAGATGACGGATATGCCTATGTGGATAAAACTGCATACATCTACCGTCTGGCACATGAGGGAAAACCGTATTTCCTGAGTCGGCCGAGGCGATTCGGAAAGAGCCTTCTTCTGTCTGCCATGAAGGCCTACTGGGAGGGGAAGAAAGGACTCTTCTCCGGCCTTGCCATCGAAGAGCTGGAAAAGGACAACCCTGACGCATGGCGCAGCTATCCGGTATTCTACTTTGACTTTAACGGTGTGAACTATCGGCACATCGGCGCGCTGGAAGGGATTCTGGATGAGCAGTTGAGGCGGTGGGAAGCGGCATATCAGGTGCCTGCGGAAAAAGAAAACCTGGGCAAACGATTCCGAAACCTTCTGATTGCCGCAAAAGAGCAGACCGGTCTCCGCTGCGTTGTGCTGGTCGATGAATATGACAAGCCGCTCCTGGACGTCGTTGATCAGTCGGAACTGCAGGAGCACAACAAAGAGGTTTTTAAAGGCTTTTTCAGCACGCTGAAGAGCTTTGACGAGTATCTCCAGTTTGTCTTCATCACCGGTGTATCGAAATTTCACAAGGTCAGCATTTTCAGCGATCTGAATCAGCTCCGGGATATTTCCATGGTGGAGAATTACGCTGCGCTGTGCGGGATCACCGAGGCCGAGATTGATACGTACTTTTCTGAAGAGATCGCCGATTTTGCGGAGCGCAGAAAAATGTCGGTTCAGGAGTGCCGTGAAGCCCTGAAACGGCAGTATGACGGATATCATTTTCATCCGGAGGGAGAATCGGTATATAATCCGTTCAGCCTGCTTGGGGCGCTGATGGAGAAAGACTTCGGCTATTACTGGTTTGAGACCGGAACGCCGACCTTTCTGGTAAAAAAACTGAAGGACAGCGCTTTTGATATCCGTAAATTTACGGATCGAACCCTGTATGCCAGCGAAGGGATGCTGAAAGACTATACCGGCGACAGTCTGGATCCGGTACCGTTGCTCTACCAGACAGGATATCTGACCATCGTCGATTATGACAGCGTCGGACGTGAGTACACGCTTGGCTTCCCCAATGAAGAGGTCAAGTACGGCTTTGTTGAATGCCTGATGCCGGTATTTGTGACCGACTGCGGAGCCGGTTCCGGGAACGATATCTTCACCCTGAGAAGATACATTGAGCGCGGGGACCTGGATCACGTCAGGAAAGAGTTCCAAGCGCCAGGACCAATCAGTTTGTCGCCGGCTTCTACAGCCTGTACGAGGCCGTAAACTGCAACCTGCGCACAAACGGATAAGCAGGACGTTCCTCCATGCACAGCGCCCCGGACAGGTCCGGGAAGCCACACGGCTCTTCCGAAGAGGAAGAGCCGTGTTCGTTATTGTCTTTTTTGCCGTTTAATCCCAGGTCTCGTAAACACAGTAGCGCCGGACGATATGCCTGTCGAAGCCTTCCGTAAAGATCATGCCAAAGGATGAATTCTCCGCTTTCGTATTCCCGTAAATTGTCAGCACCGCGCTGCATCCCTGGTTCCACAGTTCACGGAAACTGTCAGATCTCTCTCCCCAGTCGCCGTACTCCAGGTTAAGGGTTGTTCCGTTTGAATTGACAAACGGATTCCAGTCCCAGAGGCATTCAAAGTGATAATCCCAGCGGGGATTCAGGCCTTCAACCAGATAGACAATCGTTACCTTTTCCTCGTACCCGTACTGATTGGAGGTGGCGACATAGTATCCGGCGTGGCGCTGGGAAGCCGTGCTGTGATCCAGAAGATATCGATAGAAGGCATCGGCCTGCGCATTGCTGTGGATATTATAAGAACGGAAAAATGTGATTCTCACGCCGTTTTCCGTATTCTTTGAATAGTAGACATCCCAGGGTGTTTTGATAAACGTCGGGGTTTCATCCAGTTCCGAACTGTTTTGATAGACATAGTAGTAGTCGTTGCCGTCCAGCGTTTCATGATGGATTTTATACGATGCTGCCTCTGCGGAGCCGAAAGGCAATCCTGAAAAGGCGGTCAGTAATAAAGCGACGATCAGCAGGATTCTGCCAGCGGTTTTAAAACGGTTTTTCATGATCGGTTCCTCCTTTTATTCTTTTCTTGATGGTTCCACTATAACAGGTTTCGGAGTAAACGCAGAAGACAGTTGTTATTTTCGCGGGCAGGTTTTACTTGCGCTCTGTCTGATCCTTCTCACGCTTATTCCTTTTCGTTCCAACTGAATTGTTCCCCGCAGAATGCTATGAAAATGAATCGGATTTGACCGATCTGTATCTTATCGCGATTGACAAGGACCTCCAATCTGTCTGCTTCTCTCTCATTCACATAAACTGTTTCCGTATCGGAAAGAACATTAATGAAAATAATGTATCATAGTTTCCCGTTTTCTACAAGCTTGCCTCCACGCGTTATGCGGAAAACTCCTGCCCGGGTCGGCTGATCCGGCGCCCGGGCAGGAGTCTGAGTCTGTTTATACGCTTTTTCTCCGGCCGCTCCGCTTCCCCTTGCTCACTGCTGAACGGACAGCTCCTGGATCTCCATGCGGGAGACAACATGGCCCGGCTCGTTGCAGGAGGCGATCACCGCAATTGCTTCCACCCGGGTCGCTTCCCTCAGATTGACGGTGACAAGAACCGTACCCTGCTCATCATACTCAAACTCGCCTGCCCGGACCCAGCCGTTTCCGTCATTGACGTATACGGTCCGCATGCCGAGCATGTCTTCAAAGCGCGCGCCGTCGGTATCCGTGACCTGATAGGCCAGCTTGATCTGTACACAGTTGGCCGCCGTTTCCTCGAGTACCGCGTACTTTTCAACGCTTCCGACAAAGCGATCCCTGCTCCAGGTGAGTGCCGGCGCTTCACAGGGGATGCCCGGAATACCGTTCCGGCCGACGGTTACTTCAGCGCCGGGGAATTCATCGGTCAGATAGCGGGTCTCGACCCAGCCCGCGTGCTGCACGAATTTGCTGTCCCGGTAGATGATGCAGCTCATGCCCTGTTCGCGGGCTACTTCCAGGACCTTCAGGCCTTCATACGCAAACGGCATCAGGTATTCCGCTGCTTCCGGCTTATCGATGTCGGTGTCCAGGCCCTTGTAGACATAGACGCTGTGGTTTTTCGGCGCGTCGATATAACGGACCTGGGGAACATCAAAGTAGCTGCGGTAGTTCGGTTTCACGATCTCGTCCTGATCGCCGGTCTGCCGGATCAGTTCCATTCCGGATTCCCAGCCTGCGGCAGCCGGCTGTGTGTCGTTCATTCCCGCGATGACATTGACAATTCCGGTATCTGCGAACGCGGTGACAGAGAGGGATGCAATCAGGAGGATTGCAAAGAGGGTGGTAAAGATCTTTTTCATGGTTTTTTCTCCTTTTCTTTTTCGTTTCTGGTTTTGATTGAGTCGTTTCTGTCTTGTCTTCCGATCGACTGGCTACAGTATACCGCCCGGATTTTGCATTCTGTAATTTCGGTTTTACCCCTGCATGTGACAAGGGGGATGGTTCTCCCGGCATCGTACACAGCGCCCCGGGAATTGTTCCCGGGGCGCTGTGTATTTTACCGATCATGATATCGGTCCTGACCTCACTCACAGGCAAAGGAATTCCCGGGGCGAACGGACAGCATTTTCATAATAACCGCTGTGATCTGTTGACTTTCAGTTCGAATTTATTTACAATGGAAATACTTCGATTTCATTCGACGTGGAAAGGAAGGAGAAAGGCACAATGAAAAGAATCCTCGCATTTCTGCTGGCTGCGGTCTTGATTTTCGGGACGTTTCCCGCCGTTTTCGCCGTGGAAGCGTCCGCTGCTTCAAACTATACGGTTGAACAGTGGGGACATAACGGTACATACTATTATCTTGTTCACAATGCTTCATCCCCTGAGCAGGAATATACTTTCTTCAGATGGGCATCTGATATTTACACGAGCAGGGACAAAAAAATAAAAATCACTTTTTACACTGCCGATTCCGTCTTGACAACCGACGGTCAGGCCGAAGCGTTCACACAGTACCTGACGGCGCATTCTAAAAACAAGTATTGCTACAGCGGTTATTATTGCAACCGCGTAGTTGTTTTCGGTGAGAGTGAGATGTACCATTTTGCTTTCAAGATCGAGGGCTGGGATCCGAAAGGTGATATCAAGAAACTCACCGGCCAGGTTTACAGGAATTCTGAAGGAGAAGAACTTCGTGTGAACTATATAGACCGCGGTGATGTTGTTGCAGAGCAGTGGACGCAGGCGATCACCGAGTTGTATTCCAGTATCGTGCATCTGGATATTCCGAACCCCAAAGACGGGGTCACTGTCGGCTTCCGTTTCCGGTACAACGGTTTTGATACCTATGAGTATTTTCTCGGCAGCGCCATTGAGACTTTCCCGTTCTAAGTCCGGGCTGTGTTAAGGGTATTTCCCAGATTATCCCGTATTTTGCGTTCTCAAATAAAGGAATTGAAGATCCTGATAAAGAACAGAGCCAGATGATATTCCGGCTCTGTTCCCGTTATTTCTTACGGATATTCTCCTTGACAATTCCGGATTTTCCCGGAATACGCTGATGTCCATCATCTGACTTGCCCCTTCCGCAATTCATTCATTCGTGTCTGTCGCGTCCAGCTTTGTTGTTATCTCAATGTATCATAGTTTTCCGTTTTCTACAAGCTTGCCTCCACGCGTTATGCGGAAAACTCCTGCCCGGGTCGGCTGATCCCACGTAGCAAAGGGACGGTTCTCCCGGCATCGTACACAGCGCCCCGGGATTGCTCTCGGGGCGCCTTACCATGTCTATAAGATTGAAGGCTGGAACGGCAATCTTTCCGTAAACAAGCTCCTCAACGCAGGGCCTTTCTGGAATATCGACGGGGAGAAACTGGAAGTGCTCAACATTGGCCGCGGTAATGTGATCCATGAGAAATGGAGCTACATCCGTAATACGCTGAAATGCTCCGTGGGACTCCATTTGAACACCAAAAATCCCAAAGTTGGCGTCACGGTCGGTCTCAGATTCACTGACGTCTATGGTCAGGTGAACACATCCGCCTACACCTGATCTTCTGAAGCGCCGATCGATTTCGGTGTAAAGGGGCTGCCTCTTATTTTGAGGCAGCCCCACTGTTTCTGATCTCAAAATCGCTTGTAAGGCTCATAATCGTTTTCCTGTTCCCGGCCGTTTTCGTCCCACGTGAATTCTTCTCCGCAGAATGCTATGAAAACGAACTGGATTTGACCTATTTGTATCTTATCGCGGTTCACAATGACCTCCAGACGGTTCACTTGTCTCTCGTTGACAAGAACTGTTTCCATATCTGAAGAAACTTCAAGAAGAAACGTTCGATCCGTTTCATCATACACAAGCATCAATCGTCTGGCACTGATCTGTGTCTTACTGACGACGAGTGTGCCCAGTTTCCAGGAAATATAATTGTACCCGGTTCTGAGCGTATAGGCTTCCCCTCTGTTCTCTCCGCTGATACATACAAGCCAGCCCACAACCGGTTCAGGATGTTCCAGGCTCCTCGGTGGGGGCGGTCCATATAACAACGGGATGACATCTATGTCATCTTCTTTCAATAAAGGCATCAAATCGACGAATGTGTCCTGCGTTGACTGTATTTCCTCAATCAGATCCGGACCGTCATTTTCTCCGTTGAAATTGAAACGTCTTTTCATATCTTCACTCCTTCTGATTTTTCCCCGCCGGATGTTTCTCTCCATTTTACAAACTTTCTTTCTCCATTTACATCATGTACAGCGTCGCACACAACTTGTGATCTTTCAGATCGGCTCAGTCTGATTTGCGCTTTCATATACCTCTCATCAACATCTTCTTTTCAAACTATAACATTGTTCAATCTGAAAAACAAGTTCAGCCGTCCGGCTCTTCTCTTTTTTATCCCCGTCGGACCGGTCGCTGAGATGTATGTTGGACATGTATGGCAGATTTCAACTATGCCGAGCTCTGCCTCGCGATGGATCATCTCTATGGTCTGAAAGACATTCATCACATAGACAGCTTCGATGCGCTGCTTTATCAGCTGGGGCTTCGGGAAATGATGAAAAGCACCAGCGCCGCCGACGCGGCGGTCTTTGTAATCTCGGCCGTTTTGGGCGACGGGTCTGTCAGCGCGCTGAATCCAATGACCGGGGCGATGGCAACTGCGGTTTATAACGTTGATCTGAACCTTGATCATCAGTACGGTCAGTATGACATCGATCAGGGGTCCGTACCCGATTTTACGATTTCGAAGTATATGTCCTTCTACGACCGTGAACGCCTGACGGAGTATATCGACAGCCTGTTGTAAAAACAGCTTTCTGACGGAACCGTGAAATAAGAAAAAAGCAGCCCGCTGCGGGAGCATTTCGCGCCCCGCTGCGGGCTGGCAGTTTCGTTACCTATTACATTGGGCTTTGAGCTGATTTTTGATCTCTATTATGCAGCTGTTCAAGCACCGCTTTCAGCTGGTCGGGGACCGGCAGGCCGAGGTGAGCGGCGTTCTCCAGGATGGAGAGGCCGTTGTTGGCGATCGCCCAGAAGATCACGGCGGTACGCAGGACGCCGGGCTGGTTCAGGACGTGCACGTCCAGAACCTGGGCGATGCCCACCAGAAGGAAGGTCAGCACCTTCCGGCAGAGGCCGCGGAAGCCAACCGCAGAACTGAGCTTATGGTCCTCGATGGCGC
>JAFTFT010000012.1 GCA_017458335.1 Oscillospiraceae bacterium
CCGTAGCTATCCCTATGTTCCAGAATACAGCACTTTGTTGGGTGTTTGATCCGGATTCTCACAAATTTGGATGATATGCCTTTGGCTTCGTGCGCGCTTTTTTCAGCTTGTGACTTCAGGCAAACTTTTCACTCTCAAGTAACAAAAATGGTTAGCGAAAACAGGATGATAGCGACCCAGACCCAGGAGGAAAAAGGCTGCTCGATAAGAAATTTCCCGTACCTGGCAAAGGGAAAAGCGAGAAAGGACGTTGCCAGAATCGTAACGGCGAGCTGAGCGAGCGGAAGGGAGAGGGTGAAGGTGCCGAGCCCGGAGGAGGGCGAAACGCTGGCGTCGTAACAGGCGGCATAGATGGTGAGAATCGACAGAAGCGCAACGACAGCGGCGTAAACGGTCAGCGTTTTCACCAGGGGTGCGTTCAGACTGAAATGAAAACAGAGAAAGCAGAGCACCAGCAAAGGGATCAAAAGATCGTTTTCTTTTAATCCAAGCCGGTACGTCAGGATGGTCGCCAGGATGATCAGCACCGACAGGAGCGCAAAAATAAAAACAAAACTTACCGTGCGCCTGCTTTTCAGAAGATCTCTCATCGGCAGGTAGCACAGCGCCGCCGCCGGAAGGAGAATCAGATAGGACAACAGGATGCTCAGCATGGTCTTTCACCTGTCTTCGGCCGCCCGGGTCGATTCCCGGATGGAGGCAAACCTGTAGTTCAGCCACTGCTGCTTCAGCTCTTTGGCTTTTCTCATAAGCAGCGGGAAATATCGGCCGCTCCGCATCACACAAACGGAATCCCGCATCAGCTCAATGTACTCCATGTTCACCAGAATCCCTTTCATGAGAACCAGAAAGCGGGGATCCTGAACCTGCTGCAGCAAGTGGGAAAACGTCATGCGTGTCCGATAGGTCTTTCCGCTCCGGTCCGTGATGAGGAGATAGTTTCCGTCTGATTCGATGGAAACGATCTCCTCATAGGGCAGGCTGTATTCCCGCCGTTCGGCGGTAAAGGAGAAGCGCTCGCTCGGTTCTGTGCTGAGCCGCATAATATGATCCAGTGTACGGAAAAGCCGCTTTTCTGTGACCGGCTTGGTAAGATAGGCGGTGGCGAATACGGAAAAGGCTTCCGGATGGTGTTCGTTGCTTGCGGTCAGAAACACAAGCGATGCATCCTCATCCGTGGAGCGGATCTTCTCCGCCGTTTCGATGCCGGACATGCCTTCCATAAAAATGTCCAGAAAAATCACGGTATAGCGAAAGGGCTGATAGTTGAGCAGCAGTGCCTCGCCGCTTGGAAAATGCTCCATGCTCAGATCAAGCTGGTTCATGATGCCGTATTGTCTGATCATCTGGGCCAGAAGAGACCGATCCTTTTCGCAGTCGTCCACGATGGCGATGTTCATGGTATGTTTCCTCCCGGGCAGTTTCCCATCATTATAGCACGAAGTGTCTCCGTCATTCCAACAAATTATCCCAGGATCACCGTGAGTTATCCCAGAAATCCGGATACGGCATGCTCGGGAGCGGTATGAAAACAGAGTTTTTGGCTGAAATGCGACCGGACCGGACAAAAAAAACCGCTCTCCACAGCTTGTGGAGAGCGGGAGCATTTTGGGAGCAGCTCTTTCGATATTCTTATTCGGCCCGAATCTGAACGGCGTCGGGGGAGGGCTCGGCATACTGCTGGCCGATGACACCGTCCAGCACGTCAGAGATATAGTCGATTACGGCGTCGTCCATGGGGATGCCGGTGTCAAAGCCGAAGCCCTCACGGTAGGCGCGGTTGAACACGTTGTAGGTATCGCCGCCCGCTGCGCAGAAGTTGTTGGTGACGACGGCATAGGTGGCGTTTTCATCGAAGGGCTCACCGTTGATGGCGGTGATGGTCACGCGCCGGATGGAGGCGGGGGCAAAGTAGCTGCTCTCCTTGCCGTCAAGGGTATAGACCTCACCCTGGTCATATTCTTTGGTGGTGTCCAGCGTCCATTCAATGCCGCTGGTCTGGGGGAAGCCGCCGATTGGATCGGGCGTGCAGAAGGTGGAGGCCTCCAGGGCTTCCAGCAGCTCGCTGCCCTTGACATAGATGACGGCGACGGTGTTTCCGAAGGGGAGGACGGTTTTGACGTCGTTTTTGGTCACACCGCCTGCGGGGATGGGAGCACGGACGCCGCCGCCGTTGGTCACGCCGACCACCGGCGCGTCATAATAGGCTTCCATGGCGCCGCCGGAGACCACGCTCCAGACCATGGCGTCGGTGATGAGAGAGCCGAGGTTGGTCTGCTCGGTGCGGTTGCCGGGCGCGCGCTCCCCGTTCAGGTCGACCTCAGAGGTGGCAAAGACAGCGCCGTATTCCGCGTCGACCGCATCCATGATTTCCTTTGCCGCGGCATCGACATCGGCGTCCTTCGGGAGATTTGCGGCTTCAATCAGAAAATGGTCCTCGATGGTTTTGGTGGCGTTGTCAATCACGACGACGCCGACGTTGGCAAAGTAGCAGCCGGTGGACTGGATGGGCTCGCCGTTTTCACCGGCGGTCATGACGGTGTGGGAGTGACCGTCGATCAGAAAGTCGATATCGGTGACCTTGTCGTACAGATCGATGGAGCGGTAGCCGTTGGCGGCGGATTCCTTGGCCACGCCGAGATGGACCAGGCCGATGATCAGATCCGCATTCTGCTCCTTCAGGCTGTCGACAGCCAGCTGGGCGCTGGCATAGAGGTCGTCAAAGGTTGCAAAGGAGATCTCCTGGATGAGACCGGGATTGACCTTGGTGGCGGTCTCCGGGGTCTCCAGACCGAAGAAGCCGATCTTCAGGGTGTCAGGCTCGACCGGCGCTTCTTCGCCCTCGGCCGGCTGTTCGGCTTCCTCCGGCGCGGGCAGCTCGATTTCCACGACGGCGGTGGCGGGCAGGATGCTCTCACCGGTCTCGTCAAGGTAGACATTGGCGCAGATGGTTTCAAACTCCGCGTCCTTCAGGTTCTCCATCAGCTGGGCATAGCCGAAGTCAAATTCGTGGTTGCCGAGGGTGACGACGTCATAGCCGGCGGCATTCATCATCTTGACGGCGCTCAGGCCCTTTGAGTCGCTGACATAGGGGCTGCCCTGACTGAAGTCACCGGCGTCGACCATGAGAACCTTTTCGGCGCCGGCCGCTTCCATGAAGCTCTTCATGGCGGTCATATAGGCATAACCCCACAGCCTGCCGTGGACATCATTGGAGTGCAGAATGATGGTCTTGCCGGTGTAGTCGGTGGAAAACAGTTTTGCGTTGGCGGCATAGTCGTAGTCCGCATAGGACGTGACGCCGAGCGCCAGAAGCATCACGAGGGAAAGAACAAGGGCAAGGATCTTACGCGCGTTTTTCATAAGCTGACCTCCATATCTTATAATTTGATTGCCCATAGACAGTATAACGGAAAACGGAAAAAAGAACAAGACGATTATTTAACATTAAAATGATGCTGCCGCCGGCTGACCAGATGAAAACGGCAGCGGAATAAAACCAAGGTAGGAGCATCTTGACAAAAAAGTACTATTTATGTACAATAACCGTACTGGAAAGAGTACGGTTATTGTCGAAAGGAGTTAGGATATGACAGTAGCGAGACAGATGGAGATTCGAGCCAACATGAAGGACTATCTTGACCGTGCTTCCGCGGGAGAGCCGATCTTCGTCCCGCGCAAGGGAAACAGAAATGTTTATATCATTTCTCAGGCGGAATATGAAACCATGCAGAAAGCAAAAAGAAATGCAGAATATCTCATGATGCTTGATCAGAGCAGACAACAACTGGAAACCGGCGATGTTGTTATGAAATCGCTGCGTGATCTGAGGACGATGGAGTGAATGAATTTATGTTATGAATATTGAGCAGCAAAACGCCCAGCCGTCAGGCTGGGCGTAAGTCTTTGCGAGAACAAATTGCGGCAGCTCACTGCAGTGACGCACCGGGTGATCCCGCCGCAATTTTGTCGAGGGTGTCCCTAAGAATCTCCTGTCTGAGCGCTGCCAACCAGGGAGAGAAAGCGACGGCATCAAAGGCATAGACCCTGTTGAGCGCGTACTCATTTTCAGACCAGGTAGAGAGATCGGATTCATTGTGCTGAACCAGGGCCTCCAGTTTGTCCAGGGCCTTGTAGAGCCTTGCCTCCGGTGTTTCCATGGCGCTCATCTCAGCGTACAGCCCCCGCATCTCTCCGGAGACGCTCTCCGGCAGTGTATCGACCCAGCGATCAAGCAGACTGTCCTCCTTCTCACGGTCGGCATCCGTCTTTACAAAAGTGGGAATATCCCCGGTAAAGCACTCGCCGAGGTCGTGGATCAGACACATACGAATGACCCGGTCCATATTCAGTTCCGGAAACTCACCCCTCAATAGAAGGGCCATCAGTGAAAGCCGCCAGCTGTGCTCGGCTACACTCTCCTGCCGACCGCCGGAAGTATAGCAGTGGCGCGTGGCATCCTTCAGTTTTTCCGCAGTGTGCAAAATCTCGAGATATGTTCTGGGGTTCATTTTAAGCTCCTCCGGCAAAGGTCAGCGTGACCCTTTGTCGTACGGAATACCCTCGGCCTTCGGTGCGCGGGAGTTCTTGGAAGTCAGGGCGAGTACGATCAGGGAAACGATATAGGGCATCATGTTGTATACATTGCCCGGGAGATTCAGAGCAGCCAGAGAGGGGAAGCCGACATAGGTGTTCGACAGAGCGCGGAACAGACCGAACAGCAGTGCCGCAAGCGCAATGCGTCCGGGTTTCCACTGGCCGAAGATCATGACCGCCAGGGCCAGGAAGCCGAAGCCGGCAACGCCGTTTTCAAACTTCCAGATCGAGACGCCTGCCAGAATGTAGCAGATGCCGCCGAGACCGCCGAGAATACCGGAGAGCAGGACACCGGCCCAGCGCATCTTGTAGACATTGATGCCGACGGAATCGGCTGCCTGGGGGTGCTCACCGCAGGCCATCAGGCGGAGACCGAACTTGGTGCGATAGAGCATCACGGCGACCACAATCACGGCGATCACGGCGATCAGCATAAACCAGTTGAACTCAAAGCCGTTGATGTTTGTGATGAACATTTTGCGCGCGCGGACATATTCGATCTCTGAAGAGTGGTCATCCGGATTCATCGAGGTGTTGAGCGCCTTGACGAAAACGGTGGCTGCTGCGGTGCCCAGCAGGTTCAGCGCGGTGCCGACAAGGGTCTGGTCTGCCTTGAAATTGATGCAGGCAACCCCCAGGAGAGCGGAGTAGACCAGGCCGAAGAAAGCCGCAGCGAGGATAACGAGGAGTACCATGACGAAGGCGGACTCCGTCTGGCAGAACCGCATCATGAGCGCACCACCCAGGGCGCCGATGACCATGATGCCCTCAAGACCGAGGTTGATGACACCGGAGTGTTCCGAAATGCAGCCGCCCAGAGCGACCAGAATCAGAACAGAGGAGAAAATCAGCGTATACTGAATCAGCAGCAACATGATTAATCAGCCTCCTTTCCGGCAGTTTCCGCAGTTTTCTGTTTCTGAATCCTTCTGTCTTCGCTTTTCGCGATCATGTTGTTCATGGTAATCTTGATGAAGAGCACAAAACCGCAGAGATAGATGATGACGGAGGAGATCAGATCAGAGATCTGCGAGCTGTAGAAGTTGGTGTTGACGTACTGGCCGCCGTCGGTGATATGCTGGATAAAGAAGGAGGAGAAGATCGCGCCGATGGGGCTGAGGCCGCCCAGGAAGGCCGCCGCAATCCCGTTGAAGCCCATGCCCGGGACGGAAGACTGGGTGCACTCCCAGCGCATATAGCCGGTCTGATACAGCATGGATGCGCCAAGGCCGGCCAGACCGCCCGCAATGACCAGGGTCAAGATGATGTTCTGATTCTCCTTCATGCCGGCATACCGGGCAGCGTTCTTGTTGCTGCCGGTGGCTTTCAGCTCATAACCGAGTTTTGTCTTGTTGAGGATGATGCTGATCACGATCGCAATCACCAGAGCCAGAGGAACCGCGATGGTGACATACTTGTTGTTTCCGATCAGCTTATCCAGACCGGCATTCGGCAGAATCGCGGAGGGATTCACATCCGTGATATACATGGTATAAGGGCTTGCGACTTCTTTGACCTTTGCCAGAATGGTATTGGCGGAGTATAAAGAGATCCAGTTCAGCATGATGCCGGAGATTACCTCGTTGACATTGCAGTAGGCTTTCAGAATGCCGACGACAGCGCCGAGCACGGCGCCTGCACAGATCGCAAACAGCATGCACGGCAGCCAGCTCCAGCCCCAGGCGAGGGCGGCGTACAGGCAGGCGCAGGAGCCTGCCACGTACTGGCCGGCGGCGCCGATGTTGAACAGGCCGACCTTATAGGCAAACAGAATGCTGAGAGAGCACATCAGCAGCGGCATGGTCTTGGCCAGCGTATTGCCGAACTGCTTGAGCTGGGTTTTGGGCTTGCTCCAGGTGAAGAAGTTTTTGATGACGTTTGTGATCGATTCGGCAGCACCCTGGGGATTGATGAAGAGAAGAACGATATAGCCGATCAACAAACCGAGAATAATGCAGATGATCGAGGCGACAAAAGCCTGTACACCCGGATTCTTCAGTGCTTTTTTCATGCTTTCACCTCATCTCGTTTCGCGCCGGCCATGTAAAGGCCGAGCTCTTCCTGGGTGGTCTTCTTCGGATCCAGCTCACCGACAATCTCGCCCTCATACATGACAAGAATCCGATCGGGGACATCCATGACTTCATCCAGCTCCAGCGAGACCAGAAGAACCGCCTTGCCGGCGTCGCGCTGAGCGACCAGCTGCTTGTGGATGAATTCGATGGCACCGACGTCGAGGCCGCGGGTGGGCTGGACAGCGATCAGAAGTTCCGGAGCCTTGTCGATCTCGCGGGCGATAATGGCTTTCTGCTGGTTGCCGCCGGACATGGAACGCGCCGTCGTGATCGGACCCTGGCCGGAACGGACGTCGTACTCATTGATCAGCTTATTGGCATATTCGCGGATGTTCTTTCGCCTGAGGAAGCCTGCAGAAGAGGTAAACTCCGGCTCAAAGTAAGTCTGGAGAATCAGGTTGTCTTCCAGCGAATAATCCAGCACAAGGCCGTGTTTGTGCCGGTCTTCGGGGATATGGCTGATCCCCATCACGGCACTGCGTTCGCGGATGGAAGCCTTGGTCATGTCTTTGCCCATGATGGTAATTTTCCCGGAGACAAGCGGCTCCAGACCGGAGAGCCCGTAGACAAACTCCGACTGACCGTTTCCGTCGATGCCGGCGAGGCAGACAATCTCTCCGGCACGAACCTTCAGAGAGACATTTTTCACTGCGTTGTTTTTATGGACTTTGGAGGCAACGGTCATGTTCTCGATGTCGAGGATGACTTCGCCGGGATGCGCCGGTGTCTTTTCGACATGGAAGTTGACATTGCGTCCGACCATCATGGCGGAGAGCTGCTCCGGCGTAACGTCCTTTGTGTTGACAGTACCGATGTACTTGCCCTTCCGGAGAACCGTGCAGCGGTCTGCAACTTCCATGATCTCGTTCAGCTTGTGAGAAATGAAGAGAATGGACTTCCCTTCCCCTGCCAGATTTTTCATGATCTGCATCAGCTCGGAGATCTCCTGCGGCGTGAGAACGGCGGTCGGCTCGTCAAAGATCAGGATCTCATTGTCACGGTAGAGCATCTTGAGAATCTCCGTTCTCTGCTGCATACCGACGGTGATGTCCTCGATCTTGGCGTCGGGATCGACCTTCAGACCGTACTTCTCAGAGAGGGCCAGGACTTTTTCGCGGGCTTCCTTCTTTTGCAGAAAACCCATCTTGTTCGGCTCGACGCCCAGGATGATGTTGTCGAGAACCGTGAAGCATTCCACCAGCTTGAAATGCTGGTGAACCATGCCGATCCCCAGATCATTGGCGTCATTGGGGTTGTTGATCTTGACTTCAACGCCGTCTTTCTTGATGGTGCCTTCTTCCGGCTGATAAAGGCCGAACAGCACGCTCATGAGCGTGCTCTTTCCCGCTCCGTTTTCACCGAGCAGCGCGTGGATTTCTCCTTTCTTCAGCTGGAGCGTGATATCATCGTTGGCGATGATACCGGGGAACTTCTTCGTGATGTGAAGCATCTCGATTGCATATTGCTCCTGTGCCAAATTCACATCCTCCTTTTCTCAGCAATTGTTTCAAAAAAGAGGCAGGCCAAAAGACCTGCCTCCGGAAAGCCAGAAGAAATTACTTGATGTTGCCCTGATAGTCAACCGTGACAACGGAGACTGCAGGCTCGGCAGTGATGTCGTTGGAGACGGTGACATCGCCGGCGTTCATGGCGGCGACCAGTGCAGCGTAGTCATCCTCGGTGAAGGTGTCGCTGAACTGAGTGGATCCGGCGATCTGAACAAAGTTCTCAGCCGGAACATCAGAGACGAGGCCGAGGTTGTCAACCTTGCCGCCCTCGAAGGTGCCGTCAAGAATGGCGGAGAGCTCTGCATTGACCGTGGCGGCCAGACCCTTCATCGCGGAAGTGACCGTCATGCCTTCGCCATAGAGACCGTCGATGGTGCCGGCCTGGTCAACGTCAACACCGATGACCTTGCCGCCGACCTTGGCCGCTGCTTCACCGGCAGAGGTGAAGATACCGCCGCCGCAGGCAAAGACGACTTCGGTGCCGGCAGCATACCAGGTGTCCATGTAAGCGGTGATATCGGAATCGCCGTAGAACTGGTTGCCGTAAGCATACTTGATCTCGACATCGGTGAGGTTGAGTTCGGCGGCGGCAGCGTCAGCACCCTGCACAAAGCCGTATCCGTAACGGACAACGGCGGGAACCGCCATGCCGCCGAGGAAGCCGAGCTTGGTGTAGCCGAGCTTCACAGCCGCATAACCGGCCATGTAGCCGCAGAGCTCTTCCTGATAGACAGCGCAGTAGAGGTTGGCGGGAACATCCTTGGCGAGGTCGCCGATGTCGCCTTCGCTGACGTCAAGGGCGATGAAGGTGATGTCATCGTACTCAGGAGCAACTTCCTGGATGGCAGGACCGAAGGCATAACCGGGCATCACGATGACGGTGTAGCCGTCGTCAATGGCCTTCTCGATGGAAGTGATACGGTCTTCGTCGGAGTCGGAAGCCGGCTTGTAGTACTGGAAGGTGAGGCCTTTTTCATCGGCGAACGCCTTGCAGGCTTCGTAGGTGGTCTGGTTGAAGGACTGGTCGGTGATGTCGCCGTAGTCGGTGATCATGGCAACAGAGACATCGTCATCGGCAAAGGCGGTGCAGCCCAGCGCGAGGACCATGCAGAGAACCAGTGCGATAGAAAGGATCTTCTTCATTATTCTTCCTCCATTATAAAAAATTGTTGTTCAGAGAAGTCTCTGAATCCATGCATGATTATACCATGCAGCGGTATGCAGAATCAAGGGAAAACTTTATCAATTTAACAGAAGAGATCTCCCCGCCGGAGACGGGGAGACAGGAGACGGACTGCCTTTTCAGGAGGGGTCAGGCGAGCCTGGCCATCTCGGCGGCGGTGTCCAGGGCGACCTCCATCATCTGGGTGAAGGAGCTCTGCCGCTCTTCCGCGGGAAGGTTGTCCTCCGGGCGATAGATATGGTCGGAGATGGTGCAGATACAAAGCGCCCGTTTTCCGGCGTAGGCGGCGTTGGCATAGAGACCGGCGGCCTCCATCTCAACGGCGAGGACGCCCATCCGCTTCCATTGGTCGTTCTTCGAGCAGCCTTCGGCGGCATAGAAGGGATCGGAAGAGAGAATGTTTCCGACGCGCATGTCGATGCCGCGGGCCTTGGCGCAGGAGACGGCAGTGCTGAGGAGGGTGTAATCCGCAATGGGGGCGAAGGTGGCGGTTTCCCCGAGGCCGAAGCTTTTGACATAATTGGAATTGGTGCAGGCGGCCTGACCGGCCACCAGATCACGCAGCTTCAGGTCATCCTGCAGCGCACCGGCGGAGCCGATGCGGATGATGTTGTCAACATCATAGAAGTTGAAGAGTTCCCAGCTGTAGATGCCGATGGAGGGAATGCCCATGCCGGAGGCCATGACCGTGACAGGGACGCCCTTCCAGGTGCCGGTATGGCCCTGAACCCCGCGGACGTTATTGACCAGGACGGGATCGGTGAGGAAGGTCTCGGCAATGAATTTGGCGCGCAGGGGATCGCCGGGCATCAGCACGGTTTTGGCAATCTGATCTTTCTGTGCATTGATGTGAGGGGTGGGAATCGGCATAAAAGATACCTCCGTAATGAATATGTGTTGAATATGTGTATCTTCTGAAATCAGCAACTGATGCCATTATAAAGGAAAAACGGAATCCTGTAAAGACGGGGGACACGGTCAGGAGACGCCGCTGACAAAGTCGCGGACAAAGTAGAGCGCCGCGCCCAGCGGCGTGATATGATGCCGAAGCGTGCTCAGCTTGACGAAATCCGCGTCGGCGGTAAAGGGGTTTCCCGCCCGGACATAATCGCGGATTACCGGGAGATAGGGCTGGAGGTATTCGGAAAACAGGCCGCCCAGAATCACGTCGCAATCCAGAATCATATGAACACTGTTGACCGCAATCGCCAGATGCCGCAGCATGTCGTAAAGCAGCGCCTCGTACTCGGAATTATGCTGTTCTACGCCGTGGAAGAAGTCTTCCAGAGAGACGCCGAGGGTCTCCTCAATCCGCCTCGGAGAGCTGTACGCCTCGAGGCAGCCGTTTTTTCCGCAGCTGCAGCGCAGGCCGCCGGGTTCGATGCAGAGATGGCCGAATTCCCCGCTCTGGGCGTTGTCGCCGGGGTAGGGGTGTCCGTCGATGACAACCGCGCCGCCGATGCCGTATTCCAGAGAGAAATAGGCGAGATTGGAAGATGCGCCCCGGACGAAAAACTCCGCAAAGCCGCTGGCGGAAGCGTCGTTTTCCACATAGACGGGATAAGGGATGCCCTTGGTCAGAACTTCCAGAGGTATATCGTGGATGCCCAGCGTGGGGGCCACATGGATGCGCGAATGATCCTGCGTGATCAGGGCGGGGATGGTGATTCCAATGCCGAGAAGCTTCGAGCGGTCGACCCGGTGGTCGTCCAGAAAGCGTTCCAGCAGTTCGGGAAGAGAAGAAGTTTCTTCCGAAAGAGAGGAGATAAAATCAAAGGGAATCGCCTGATAGGCAAGTTCGTGCAGGCGCAGATCGGTCAGAATAAAACGCAGGCGATGTTCGCTCACCGAGATCCCGACGGCGAGCCTGGCGTCCGGAATGATATCCAGGCCCTGGGCTTTTCGCCCGCCGGTGGATTTCTCTTCCCCGGAATACTGCACCAGGCCTTCTTCCATCAGCTCGTTGAGATTCTGATACAGCGTGGGCATGCTGATGCCGCATTTCACGGCCAGCACCTGCTTGGAGCAGAATTCCTGCGCGTCGTACAGGGTGTGATAGATTTTGCTCCGGACCGAAACCGGAGCCTGTCTGGCAATCGGTGCCATCTGTCGTGTCGTCCCTCCTTTTCGACAAACATAAGGAGCGTTCTTTCTTATTTATATTATTTTAACACGCTTTTCAAAAGAGTCAATGGCCTTTGACAACTTAAGAAAGATGATTTTAAGAAAGCTGGATTATGAATGCAGCATAATGCACAAAAATCGAGGATCGAATTTAAACATAATCAACAAATTAACGTCAAAGAGCAAAAAGGCCTTGACAGTCGCAAATGATATTTGTAAAATCACTATATGGAAGTCGGGCGACTTCTAATACAAAGAAAGAAATAGAAACAAGGAGGATCCACATGAAAAAGTTACTCGCATTGGCTCTCGCGCTTTGCATGATTTTTGCACTGTGTGCAACATCCGCTTTCGCAGAGGGCGAAACAGTCGGTGTCGCCATGCCGACCAAAGATCTTCAGCGTTGGAACCAGGACGGCGAAAACATGAAGAATATGCTCGAAGAAGCAGGCTACAAAGTTGACCTTCAGTTTGCTTCCAACGATGTGCAGCAGCAGCTCAACCAGGTGACCAACATGATCAACAGCGGTTGCAGCGTGATCGTGATCGCGGCCATTGAGGGTTCCTCTCTGGGTTCCGCTCTGGACCTCGCGAAGGAAAAGGGCATCCCCGTCATCGCCTATGACCGTCTGCTGATGGAATCCGACGCTGTTTCCTACTATGCCACCTTCGATAACTACATGGTCGGCACCAAGCAGGGCACCTACGTGAAGGAAGCGCTGGATCTCGACAATGCCGAAGGCCCCTTCAATCTTGAAATCACCGCCGGTGACCCGGGCGACAACAACGCCAGATACTTCTATCAGGGCGCGATTGACGTCCTGCAGCCCTACCTTGACGAGGGCAAGCTGGTTGTGAAGTCCGGCCAGATCGACTTCAACGACGTTGCCACCCCGACCTGGAAGACCGAAGTTGCCCAGCAGCGTGCCAGCAGCATTCTTTCTTCCTTCTATGCCGACGGCTCTGACATCGATGTATGGCTCTGCTCCAACGACTCCACCGCGCTGGGCGTGACCAACGCTCTGGAAGACGCCTATGACGGCGAGTGGCCCATCATCACCGGTCAGGACTGCGACATCTCCAACGTGAAGAACATGATCGCCGGCAAGCAGAGCATGTCCGTCTTCAAAGACACCCGTACGCTCGCTGCCCAGGTTGTCAAGATGGTCGGCCAGATCCTCGCGGGTGAGGAAGTCGATGTCAACGACACCGAGACCTATGACAACAACGTCATCGTTGTTCCCTCCTACCTGTGCGAGCCCGTGTTCGCGGATGTGAACAACTACGAAGAGCTGCTGCTCGACTCCGGCTATTATACCGCCGATCAGCTGAAGTAATTCCAGGTGCACCGGGACTTCCCGGGAAATGAAATGACGATGCAGGTGGGCTGTGCTCGCCTGCATCGTTTGTAGAGGGGAGAAGTACACAATGGCTAAGATCCTGTTGGAAATGAAGAATATCACGAAGACCTTCCCAGGTGTAAAAGCCCTTGATAACGTGAATCTCCAGGTGGAAGAGGGCGAAATCCATGCGCTGGTCGGAGAAAACGGCGCGGGAAAATCGACCCTGATGAACGTTCTCAGCGGGATCTACCCCTACGGATCTTATGAAGGGGATATCATCTACGACGGCCAGATCTGCAAGTTTTCCAACATCAAGGATTCCGAAAAACGCGGCATTGTCATCATCCATCAGGAACTGGCCCTGGTTCCGGAGATGACGATCGGCGAAAATATGTATCTGGGAAATGAATGCGGACATAAATACGCAATTGACTGGAACAAAACCTATTCCGAAGCCGATAAATACCTGAAAATGGTCGGCTTGGAAGAGAGCTCCAAGGTTCAGGTAAAAACCATCGGAACCGGCAAGCAGCAGCTGGTGGAAATCGCCAAAGCGCTGGCGAAAAAAGCAAAACTGCTGATTCTGGATGAGCCGACGTCTTCTTTGAATGAAGAGGATTCCCGTGCGCTGCTGGACCTGATGCTGAGCTTCAAAAAGCAGGGCATGACGATGATCATCATCACCCATAAGCTGAATGAGGTCGCCTATGTGGCAGACAAAATCACGGTTGTCCGTGACGGCTCGACGATTGACACGATTGACAATCACGGCAAGGAGCCGGTCAGTGAGGAACTGATCATCCGGTACATGGTGGGCCGCGAAATTACCAATCGCTTCCCGAAACGGGAAAACGTCAAAATCGGCGACGTCCGGATGGAGGTCAATCACTGGACGGTGCATCATCCGCTGTATCCCGAGCGAAAAGTGGTGGACGACGTGTCCATGTATGTGCGCCAGGGCGAGGTGGTCGGCATCTACGGCCTGATGGGCGCGGGACGGACGGAGCTCGCGATGAGCATCTTCGGCCAGAGCTACGGCGTGAACTTCTCCGGAGAGCTGAAGCTGGACGGGAAACACGTGAAGCTGCGCAAGAGCGAAGCGGATGCCATCAAACATAAGATCGCCTATGTGACGGAGGACCGGAAAGGCAACGGTCTGGTCCTTTCCCAGTCGATCAAGGTCAATACCTCGCTCGCCAATCTCGGCGCGATCTCCAAACATACGGTCATTGACGGCGACAGGGAATACGCGGTCGCGGAGGAATACCGCGAAAAACTGAAGATCAAGACGCCTTCCGTCGAGCAGCTGGTCGGAAACCTCTCCGGCGGCAACCAGCAGAAGGTGCTTCTGGCGAAATGGATGTTTGCCGAGCCGAACATCCTGATCCTGGACGAGCCGACCCGAGGGATCGACGTCGGCGCCAAGTATGAGATTTACTGCATCATCAACGATCTGGCCGCGGCGGGCAAATGCGTCGTCCTGATCTCTTCCGAACTGCCGGAGGTACTGGGAATGAGCGACCGGATCTATATCATGAACGAAGCCAGAATTGTCGGGGAGATGAAGGCGGAAGACGCCACACAGGAGAACATCATGGCGACGATTCTTAAATCAGGAAGGGGTGCGTGACCGTGAATGAGAATACAGGCGCTGCCACCGGGAAGAAAACGCTCCCGGATGAGCAGAAATTCAAGGTCGGGGCGTTTCTTCAGAAGTATATGATGATCATCGCCCTCATCGTCGTGACGGTTATTTTCGCTACCTGGAAAGGAAAGGAGGGACTGATCCTTCTGCCCTCCAACCTGACCGGACTGATTGCCGAGAACGCCTATGTTTTCGTGCTGGCGACAGGTATGCTGCTGTGCATCCTGACCGGCGGCAACATTGACCTTTCCGTCGGCTCGGTGGTCTGCTTTACCGCGGCGGTCGGCTGCGTCCTGATGGCGGGGGGAGCCAACCTGTGGGTGGCAGTGCTGGTCATGCTGCTGATCGGCCTGGGCATCGGGGTTTTTCAGGGCTTCTGGATCGCGAAAATCAATGTACCGGCCTTTATTGCCACACTGGCCGGGATGTATGCCTTCCGAGGTTTTTCCAACGTGGTGCTCAAGGGCTACCGCGTGGACATCACCAATGAAAAGTTCCTGATGCTTTTCGGCAACGGCAAGACCAGTTATGTCCCCGACGTGATGCGGAACATGTTTCCGAATCTCAATGATGTGTTTACCACTGAGAACGCGGGACTGACCAGGCTGATCGGGGAGAACTTCATTACGAAATTCAACGTGACCTGCATGACGATCGCGATCCTTGCTGCGATTGTACTGGTAATCGCGAGGGTCCGCAGGATGATTGTGCAGAAAAAGCTTGGGATCCACCAATCGATTCCCGGGCAGATTCTCTCCACGGTCGTGATTGCCGTGCTGATTCTGTGGCTCGGCCTGAAGCTGAGCTGCTACCGCGGACTGCCTATGGTCCTGATCTGGGTAGGCCTTGTGCTCGGCCTGTACGCCTATATCACAAATAAAACGGCAATCGGCCGTCACCTGTACGCGGTGGGCGGCAACGAAAAGGCCGCCGCTCTTTCCGGCGTCAAGACCAGAAACGTGTTCTGGTTTGCTTACGCGAACATCGGCCTGCTGGCAGGCCTCGCGGGAATTCTGACCGCCGGCCGCGCAAAAGGCATCGACCCGGTGTACGGCGAAGGCTATGAGATGGATGCGATCGCTTCCTGCTTTATCGGCGGCGCTTCCGCTTACGGCGGATCCGGCAAGGTGTCCGGCGTAATCATCGGCGCGACGCTGATGGGCGTCATCAACAAAGGAATGATCATCATCGGTGTGGACGCCAACTATCAGAAGGTGGTCAAGGGAATTGTGCTGCTGATCGCCGTCATGTTTGATGTGCTGTCCAAGCGGCAGAAGCGATAATGCAGCGGGGAGGACAAACGTATGAAGAATGAGTCATTTGCTGCCACGTTGAAGAAAAACTCCATGCTGATCATCCTGGTTCTGGTGTATCTGTTTTTCCTGGTCCTGACGAAGGGCGGCATTTTCCAATCCTCCAGCTTTACCGAACTGATCAACCAGAACGCCTATGTCTATATCCTGGGCGTCGGCATGCTGATGTGCATGCTGACCGGCGGCAACATTGACCTGAGCTGCGGTGCTTTCGTCTGCCTGCTTGGCGCGATCGGCGGTATGTTCATGATTGTCAAGGGAATGGGCACGGGTGTTTCGATCCTGCTGCTGATCCTGATCGGCGTTCTTTACGGCGTGATCCTGGGCTTCCTGATCGCCTATGTCAACATCCCGCCCTGGATTGCAACCCTGGCCGGCTTCCTGGCGTTTCGCGGACTCGGGACGTCAATCCTGTCCAACAATTCTACGACAGGCTCTCTGGCACCCTTCCCCGTGTCTTTCCAGAATGTCTTCTACGGCCGGGTGTTCCCGACCAACAAAGGCGTCTTCAACATCCCCTGCTTCACCGCGGGAGTGCTTGCCGCGGCGGTCATCACGCTGGTTATTTTCCTGAACCGGAAAAACAGAATCAAAAAAGGCTATGAGGCCGACACCTTCCGGGCGGCCTGCCTCAAAAGTGTGATCAGCGACGCGGCGGTCCTTCTCGTGATGTACAAACTGGCCTGGGACGGAGGCATCCCGACGACGCTCCTCTGGGTCGCGGGCATTGTCCTGATCTACAGCTTCATTACCAGCAAGACCACGATCGGACGCCATTTTTATGTCGTCGGCGGCAATATGGAAGCGGCCAGGCTTTCCGGCGTGAACACCCGCAGAATCATGTTCCTGGCGTATCTGAACATGGCTGTCCTGACCGCCATCGCGACCTTTACGGTGGTTGCCCGCTCCCAGTCCGCCTACGCGGATGTCGGAAAGAACTTTGAGATGGACGCCATTTCGGCCTGCGTCGTCGGCGGCGTATCCGCGACCGGCGGGGCCGGATCCGTCCTGGGGATGGTGATCGGCGCCACCCTGATCGGCATTATCAACCTGGGCATGAGCCTGATCAGCCTGGATGCCAACTATCAGCGTGTGGTCAAGGGCTTTGTGCTGCTGGCAGCCGTGGTGTTCGATATCCTCTCCAAGAAAAAGGAGCGGTAAGCGGCGAATATCACATTCTGCGCGGGAGAACGATCCGATGCTGAATAACGACAAAACAAGAAGTACCCTGTTTGGCGTCATAGCAGCGTATTTCCTCTACCTCTGCTACGGTCTGTTCCGGGACCGCCATGACACCGACACGAGCATGACGCCTGTGATGCGCTGGCTGTTTCTTGCCCTGTTCGCTTTGGCAGCCGTCTGGCTCGGCCTCTATGCCCTCCGCCTCTGGAAACAGAGCGAAAGCGAGTCTTTCGCGGAAGAAGACGCCCCGGAAGATCCACCCGAGGAAGAGGCGGAGAGGGAATCCGGGGAAGAGGTCGAGACAGAGCCGGAAGACGAACCGGAACAGGCAGGGAGATCATAAAACGTACGAAAAAAGGAGAAACGGATGTATTACATTGGTGTAGATCTTGGAACTTCTGCGGTCAAACTTCTGCTGATGAACGGCGAGGGGAAAATCCTGAACGTGGTCTCCCGGGAGTATCCGCTGTACTTCCCCCAGCCCGGCTGGTCCGAGCAGGATCCGCAGGACTGGATCCGGGAATCCTTTGACGGAATCCGGGAACTGACGACGGGCATTGACAGAAGCCGGGTGGCCGGGATCGGCTGCGGCGGTCAGATGCACGGCCTTGTCGCGCTGGACGCGGAGGACCGGGTCATCCGCCCCGCCATCCTCTGGAACGACGGACGTACGGAGGAGGAGACCGCCTGGCTCAACACGGAGATCGGGATGAAAAAGCTCTCGGAACTCACGGCAAACATCGCATTCGCCGGATTTACCGCCCCGAAGCTTCTCTGGATGAAGAAGCACGAGCCGGAGAGCTTTGCCCGGATCCGGAAGATCATGCTTCCGAAGGACTATGTCAATTACTGCCTCACGGGCGTGCATTCCTGCGATTATTCCGACGCCTCCGGCATGCTGCTTTTGGATGTGCAGCACAAATGCTGGTCGAAGGAAATGCTGGAGATCTGCGGCGTGGAGGAGAGCTGGATGCCGCAGTTGTTTGAAAGCTATGACTGTGTCGGGACGCTGAAACCGGCGGTTGCGTCGGAGCTCGGCCTGCCGGAGAC
The DNA here is from genome assembly GCA_017458335.1 of Oscillospiraceae bacterium. Classification (GTDB taxonomy): domain Bacteria; phylum Bacillota; class Clostridia; order Oscillospirales; family Oscillospiraceae; genus Limivicinus. The sequence goes on from JAFTFT010000012.1 coordinate 18,020, forward strand.
GGTCAAAGTCGTCGCCGGCGCCGGGGACAACGCCGCGGCGGCGGTCGGGACCGGCGTCGTCGGAGAGGGCGGCTGCAACATCAGCCTCGGCACCTCGGGGACGATCTTCATCTCGTCGGAGAAGTTCGGCGTCGATCCGAACAACGCCCTGCACTCCTTCGCCCATGCCGACGGCGGCTATCACCTGATGGGCTGCATGCTCTCCGCGGCCTCCTGCAACAAGTGGTTCTGCGAAGAGATTCTCAAGACGGCGGACTATGCCGCCGAGCAGAAGGACATCACCGAAGAGAAGCTCGGCCGCAACCGGGTCTTCTTCCTGCCCTACCTGATGGGCGAGCGCTCCCCCATCAACGATGTCAACGCCCGCGGCACCTTCACGGGACTCAGCATGGATTCCACCCGCTCGGACATGATGCAGGCCGTGCTGGAGGGGGTTGCCTTTGCCATCCGCGATTCCCTGGAGGTGGCGCGGTCCCTGGGCCTGGATCTGAAGAAGAGCCGGATCTGCGGCGGCGGCGCGAAGAGTCCGCTCTGGAGGACCATCGTGGCGAATGTCTGCAATCTCGAGCTGGAGCAGATCGAGTCCGAAGAGGGCCCCGGCTACGGCGGCGCGATGCTGGCGGCGGTCGCCTGCGGTGAGTTTTCCTCCGTAAAAGAAGCGGCAGAGAAGCTGGTCCATGTGACGGCGACGGTAAAGCCGGATCCCGAGATCAGCGCCCGCTATGAGGCACAGTATCAGAAGTTCCGTCGGATTTATCCCGCGATGAAAGAGATCTTCCCGGTTCTGAACACATGAGAGAGCAGGCGGAACACGGCATGCAGCAGCTTACCACGCTGTATGAAAACTATCTCGACGAAGCGCTGAAGGTCGAACTCGCGCGCAAGCCCGGGGAAGGGATCTTCGGAATAGGGAAAAGGCCCTCGGATGATCCCTGCCATGATCGTTTTGCCGCAAATCTGAAGGAGTGGCTGGAGGCGTTCGGTGAAGAAAAACCGGACAGCGCCACAATTCGGGAAGTCTTATCCCTGGTTTATGAGGCGCCCAAAAAGTACCCGGATCCGAAGAGCTCCTTCTGGATGCTGATCGCGGTCCAGAGCCTGACTCTTGGCCTGATCCCCAGACTGTCCGCATCAGACGCCAGAGCGCTTGTCGGAGAATTTGGCGGACTCTATAAACGCTGGGAGAGACTGCCGGTGCAGAAACAGATTCTGGATGCACTGGTCAAGGCGGAAAAGCAGAAATAAGAAAGGACCGGTCTCAAGAACCGGCCCGGGAAGAAATGAATTCAAGACCTCCGGCTCAGCCGGAGGTCTTGAATTATACGGAAAAAGTCAGTCAAACTGCGTTTTCCAGTGATCATCTCCATGTGCCCGGAAACACATCTCGATCTGTGCCCGGGTACACTTCTCTTCTGCGAGAGGCGGCAGTTCTCCAAGCGCGAAAAAAGCGCTCCCGGATGTCTCGGAGTTCCGCATAAACATGCCTCCGATTACTTCACATTCATAGAACATTTTCACGACCCCATAGGCGTAGGGCGGCAAATTATGTCTGTCCCGGTCCTGAATGGCAATTACCGATTTCACGATGACATCCAGACCGGCTTCTTCTTTGGTTTCCTTGATCGTGTTTTCCTTCGGCGAGAGGTTATATTCACACCATCCGCCCGGCATGCTCCATCTTCCCTTTTCGCATACCAGGAGGATCTTGTCTCTCTGAAAGACGGCAGCTCTTGTGTCAATTTTAGGCGTCTGATACCCCACATCTCCGCAGAACAGGTCGGCGATCTTTTCTGCGGGGATCCCGGTTCTGGCCGCCATCATCTCCCCTGAAATATCCCGGATCCGTTGATAGCGTTCCCTGTCGAAGACATCTTTTCCGTAGAAGAGTCCCGCCTGCGCCAGACTCTGGAGTTCTTTCGCCCATTCAACGATCTGATCAGACCTTTCCGTCGCTGTATCCATGATTCTCTTCCTCACGTTAAGACCGGGGCGCTTTCGGCTGGAAAGCGCCCCGAAAAGGATTTCCCACAAATGGTCTTCGATTTACTTCTTCTGGACGTACTTCAGGCAGTCGATGGTGACGGCTGCGAGAATGATCAGTCCGGAGAATACAAACTGCAGATTGGTATCCACACCGAGAACGGTGAGGGAATAGGTCAGCGCCGTGAAGATCAGGACACCGACGACAATGCCCTGGATCTTGCCGATGCCGCCGCTAAAGGAGATGCCGCCGACCACGCAGGCCGCGATGGCGTCGGTCTCCCAGCCCTGACCGTAGGAGGCCGAGCCGGAACCCACCATGCGGATGCATTCCAGCCATGCGCCGAAGCCGTAGAGAACACCGGCGATGGCGAAGGCGGTCAGCGTCACCTTGAAGACGTTGATGCCGGAGGCCGCTGCTGCTTCCGGGTTGCCGCCGACGGCGTACATGTTTTTGCCCAGGGTGGTCTTGTTCCAGACAAAATACATGATGGCGATGGCCGCCACGGCCCAGAGAATAATGGTCGGGAATTTTCCGATCTTCGGAATGATCATCTTTGGAATGGAAATCTCGATTGCGCCGAAGGACACGCCCTTGGTGGCAAAGGTCATGAGACCGAACATGATCAGCATGTTCGCCATGGTGGAGATAAAGGGGTGGATCTTGAACCGGGCCGTGAAGAAGCCGGCAATGCAGGTGAAGGTTGTCGTGACAATGCAGCAGACCAGCAGCGCCAGAAACACACGTGCCAGAATGGGAATATTGGTAAAGTCAAAGATATGTCCGAAGAGCGCGCCGGTATTGACGCCCTTGTGCATGATCATGGTTGCGAGCACCATGCTGGTGCCCACCATACGTCCCACGGACAGATCTGTACCGGCAAGGAGAATCAGTCCGCCGACGCCCAGGGCCAGGAACATGCGCGGGGATGCCGCCTGCAGAATGTTCAGAATATTGTTCATCGTCAGCAGCTGAGTATGCTTCACGACCGGAGCCAGGATGCAGAGCAGGATAAAGACGCAGACGATGACGATGTACAGACCGTTGGTCAGGAAAAACTGCTTCACGTTGAAGGTATATTTGTAGTTTTCCCAGCTCTGCTTCCGCTTTTCTCCGCGGGTGAAATGCGAGAGCCGCAGCAGGTCGATCAGGTGATAGCGATAGGCAAACGCGTCGTGCCTGCGGTCCTTGATCTCCTGCAGCGTGGCGTCGTGCTTGAGTTTCGCATCGAACTGGCGGTTTTTGTAGACGTATTTTTCGTCCTTGATCTCGCCCGGGTCCTTCAGCTTCGCAAGCTCCGCCTCGTGCTCGCTTTTCAGCTCGGCGAGCTCCGCCTCATAGCGTTTGTTCTCTGCCTCTTTTTCCGCCGCACAGGAAGCGGCGACCTTGTCGTAATACTCCCGGTCATAGTTCGCGTCCAGGTAGCGGATCGCATCGTCGATCAGCGATTTGATCTCGGCACGGTTTGCCTCCTCGACGGCTTTGGCTTTTTCCAGCGCTTTCCGATCCTCAGCGATGACGGCAGACTTTTCCGCTTTGGTATAGTTGGCGTTCTCCTTGACAATCGCCATATGGTTGGTCAGAGAGACGACCCTGTCGGTGCCCTCCACCCGGAGGGCATTGATTTTCTCCTGGATTCCGCCGACATACTGGTCAATGGGGGCCAGAAGGCTCCGTTCTTCCTCGGCGGAGAGGATCGCTTCGTTTTTCGTATCCATGCTTCTGTCTTGCCTCCGATTATAGATATTTCGCGCTGAGTCTCAGCAGCTCCTGCTGGTTCGTTTCTCTGGTGTTGACGATCCCGGACAGCCGCCCGTTTGACATGACGCCGATCCGGTTCGTGATTCCGAGAATCTCCGGCATCTCGGACGAGACAACGATGATGGCCTTGCCGAGCTTTGCCATTTTGATGATCAGCTCATAGATTTCATATTTGGCACCCACGTCGATGCCGCGGGTGGGTTCGTCCATCATAAATACCGCCGGGTCGCGCTCCAGCCACTTGCCGAAAATCACCTTCTGCTGGTTTCCGCCGGAAAGAGCCGTGATCGGGTCTGCCGGTCCCATACACTTGGTGTGCATGACATTGATCTCATTGGCCGTCGCTTTGACCATCTTGTCTTTCGAGAGGGCGATGCCCGTTTTATAATGACTCAGATTCGTAATGGTCGTGTTGAAGGTCAGATCCCCTTCGAGGAAGAGGCCGGTGGATTTCCGCTCCTCGGTGATCATCGCGAAGCCGTGCGCCATGGCGTCCTTCGCACTCTCAAAGTTCATCAGACGTCCTTTATAGTAAACGCGGCCCGCCGCACGGGTTCGGACGCCGAACATGGTCTCCAGCAGCTCGGTCCGGCCGGCGCCGACCAGACCGTAGAGACCGAAAATTTCGCCCTCGCGTACGTCAAAGGAAATATCTTTGAGGTTGGGAGCAAACTTTGTGGAAAGATGCTGTACGGACAGCACGACATCCCCCGGGGTGTTGTCCACGGCGGGAAAACGGTTTGCCAGCGAGCGGCCCACCATGTAGGCAATCAGCTGGTTCATATCCGTTTTTTTGGTCTCGGTGGTGACCACCATTTTACCGTCTCGCAGGACAGAAACCTCGTCGCAGATTTCAAAGATCTCATCCATCTTATGCGAGATGTAGATCAGGGAAATGCCCTGCGCCTTGAGATTGCGCATCATTTCAAAGAGTTTCTCCACCTCTCTGACGGTGAGGGAAGAGGTGGGCTCATCCAGTACGATCAGCTTCGCGTTATAGGAAATCGCCTTGGCGATCTCCACCATCTGACGCGCCGAAACCGACATGGTCTTCATCGGCGCGGTCAGATTGACGGTCATATTCAGTTTTCGAAAAAGCTCTGTCGCCTCATTTTTCATGCGGGCTTCGTCGACCATTCCGAGAGAGGTTTTCGGGTAGCGCCCCAGAAACAGGTTGTCCAGCACATTGCGTTCCAGGCACTGGTTCAGTTCCTGATGGACCATGGCGACTCCGTTTTCCAGCGCGTCCTTCGGGCCGGAAAAGTTGACCTCTTTTCCATTCAGACGGATGGTTCCTTCATCCTTCTGATAGGTGCCGAAGAGGCATTTCATCATGGTTGATTTTCCGGCGCCGTTCTCGCCCATCAGTCCCATGATAGTGCCTTCTTTCACATCCAGGTCGATGTGGTCGAGAACGCGGTTGCGTCCGAAGGACTTGCACATGTCCCGAATCGATAAGACTGTTTTGGTATTCGAATCAGCCATCGTTGTATTCCTGCCTTTTTCTATGCATGATTAAAACGGGGATGTGGTGAATGCCACATCCCCGTCCGCCGATTTGTGATCGGGGCTTTCGATGTTATGAATCCGGGATCTCGGAAATCAGCTGAGCTTTGCCATGTAGGAGGCGGCGTTGTCCGTCTTCACCATGTTGATGCAGAAGCCTTCATAGGCGTCGGGGTTGGCAAGACGGTCGATGATGTTGCCCTCGGTCTGGCCGTCGCCCTTGACATACTCGACGTTCAGGTTCAGAACCTTGTCATAATTCTGCAGCTGCGGCAGATAGGTGGCATTGAGGAAGTTATCCGTGGAGTTGAAGATGTCGAGCCAGACATTCTTCACGGCCGCGTCTTCTTCGCTCAGCTGGTTGGAGAAGGCCGGGTTGGGAGCGGTGGCATCCAGGAACGCCTCATAGTTTGCCGCCGTGACAGCGCCGTTCAGGGCGTAGAAGCAGCGGGTCGCTTCATCGTAGAAGTAGAGGTCCTCGGACAGGACATTGCCGGCCGCGTCGGGGATGCTGATACCGGTCATGATGTCGATGCCGTCCAGCGCGTTGCGCAGGGTGCGGAGGGTCAGGTAAGCCTGAACATCGGCGTTCTGGGAGATGGTACCGCAGTAGCCGTCGGCGATGGCGGCGACAGCGTCGCTGTTGGCGTCATAGCCGAAGGTGGGAACGCCGATCTCCTTGGACCATGCGTTGAAGATCGCCATGCCCATGCCGTCGTTGTTGGAGACGACGACGTCGATCTGATCGCCGAACGCGGCGCTCCAGGTGTTGATGGCGTTGCCGGCGGTGGGGGCATCCCAGGTGGCGCCGGAGTTGTTCTTCATCTCCTGAGAGGCGAGCTCACGCACAACGAATTCCTGTCCGCCGATGGTGATGGCGCCGTCCTTCACGCTGGAGGCGGAACCGTCCAGGTTGGTGCCGATGGGTGTGGGATCGACGTCGTTGATGTCTCCGACCTCGGTCTTGCCCTGGGCGCTGTCGGGAACAGCGGTGCCGAGAGCCAGACGTGCGCCGCGGGTACGGGCAATGGAGTCATTGTGACCGACGTCGCCGATGCACAGGACGTAGCCGATGATGCCGTCGCCGTTGCGGTCAATTTCAGCACCCTGGGCCTGCAAATAATCCACGATCATCTGGCCCTGCAGAACAGCACCCTGAATGGCGTCGAAGCCGACATAGTAGGTGTTCTCATTCCAGGTGAGAGCGTCCATATCCAGCTCGCCGGTCTGGCTGTTGGACGGCTGACGGTTGAACCAGATGACCGGTTTCTCTGCGTTGGGAACGCCGGCCGCGAAGGCCGTGCAGCCCAGAGAGAACACCAGCATCAGTGCCAGGACAACTGCAAGGATTTTCTTCATGGTATTTTCCTCCATTTCTGATTCAGGGATAAATCCCCGTTTTCCTATACTATCTTAGCAGACAGAGGAGGAAAATCAATGGGTTTTCTTTATGAAAAAAGTTAAGATTCTTCATTTCTCTCGTTGAAAGCGTCAAAAATGAACGCCAATAATTGTGCAGAATGCATAATTATCCAAATGAAAACAAGGTTCTCTGCCCCTCCATCGTAAACATGTTTTCCCGTGTGATAATAGAGGTAGCGGTGTCAATCAGCCGGTCGGGGCTGAAGCTCTGTCCTTCCAGAACTTTCCACGCGGTCTCGACCCCGAGATAACCCATCGCGTAAGGATTCTGTACAATCAGGGCGGAAACGGCGCCTCTTCGGAGCAGGTCGATACAGCGGATATTTGAGTCGAAGGAAACCACACGGACCCGGCCGCCCAGATCAAGCTCTTCAGAAGCCTCTGCGACACCGACGCCGAGCGGTTCGTTCAGCCCGATCAGAATGTTGATTTCCGGGTGCTCCTCCAGCAGAGAGATAGCGCTCATCCGAGCCGCGTCATGATCGGTGAGAGAATTGACGGTATAGATCCGCTCGACCCGGGAGTCCTTTTCGAGCTCCTCCCGGAGACCGATTTCCCGTTCTTCTCCGTTTCTGCTGACAAGCGCAAAATTCACAATGCCGACGGACAGATGTGCAGCATCCGTGTCAAGCGCGGCTGCCGCGGTGATCCTTCCGGCCTGAATGTTGTCCGTCCCGATGCGGGCACTGACGCGGGAGGAATTGACGTCACTGTCGATCACGACAATTTTGATGCCGGCCTCCGCGGCAGCATCAATTGCAGGCGCGTTTTCCGTATAACTGATGGCAGAAAAAACAATGGCATCGGCATGATTCTCAATGGCTTCTTCAATGTAGCGGTTCTGACCGAGATAGTCCTCTTCCGTCTCCGGACCGCAGATGGTAAGTTCCACGTTGTATTCCGCCCTGGCGGCGTTTGCCCCGGCGAAAACGGAACGCCAGAATTCGGTGGAAGTGGATTTGGAGATCAGATAAATCCTGTACGGTGACGAGCGCTCCTGCGCCTGTCCGCAGGCGCTGAGCAGAAATGAGGCCAGAAGGAAAAGGAGAAGAAGCTTATTTTTTCTCATAGTCTGCCTCCTCTGTCACCTTGGGCATACGGATCAGGACGCTGGTGCCGCAATCCGGCTCACTGTCAATCTGAATCCCGTATGCGGGACCGAAATAGATGGCCAGCCGGTCGTTCACGTTTTTGATTCCGATTCCGGCCCGGTCGCTGCGGTCTTTCTGCATGATGGCGGAGATCTGTTCCTCTGTCATGCCAGAACCGTTGTCGGTCACGGTGAAGAGAATATCCTCTCCGTCTTCCCGGATGGAAACCAGAATCTCTCCGTCGTCGACAAGCCCGTTTAAACCGTGATAAATCGCGTTTTCAATAATCGGCTGAAGCGTGATCTTGTGGCAGAGATAGTCCAGGCAGCTCTCTTCGGCATCGATCGACCAGGTGAACTGGTTTTTATAGCGGTGCGCCTGTATTTCCAGATAGCTCTCCGCGTGCTGCAGTTCGTTTCGAATGGGGATCAGCTCATGCCCGCGGCTGATGCTGATGCGGAACAGGCGGGCAAGCGCATTGACCATCTCGACAGCCTCGGCGTTTTTACCCTGTTCGCACATCCAGGAGATCGAGTCCAGGGTGTTGTACAGAAAATGCGGATTGATCTGGGCCTGCAGGGCACGCAGCTCCGTTTTCCGCAGATTGATTTCTTCCTCGCGAACCGTTTTCATCAGCTGCTGCACTTTGAGCACGAGGTCACGGAAAGAGACGGAGAGATGGCGGATTTCCCTTACGGCGATCTTCGGAGGATCATAGTTAAACCGGTCGGCGTCCTCTTCAAACTGCGCCATGGCGTGTTCCAGATCCCGAAGAGGATGGGAGAGCACGGCACTCATGACCGCGCTGATCAGGAGGGCCGCCAGCAGTACCAGAGCAGCGAGAATCAGGAGAATCGTTCCGAGCTGCCGCAGACTTTCGGTCAGAAATTCCTGCAGAAAACTGACACCGACCAGCCTCCATTGACCATTGTTCAGGGTCTTGACGGCATAGATCACCATCCCCTCCACATAGCTTCCGTCTTCCAGGGAGGCGATCAGGGCGGAGTCCTCTGCTTTGAGATCGGAATAGATCAGCTGCTGCTGAGGATGATAAACGATGTTCCCGTCCGTGTCCATCAGATAGCAATATCCACGGCGGCCGACGCCGCTGTCGCTGATGTAGGAGGAAATATCGCTGCAGCTGATGTCCAGAGCGATCCAGTGCTCGCCGCTTTCTTTCTCCAGCGGGGAAACTACCGTGATGACCCAGGGATATACATCCTGGAAAAAGGTCACAACGTGCGGCGCGGAGACGTATCCGTCCGGTTCGGAAAGAAGGCGCTGCAGATCCAGAGAGAGATTGATTCCGTCCGACCGGGTTCCCGTCGGCGGACCGAGGTTGCTGTAGCAGTGGGAAAGATTTCCCGTCGGATCATAAGTAGACACTGCAACGACATCCGGACGGGTGCGAAGAAAGACGTCAAAAAAGTCTGTCCGCTGTTTTTCGGCATCGGTCATTTCCTCCTCCAGGGTGCGCATCACGGCGTTGATTTCCGCGAGATAGTCGTTGACGGTGCTGCTGACCTGCGTCACGGTACGGAGGCTGTTTGTCCGCGCAGTTCCTATGAGCTGCTGCTGGTATGTCCGCGCAAAGAGAAAAACCGCGCCGGACAGAATAAGGAGGACAATGGCCAGATTCGAGAGCGTGAGAAGACTGCTCATGCGAATACCGCGATTCTTCATACAGATTCCTCCGAGCGGCGCATCCTGGCCGGACTGGTCCCATGGTATTTCTTGAAGCAGTAACTGAAATAATGTTGGTCACTGTAACCGCATGCAGCGGCGATTTCAGCAATTTTCATCCCGCCGGGCTGCTGGAGAAGTCGGAGTGCCTGCTCCATCCGTTCCCTGATCAGCAAATTGATGAAGGTATCACCGGCATATTTTTTCATATTGGCGCTCAGGTAATTCGGATTAACATGGAGCCGTTCGCTGACAGAGCTCAGGCTCAGGGCTTCGTCCCAGTATTCGGCTGCGATGATTTTCATTGCCTGCTGACACAGAGAACGAACGCCTTCCCCTGAAGCGCTGACGGAGGAATTTGATGCGGCGGCTTCGGAATGGACAATCAGGTCCTCATAACGGAAAATCCCTGGTTCTGTGGCTTTCTGCTGCACTTCGACAGCCTCACGGCAAGCCTCTGTACAGTACCGCAGATCCGGAAAGAAGCGGCTGATGCCGAGGATGCAGTTCTCATCCAGCATGCGCCGGCAAGCGTAATAAAGCTCATCCAGCGCTGCTCCTATGTGAGTGAATCCGTTTTCCGAAATAACCAGGCTCAGAATCCTGCCGCCTGAAGCAAAGCTGCAGCAGCTGAAATACTTGCGCAGAATGCGGTCGATCATATGCGCAGAGCGCTGATCCGCATGACAGACGCGGACAGAAAAGACGGCAATGTCATAGGGTCTGGTGAAAACCATGCCGCTCTCCAGAAGCAGGCGCTCTGCATCCTCCCCGGAGTATTCCGCATAGGGATCCAGCAGGAGAGAGGCAGTGGTCAAGTGCTTGCTGACATGCACATCAACCGGACGGAGCTCCTGGAAATGCCGCTCCATTTTTTCATGGATTTCACGCAAAGCGGCGGTGAGCTCCGCTACACTGATCGGTTTCAGAAGATAAGAGATGACGCGATTCTCGATTGCGCGCTGCGCGTATTCAAAATCATCATAGCCGGACAAAAATGCGATGGAAATGAGCGGTTGAAGTTCCCGAACACTCTTTGCCAGCTCTGTTCCGGTGATAAAGGGCATCTGAATATCGGTCAGAAGCAGATCCGGCTGCAGCTGTTCCACCAGCTGCAGCGCATCCAGTCCGTTTCCGGCGCTTCCGACCAGGCGAAAACCAATCTCCTCCCAGCGAATCATGCTGCAGACTGCTTCCCTCAGCTCCTGTTCATCGTCGGCCACGACAACGGTATAGTACTCCTCTGCCACGCTGATGCCACCTCTTTTCCGGACTTGGCTTCGGGTTCGATTATACAGACGACGTGCAGATTTGTAAAGTAATTATCAGGCAGAAGGCTGCTTCTGACGGAAAGAATGGTAATACAAGCGGCAGCTTTCGGGAACGGCTTGTTGACAAGGACCCGGACGCGGGGGTAGAATCAGCACAGTGTTATATCATCAGACCTGGAGGGGATCGGAATGCAGTTATATGAATCCTATACCGCGAGTGAGTCGCGCTATGAACGGAGCGATTTTTACAGAAGGTGCGGAAACAGCGGTCTGCTGCTGCCGCGGCTCTCCTTCGGCCTGTGGCATAATTTCGGAAACATCACGCCCCTCGGCGTACAGCAGCAGATCCTGCGCACGGCTTTTGACGAGGGGATCACCCACTTTGATCTTGCCAACAATTATGGACCCCCGTACGGCGAGGCCGAGACCAACTTCGGCATCCTGATGGACCGCGACTGGCGCCCTTATCGGGATGAGCTCATCATCTCGACCAAGGCGGGCTATGATATGTGGCCCGGCCCCTACGGCAACTTCGGCAGCAGAAAGTACCTGATCGCGAGCGCGGATCAAAGCCTGAAGCGGATGCATCTGGACTATGTCGACATCTTCTACCACCACCGCCCGGATCCGGAAACCCCGCTGGAGGAGACCATGGGCGCGCTGAAGACCATCGTGGACAGCGGAAGAGCCCTGTATGTCGGAATCTCGAACTACCCGGCGAACCGTGCCGGACAGGCGGCCGAAATCATGAAGGCCTGGGGTGTCCCCCTTCTGATCTGCCAGTCGCGCTACAACATGTTCACCCGCAATATCGAAGATGAGCTGCTGGGAACCCTGGCAAGCGAGGGCATGGGCTGCATCGTGTTTCAGCCCCTTGCCGGTGGCCTGCTTACCGACAAGTATATCCACGGCATCCCGGCGGATTCCAGAGCCGCCCATGATCCCCGCTATCTGAAGCCCGACATGATCACGGAAGAGAAAATCGCCCGGGTGGTAAAGCTCAACGAGCTGGCGGCAGGGCGCGGGGAAAGCCTGGCCCAGATGGCCCTGCAGTGGGTGCTGCGGGACGAAAGAGTGACTTCGGCGCTGATCGGCGCGAGCCGGCCGGAGCAGATCCGCGAGAATATCAAAGCGCTGCAGTTCCCGGACTTTTCCGCGGAGGAACTGCAGGCGATCGACGCCATCCTCGCATGAACCGGGCAGGAGCGATTCTATGGATTTTGTTGAGCTGATATCCTCGGCCCAGGCCTATCTGGACCGGTTTGACTATGACCACTATCCGGACTGCTTCGCGGAGTTTGAAGAAAACCTTGATCAGTGGTTTGCGGAGCACGAAGCTTTTCTACCTCATCAGATGATTAAGCCTGCAATCCGGGATTTCGTTGTTCATTACCCGTTCGATATTTCTTACAAAAAATTCATAGCGCTTTCTGTGATACTTCACTCCATCAGGGAGACCTGCAGTATGCGGCGTTAAGATCACATTTTCGAGACTGCGGAACGGGTGATCGGGGCGTAATGGTTCATCCTCAAAAACGTCCAGGCAGGCGCCTCCGATCAGGCCCTTCTCCAATGCATGAAGGAGCTGCGGCTCATCAATGACGCCGCCTCTTGAGGTGTTGATCAGGACAGCGTCGGATTTCATTTTGGTAAGCATATCAGCATTTATCATGTGCCGTGTACTTTCATTGAGAGGAACATGCAGGCTGACAATATCACTGTCACGAACCAGACTGTCCAGGTCTCTCTGCTCAATTCCCGCGGCTTCAATTGGCTTGCGGCTGTATGCCAGCACGTTCATATGAAAAGCATTACAGTATTCTGCCACTTTTTTGCCGACATGCCCAAATCCGACAAGGCCGATTGTTTTTTCCGCAAGTTCGGCTCCGCAATAGCTTAACCCGCCTTCATCGGAATCCATCTTTAAAAACCGGTCAAGTTTTACAATGTTCTTGTACCAGCAAAGAATAAACGCCATGACATGTTCGGCTACGGCATTGGCATTTACACCAGCCGCGTTGCATACCTGAACACCATGCATGGTACAGGCGCACAAATCAACGTTGTCATATCCCGCGCCTGTCTGTACCAGCTTCAGCTTCGGCGCTTTTTGAAGGAGGTCATCGTCAATCCGGATGTGCTCAGGAATCAATACGTCTGCATCTGTTAATTCCTGTTCTACTTTATCCGGCGAAACGATCCTGATATCCCAGGCGCAAGGAAAACTTCCAAGGATTCTGTCTTTTGCTGCCTCCGGGAAAAAGCCTGTGATGACGACCTTCATGGAACACATGCCTCCTCGTTGAATATTAGCTTTGCAGAAAGATCTCGCCGCTTTATCAAGCATCGTAAATGCAGTATAAACAAAATAACATATTACGTCAATGGGTTATAAGAGGAATGTGATCACTGTTTTTCCTCTTGACATATCATGCTGAACGTGATATAAACATACTTACCCGATAGGGAAATGAGAAATTTGAGGAGACATCCATGAAACGCACCGGATCCAAATCCATCCTGTGTTGTGCCACACGCTGTGAAATGCGTGTGCGATTTGGCATGCCCAGGTGATGTTTCCTTCTGCTGTTCAGACGGGGAGCTCGATGGGCTCCCCGTTTTTTTATGAGACGATCCTGCACATGGAGGTTTAAGCAATGATATTTCTGATTCGACGCTGGAAAACGGACCGATGTCGTCCGGTTCTCCTTTTTTCCGCACAGACTTCATTCTGACTACAGGTCAATCAAAAGAAAGAAGAATTTGTCATGCAAATACTGCTGTCCGTACGCTGGATGCCGTTTCTGGCCCTGGACGTCGTCCTGCTCGCGTTTGTTCTGCTTCGGGTTCTGGAAGACCGGATCAATTGGTCCCTTGTCATTCTCCTAGCCCTGGTGCTGGGGGCAGGAATCGGAGTCCTGTTTGCCTCGGAAGGAAACGCATGGCTTCTATGGGTCGATTTCCTCGGAGATCTTTACATCAGGCTCCTGAAGCTTCTGGTATCTCCGGTTATTTTCCTCTCCATCGTGTCAGGCATCATCAGTCTGAGAGGGCGTGCCAATGCCGGAAGTCTCGGACTTCGGTCGGTTTTCTGGCTGCTGCTTCAGGCCGCGCTTGCAATTCTGCTGAGTCTGCTGGCCGGTCAGTTCCTGAACATCGGCAGCGACGCGACAGCCCTCTTCCGTGAGCTTGATACGCTGGATGAGAGTACCGTCAGTGCCTATGCCGGATTGACGCAGCCTTTTCACCAGGTACTGGAAAATCTCTTTCCCGAGAACGTCGTCGGAGATTTTGCAAACAACAATGTCCCGGCCCTGATTATAACCGGCGTGGCGGTTGCGGCGGCTTATCTCGCGGTCGCGGAGAAGGAAGGCGAGGAGGCCGTTCGGCCTTTCTCCCTGCTGATTGACGCGGCACGAAAAATCGTCTTCAAAATCCTTGAAGTCGTCATTGATCTCACCCCCTATGCAGTGCTGTGCCTCATCGCCGGGGCCGCCAGCAGACTTCTGGAGAGCAGAGAGTCCATGCTTCAGCTTCTGCTGCTGACGGTGGTGATCTATGCCGTCTGCCTGGTGCATACATATGTTCTGGGCGGGCTTATCATTTGGGGTGCGGCAAAGCTTTCCCCGCTGCGCTTCTTCCGCAAGATCTTCCCGGCGCAGGTGACCGCTTTCAGCACCCAGTCCAGTGTGGGGACGCTCCCGGTTACGGTGCGCTGCCTGAAGGACGAGGTGGGTGTTTCCGAAGAAGTGGCGGATTTCACCGCTTCTCTCGGTACCACCATCGGAATGCCGGGCTGCACTTGCGTGTGGCCGGTTCTGCTGGCCCTGTTCTATGTCCATGCAGCCGGGCTTCCCTGGAGCGCCGTGGATTATCTTACCCTGGCGGTTACGGCGTTCTTCCTTTCCATCGGCAGCGCGGGGGTTCCCGGGATTGCGGTGGTCTCGGCAATTGCGCTCTTCAGCGCCATCGGGCTTCCGGTAGGGGCGGTGGTTCTGATGATTCCCATCAACACCATCTCGGATATGATCCGCACGCTGGATAACGTCTCGAGCGCCTCCATCGCCGCTACGGCTGTGGCGAGAAAGACCGAACTGCTGGACGACAGGGTTTTTGCCGCCGAAACTGGCAGAACAGGAAAGGAGCGGATCGCATGAAAAAAACAGCCCTTTTTCTGATCCTGCTGGTATTGGGCGGGGTTCTCGGGGGACTCTCCCTCGCGTCTGCCCATTATGCCGAGGAGCAGATCACACAGGCCATCGACGCGCTGCGTGAAGTCCGCTATGACGAAGAGACCCGCAGGCTGCTCGAGGCTGCGGATGCGGCTTTGGCCGCCGCGGATCCGGACTTCCATCTGGAAAGGAAGATCCCGAATCTTCAGTCTCTCAAGGAGGCAAAACTCGAGTATGTCAAACTTGCCATCCGGGACATGTACATCTCAATCCGGGACAAAGCGCCGGAAGAACTCATCCGGGAAAAGCTTCAAAGCGCCGAGGAGGCTTTCGACACATTCCTGACGGAAGAGGATATCCCTCTTCTGAAAAACTATTCCGATCTTGAGGCGGCCCGTGCAAAGTACGGCCCGGATGTAGAGAGGCAGGCTCAGGAGCCGGCCGCGCCACAGCCGGCGGCTGCCGCTGTGCCGGAGCTCTGCCCCGCCTGATCGGCCGGTTTATCCAACAATCTGATTACCTTAAAGGAGTTAACTATTATGAAACGTTTATTGTCTGTTCTCACTATTCTTGTGCTTCTGCTCTCGCTGGCACTGCCCGCCTGGGCCGATACGGCGCTGACATCCTCCGCAGAAACCCAGAATCTCCAGAAGGCCTATTACAACAGCGATTATGCCTATCTCGAGGATCCGGATTCCGTTTTCAGCTCTCTGACGCTGGAAGAAGCGATTTACCTCTTCCGGCAGGAGGGAAACTACCTTCTGCTTCTGGGCGGCAGCTGGTGCGGCAACACCACGCCGGTCATCGGCTACATCGACCAGGTTGCAAAGGAATACGGCATTGATACCATCTATAATCTGGACTTCCGTCTCGACGGGACAAACCGCGCCTCCCACATTCGCGAGACCAACGGCGCAAGCTCCGGGGATGCCGTGCTTCCCGGCAGTCTCTACAATTATCTGTATGGTGAGCTGGTGACAAATTATCTTGTAAACCTCAACGACTTTGTGGAGTATCAGGTGGATACCGAGTCCGCACTCACCTATACCGACGCTGACGGCAAAGAGGTCACAGTCCCCAAGGTTCAGGTCCCCTTCCTCTTCCTGTACAACCGGGACAATACCGATGCCGACGGCAATCCCGCTCCCATTGTGGCGGGCCTTGAACTCATGAAGGTGCGGGACGACTTTGTCACGGACAATGTTGAAAACACGGAGGCCGTTGACGAATACAAGGCCATTCTCCGGGAGAGCGTATTTGACGCAGCTTCCGAAACGGAGCTCGACAGCTTCAGCGGTGCGGATTACATCCGGCTGGCTTATAATGAGAAAGCGGAACAGGAGATCTTCACCCCGGACGAGCAGATTAACATCCAGCCCATCACCTATAAGCAGCTGACGTGGCTGCTGGAGCAGGACGGCTCCTATCTGATCCTCCTGGGCGGAAGCTGGTGCGGCAATACCCGGGCGGTAATCAAGCTCATCAACGACTATGCCGTCAGAAATCATGTCACCGTCTATAACTTTGATACCAAGCTGGACGGCGGCTACGCCCGCAAGTTCTGGGGATATGAGAAGGATCTGCACATCCGGGACAACAGCAGTGAATTTGTCGGCCTCTATGTGGATCTGGTCTCCGAGTACTTCCCCAACATCGAAACCGAATATGCCATTGACAGTGAGAACAATATCTTCACCGTGAACGCTGAAGGAGAGACCGTCACGGTCAACAAGCTGCAGGTGCCCTATTTCCTGGCATACACCAGGGGCCTGGAAGATGACATCGGTCATTTTGTCCCCATTACTGCTTATCACGAGCAGATGCTCACGCTGGACGCGGACGCGGAGGATTACGTCTACAGCGAGGAAAACTATGCCGCCTATACAGCCGGAATCTATGCCGTGATTCAGTCTTACGCCGATCAGCTTGGCATCGAGGCGTTTGATCTCACCGATTGACGGGAACGCATCCCGTTAGAATAAAAAAGACGGAGTTTCCTGTGTGGTTCAGGAGACTCCGTTTTTTGATCCGGCGAGTAATTCCGGCATTCTCATGCGTCTGTTACCAGGCGCCTTTGTGGCCGATGGTGACGGCGGCTTTTTCCGCGCCTGCCTGCATACATTCCGGCAAAGCGTTCCCGGAGAGCCAGCTGACCAGGAAGCCGGCAATAAAGCTGTCGCCTGCTCCCATGGTGTCGATCAGGGCGCAGGGAGCGGGGGCGCAGGAAACGAAGCACCGTCCGTCATAGGCCAGACTCCCCTGTGCACCGCGCGTGGCGATTACCAGCTTCGGCCCGGCAGCGGACACAGCCAGGATCTTTTCTTTCAGCGCGTTATCTGGCAGCAGGTCATCGGAAAAAAATGCAATATCCGTCTGTGGTAGAGCGATCCGACCCGCGGGGTCGAACGGGCGCTCTGCGCCGTCAAAGGCGACGGGAACCCCCATAGCGCGGATGGCTTCCAGACTGTGTTCCGCATGTCCCCAGAGGCCAGTCACGGCCAGGTCATACTCCTCAAGAAAGCGAAGATCGTCCGGACGAAGTAAAAAACCTGCCATGACGCCTTCATCGTAGTCACCGAGAACCCGGTCTCCGTTCACATGAGAGACATGGCAGAGCGCGGTAGCACCGGGCAGCCGCTGCACATGCGAGACGTCGACACCCTCTTCCGAGAGCCTGCGGAGCAGCAGGTCTCCATAAGGGTCTGTTCCGACCGCGCCGAGATAAGCTGTCTGTGCGCCCAGACTGCGGGCATAGACGGCGACATTTACCGGGTTCCCGCCCGGAAATGCCAGGCCGCTTTCCTCATAGTAGTCGATGCAGTTGTCACCGATACAGGCGATTTTCATGATTCTGTCATCTCCCTGATCCTCCGAATGGCGGCTGCCGCGGCTTCGGAAGGCGTGTCTATGTAATGGGTCACGAGTTCGAGGGTGGCCCGCCCATCGTAGCCGCAGGCGCTCAGCTCTTCCAGAAGCCCGTGAAGATCCATGCACCCGTCACCGGGAAGAAGATGGTTTTCTGTGATGCCGTCGCTGTCTGTCAGGTGGAGATGGGCCATTCTCTGTCCGAGCAGACGCACTTCGGCTGCGGGACTGCGGCCCTGCACAAACGGAACAACCACATCGCACATCCCCCGCACTGCGGGAGAATTGACCAGATCCAGAAGCTCTGACAGTTCTTCGGAACTGTTGCAGAAGTCTGACTCCATCGGGGTCAAGGGCTCGACGACAATGCGGTGATCCAGGTGTTCAGCCTCACGGGAAATCCGGGTCAGACTTTTCAGCAGTCGGAACCGTTTTTCCTCCGGGGACGCGAAACCGCTGTGCCCGACGGAGATCAGGGTGTATTCCGCACCGAGGGCCTTGCCGCAGCGCAAAGCAGCCGACAGATAGTCCATCGCATCTTCCCACTGGCGCTCGGACCCGATCATATAGTTGAAAGGATAGGCGTTGTGCTCCGGTGTATAAATCTCCACCGGCATCTCAAAGCGGTCGATCAGCCACAGGACGGCATCCAGATCCCCGGCGAGGAGATCCGGCGCATAGGCGTGCGGTCTGCCGCCCCATAGTTCGATGTAATCATAACCCAGAGCGCTGGCATCTGAAAAGGCCCTTTCCAGCGAAAGCCGCTGATAGGGGCAGGTAAATAGTCCGTATTTCATAACATTCCGTTGTTTGATGAAACAGGGAAGGCCTCGGACCTTCCCTGCGTTTGTTTTCAATAGTCCATCTTCCGGTAATACCGGCGGAGCTTCATGTCGTGGCCGGAGAGCGCCTCCAGGTGGGCGTCGATGCGATTGGTTACGGCGTGCATGACCAGGTGGCATACCACAGGCCGAAACGCATCGTCAATACCGGGAAGTGCATACTCCTGCGTGTCGATGACGGTGTAGTTCTGACAGACTTTCGGCAGAAAACGGGCGACTCGCTCCCCCAGACTGCGCTGAGCATCTTCCCCGATGAACAGGGTAACGGGCGTATCCTCCTCGACAATCTCCAGCATGCCATGGAAAAACTCCGCGGAGTGGATCGATTTGGTGCGGATCCAGTGCATCTCCTCCCAGTAGCACATGGCGTAGGAATACGTTGCACCGTAGAGGCTCCCGGCACCGACAAAGTAATGGAGTGCGTCGTCTTTGTGCCGCCGGGCGAAATCTTCACCGAACGTGTCCGCGGCTTTTTCCACTTCAACCAGCGCCTCGGGAAGGGCCGCGTCAAATTGCTTATACATGGCTTCATACTCCGGCATAACACCCTCATGCCAGAGAATGCGGTCGGCCGCCATGAAAAACTTCAGCTGTTCATTTGCCGGATAGCTGATACAGAAGTCCACAGATGAAGCCAGAGGGACTTCCGGCTTGTCAATAAACCCGAGCACGCGGGCGCCGGCTTCCCGAACCTTCTTCACAGCCTCTACGATTTCCACAGTGGTGCCGGTGACGGAAGAGATGATGACCAGCGTCCCGGGGCCGATCCTGCGGTCGCCTGCAGCGCAGTATTCCGCAGCGTTGCTGACAAAGATGTCGAGGGCGCTGCGCTCTTTCATGTGGCAGTGCGCCTGCAGGCAGCTTGCCCAGGTACCGCCGATGCCGAGCCAGCAGAGATTGGTAATCCCGTCATGCCAGACCGTGTCGATGATCTGTTCAATCTGTGTGCGCAGGGCAAGAGCCCCGCGCACACTGTCTATTTGCTTCTGTTCGTCGAACTTAAGCAAGTGTTTTCCTCCTCCGGTCTGATCAGCCGACCTTCAGCATCTGATAGTACTGGTCGTAGATGGTGATGGCATCGCCGACATCTTCCTGGAAGAAGATGTTGGTCTTGTAGTCAAAGTCGAAAGCCGGACCGTTGCGGTACTCCTCGGAGGCAGCGGCAACCGCGGCATCGTTCGGGCAGGAGTAGGGATTGTCAACCAGGTTTGCGGCCATGACTTCGGGGTCGCAGATGTAGTTGAGGAACTGATAGGCCAGATCCATGTGCTGGGCACCCTTCGGGATGACATACAGGTCAAAGCCGAGCTGTACCGGATCACTGGTGAAGGGAGCCACGACCAGAGTGTTGTCCTCGCCCAGCTGCGCCATGGCTTCGGCGGTGTTGCCGTCATAGGTGAACATGCAGGAGATGGCGCCGCTGACGATGTTGGTCTCGGTGGAGCCGTAGGCGACCACGTTCTCGTTGTACTTCACGAGCCACTCGTAGGCTTCCTTGATTTCGTTTTCATCACGGGAGTTGGGGTCATAGCCGAGGGCGATCAGAGCAATGGGGAAGAGGTTGCGGGCCCCGTCCACGGAGCCGATCTGGCCCTTCATCTCCGGGCGGATCAGGTCGTTGTAGCATGTGATCTCGATGGGGCAGCGCTCGGTGTCATAGACCACATAGATGTAGTTCATCAGATAAGGCACGCAGTACTTCTGGTTCTGCTCGGACCAGTAGGCCTTGTTGATGTTTTCGGAATTGGGGATCTGGCTGAGATCGAGCTCCTCCAGATAGCCGTCGGCAATCAGAGACTCCATGTACGCGTCGCAGGTCATGATCAGGTCATACTCGCTGCCGGCGCCGGCGGTGAGCTTCGTGATGGAATCTGCGTTGTCGTTCATGTAGCTCAGGTTGACTCTGACACCGAACTCGTCTTCAAAGTTCGCGATCAGATCGTCGGAAATGTAGTCGCTCCACATGAAGATGTTGAGCTCCTTGCGCTCTGCAGCATTGGCAGTGATGCCCAGACTGAAGAGCATGATGAACGCGATGAGAAGGGACAGCGCTTTTTTCATTTTGATTTCCTCCTTGTTTTATATCTTTCAGCCATGACTGGACATGGCGGAAATACGTTTTTCAGATTCAGCAATTTCTCTGGCCTGCTTTGCGGCAATGCGGCGCTGGATGAAATTCATGACCAGCATGCCGAACACCATGACCAGAACCATCAGCGTGGTCAGCGCATTGATGTCCGGGGTGATGCCGGTGCGGTTTACGGAGAGAATCAGAACCGGCAGGGTCGACTGCCGTGCACTTGCCAGCATGTTGGACATGATGACATCGTCGATGGAAAGCGTGAAGCTCAGAAAAGCCGCAGACATGATGCCCGGCATGATGCTGGGAATCGTGATGCGCCAGAAGGTCTGCACCCGGTTTGCCCCCAGATCCATCGAAGCCTCCTGCAGGGTGTCGTTATCGCCGCTGATGCGGCCCTTGATGGTGACGACCGCGTAAGGAATGCAGAAGGTACAGTGGCCGATGACAATGGTCCCCATTCCGAGCTTGATTCCGATGGTCATGAAGATGATCAGCATGGAGACAGCGAGGACGATCTCAGGAACAACAATCGGGACATAGAGCATGAGATTAATAAACTTTTTCCCGCGGAACTGGAACTTCTTCAGTCCTATGCCGCCCAGAACCCCGATCACCACACTGATTACCGTGGCGACAACGGCAATGATGAGCGAGTAGACCAGCGCTTCCCAGAGATCGTGGTTGCGAAAGGAAAAGAGCTTCCCATACCAGGCTGTGGTGAACCCCTCCCAGGAGTAGTTGCGCTTGGCGTCGTTGAAGGAGAACTGGATCATAACCAGCACGGGAATGTAAAACAGAGCATAGATGATCGCCGCATAGAAGCTGCTCCAGAAACGGCTGCGCTTTTCCCGCAGGATTTTTCGATTCGGATTTTCCTGCCGCATCTCACATCACCTCCATGTCTTCGATACTGGCGAAGCGGGAGTAAATGAAAATCAGCAATGCCGTAATCAGCAGAAGCAGCACGCTCAGTGCCGCGCCGAGGGGCCAGTTGCGAATGGTGCCGAACTGGTTTTTGATGATGTTTCCGATGTACAGCACTTTTCCCCCGCCCAGCATATCCGTGATGGTATAGGTGCCCAGCGCGGGAATAAAAGTCAGAATAACGGCGGAGAAAATCCCCGGACAGGTCAGGGGCAGCGTGACCCGCAGGAAGGTTGTCGAGGGCTTTGCCCCAAGATCTGCGGAAGCCTCCAGCATGGCGTTCTGCAGTTTCTCAATGGACGAGTACATGGGCAGAACGGCAAAGGGGAGAAAATTCGTGATCAGCCCGAGGAGAACCAGCCCGTCCGTATAGAGAAACATGACCGGCTTTTCCACCAGACCGAGTGCCAGCAGTGCCTTGTTTACCGGACCGTTGGTCTGGAAGAGCAGCATCCAGGCATTGAGACGCATCAGGGAATTGGTCCAGAGAGGAATCATCAGCAGCATGATGAGCCTTGAGGCGACATCGGCGGGCTTTCTCGCAATGTAGTAGGCAAAGGGATAGCCCAGGAGCAGGCACACAGCCGTTGTGACGACGGCAACCCGCAGACTTTTGAGGATGACATTGAGGTAGATCACATCCGCCAGCGTCTTATAAGACGTGAGCGTCGGCGTATACTCCACACCGCCGAAGGTCCCGCGTGTCATAAAGCTGATGAAGATGATGAACAGCATGGGAATGGTCACAAACAGGATCATCCAGAGAGAGACCGGGCCGGCCTGTGCGATCATCGGCAGACGGCTGTGGGGCTTTTTCTTCGTGCCCGGATTCATGCCCGCACCTCCGTCGCCTCCAGGTGGATCGGAACGGATTTTGCAGGATCCCAGTACAGATAGCGTTCATCGCCTTCATGAAGATCGGGATCGGTTTCAAACCGGGAGAACTTCAGCTCCTGCCCGCTGTCAAGATCCAGGCTGGTCTTGATGACCGTGCCCATATAAATAAAGTCCTTCACTCTGGCCCGGACGGTAAAGCCGTCTTTCGGCTCATGAGTCACAGAGAGGTATTCCGGCCGGATGGAGACACAGATTATTTCGCCGACGGTGAAGTCCTCGCCGCAGGTCTTGATGATACCGCATGGCGTTTCCACCTGCATGAGGTTTCCGGAAATGGAATGAACCTTGCCGTCAAGAATGTTGGACTCGCCGATGAAGTCGGCGACAAAACGGCAATTGGGGTGATCGTAGATTTCCAGCGGGCTGTCAATCTGAAGAATAATCCCGTCCCGCATGACGGCAATGCGGTCCGACATGGTCATGGCCTCTTCCTGGTCGTGCGTGACATAGACGAACGTGATCCCCAGTTTCTTCTGCAGCCGTTTCAGCTCGATCTGCATCTGTTTGCGAAGCTTCAGATCCAGCGCACCGAGGGGCTCGTCCAGAAGAAGGACGCGGGGGTTGTTGATCAGGGCACGGGCAATGGCGACGCGCTGCTTCTGGCCGCCTGAGAGAGCATCGGGCTTGCGCTTCTCATAGCCTGACATCTGGACCAGGGCAAGCATCTCTTCCACCCGCCTGCGGATTTCATCCTTCGGGACTTTCTTGATGGAGGGACCGTAGGCGACATTGTCATAGACGCTCATGTGCGGAAAGAGAGAATAGTTCTGAAAAACCGTGTTGACATCCCGCTGATAGGGCTCTTTCTCTTCCACCCGCTCGCCCTGCACCTCAATGATACCGCTGCTTGCGTCCTCGAAGCCGGCAATCATGCGCAGTGTGGTTGTTTTGCCGCAGCCGGAGGGACCCAGCAGGGTCAAAAACTCTCCCTCACGAATTTCAAGGTTCATGTCTTTGACGACATGGTTGTTTCCATACCATTTGTCCACATGCTGAATCGAAACAATGGAATCTGACAAAACAGCCTCACTCCTCATGAAGAACTCTCAATGATATATACAAGTATATTATAAACTCATACCAATTACAATAGAAAAATCGGCAAAAAGTAAAAAAACAAACGGGAAAGAGCGAATTAAAATTCATGTAATTCATAACAGAAAAAGAATCTGCCTCCGATTTCGAGCGGAGGCAGATTTAAAAAACAGATGAATAACTTGATAAATTATACCAATTGAGAATTTGAATAGTGAACGTAGAACTCGGTTTTATCGCCTCGGATGTAGCTGCGGGAGAATTCAACCGTCCGGCCCAGTGTGTCCTGAACAGAATAGCTGAATTCCATGACAGCCTGCTGGGGAGAGAGATCGATCAGTCTGGCCATTGCCGGCTCCAGCCTGGTGATGCGCAGCGTCTGCTGACCGACACTGAGGTGAATACCGCTCCACTGCAGAGCATCGTAAAGAGAAAAAAGGCCGATGTCGATGTCCTCCAGTCCGGGGCACAGGGCATGGGGAATATAAATCTCCTCCAGCGCGACCGGCTCTCCTTCACTGGAATCGATACGGCGGATGAACCAGACAGGGTCCTCCGGAGAAATCTGAAGCAGGCGTGCATACAGAGGACCGGCAGGCCGGACGGCTTTGATCAGAACTTTGGTTGAGGCATCTCTCCCGCGCTCCTGCATGGTATGGCGGTATCCACCGAGGGTTTCCAGATCCCGCTGCGTCTTCGAACCCTGAACAAAGACGCCTTTTCCCTGAACACTTTTCAGCAGACCTTCATTTTCCAGCGCTTCCACAGCACTTCGGACCGACAGGCGGTTCAGTCCATATGCCTCTGCAAGCTGGTTCTCAGACGGAATGGCGGTTCCGGGCTGATATTCGCCGTCTTCGATCTTGCTGCGGATGACTTCCCGCAGCTGGATATAGAGCGGGGAACGATAGTTGAGTTCACTCATATCCGGGTCTCCTTTGGAGCGGACCAGCAGAGCGTACTGACCATCTCAATGCGGTCAGCGCGCCCAACGGTGCGGCAGTATTCGATGACAGTGCCGTCCGGGGCTTCCGTTCTGCTCTCAATCCAGAAGGCGGCATCGCCCGCTGAAAGCTGCAGGTATCTTGCCTCTTCTTCTGAGACGAGGGTGATTCCGGCCTTTTCGACTCCATGATCAAGCCGGAGACCATAATTGGTTTTCAGAATGCGGAAGAGAGAATCCGTCACCAGATCCTGTTCTTCAAGTCCGGGGGCAAGCGCATGCGGAATATACGCGGTTTCTATCATGAGCGGCATCTGCTCCAGCATGCGCAGCCGGGAGATTCGGTATAGTTTGTCGCCCAGCAACCTGTGAAAACGCCTGGAAAGCGTCTTGTCACATTCAACGCTTGAAAAAGAGAGCAGACGGGTTTCCGCCCGGAACCTGTTTTCGGCGGCATATTCGGTGAAGCTCTGCAGATCCTGAAGGGTACGGCGAAAACGAGGAGCCACGCGGGTACCGCTCCCTTGAACGGCATATAATCGTCCGGAAACCTCCAGGGCGGCGATGGCGCTGCGAAGGGTGCAGCGATTCAGATTCCACATCCGACACATCTCTCTCTCCGGCGGGAGAAGGTCATCTGCCGTGAGGCCGTGCTCCAGAATGTAGGCCTCGATCTGTTCCTGAGCCCATTCCCGAGGGCGGGGAGTATACGTCTTCATATAGACCATCCTGAAATTGGTATAATATTGATGCTGACAATTATACACACTTCTGTGATGTCATACAAGAGGATTCTCCGGTCCGAGTAACTGAATTACGATTGAAAGCAACGGCGTTCTATGGTATGATAGGGCGAAAAAAGAGTACGGAGGGTACGTGATGCATAAAGTCATGGTCATCGGCATCGCCGGCGGCACCGGCAGCGGAAAGACGACAATCACCCGTCGCCTGATGCAGCGCTTCGGCAAGGATGTCTGCATGATTTCTTACGACAACTACTATAAGGCACGGCACAATATCCCCTTTGAAGAGCGCGCGAAGATCAACTACGACCATCCGGATGCCTTCGATACGGAGCTGTTTCTGAAGGATTTGCGGACCCTGAAGGCCGGAAAGCCCATTCAGATGCCTCTCTATGATTATGCCATCCATGACCGCTTGGAGCAGACGAAGCAGATCTACCCGGCCAAGGTGATCCTGGTGGAGGGAATCCTGATCTTTGCAAGCCAGGAGCTCTGCGACGAGATGGACATCAAGCTCTTCGTGGACGCGGATGCGGACGTGCGGATTCTGCGGCGTATCGTCCGGGACGTCCGGGACCGCGGCCGCAGCCTCGACAGCGTGGTGAACCAGTATCTCACCACGGTGAAGCCCATGCATGAGCAGTTTGTGGAACCGTCGAAACGCCGGGCGGACATCATCATCCCGGAGGGCGGCCACAATCTTGTGGCGCTGGACATGATCATGGAGCGGGTCCGCGCACACCTGGAGCAGTGAGAGGAGAAGCACACGGCGATGGCAAAGCTTTATTTCAAATACGGCGCCATGGGCTCCTCCAAATCCGCCCAGGCCCTGATCACCAAGTTCAACTATGAAGAGCTGGGCATGAGTGTCTGGCTCATCAAGCCCAGCATCGACACCCGGGACGGCGCGGACCTGATCCGAAGCCGGATCGGCCTGGAAGCACACGCCCGGATCATCACGCCGGAGCAGAGCATCGTCGATGCCTATCATGAGGCCGGGCGGCACGACGTCATCATCGCGGATGAGGCACAGTTTTTCACCCCGGCGCAGATCGACGATCTGCGCACGCTGGTGGATGAGGAGGATCTGCCGGTCCTCTGCTTCGGCCTCCGGACCGACTTCCTGACCCACTTCTTCCCCGGTGCGCAGCGCCTGATGGAACTGGCCGACTCGCTGACCGAGATCAAGACCATCTGTGCCTGTGGACGGAAGGCGACGGTGAATGCCCGCATTGACGCAAACGGACGCATCATCACCGAGGGCGACCAGGTCTTCCTCGGCGGAAACGACAGTTATGTGGCCATGTGCCACCAGTGCTGGAAGCGGAAAATCCGGGAACAGAACGCGATATAATAAGACAGACAGGAGTAAAAAACCAGAAATTATGCTTGAGATCAAAAACCTGAGCTTTGCCGTCGAGGAGGACGGCAGACAGAAAGAGATTCTGCGGAATCTGAATCTCACCATCGACAACGGAAAGTTCGTCGTCATCACCGGCCCCAACGGCAGCGGCAAGTCGACCCTGGCCCGCCTGATCATGGGCATCGAAAAACCGACAGAGGGCAGCATCCTGTTCGACGGCAAAGACGTCACGGAGCTGGACATCACCGAGCGGGCCAAGCTCGGCATCAGCTTCGCCTTCCAGCAGCCGGTCCGTTTTAAGGGTATCCGCGTCAAGGACCTGCTGCGCCTGGCCTCCGGGAAAAATCTCTCCGTCTCGGCGGCCTGCGACTATCTCTCTGAGGTGGGGCTCTGCGCGAGGGACTACATTGACCGCGAGATCAACTCCTCTCTCTCCGGCGGAGAGCTGAAGCGGATTGAAATCGCGACCCTGCTTGCAAGACATACGCGGCTTTCGGTGTTTGACGAACCGGAAGCGGGTATCGACCTCTGGAGCTTCCAGAACCTCATCCGTATCTTTGAAAAGATGCGCAAGGAGATCGAAGACAGCTCCATCGTCATCATCTCCCACCAGGAGCGGATCCTGAACATTGCCGATGAAATTCTGCTCCTCTCGGGCGGGACAATCCAGGATCGCGGAACACCGGACGAGATCATGCCGAAGCTCGTCCGCCAGAGCGGCACCTGTGTCAGGCTGCAGTGAGGGGAGGAAGAAACCATGGTCAAACTTGATGCGATTCAGAAACGACTCATTGAGGAGATCGCGGATCTCCATTCCATCCCCGAAGGGGCGTATAATTTCCGCGCCAACAGCCAGCTTGCCGGGCGAAACACCACCGCGAACATCGACATCGTCTCCAAAGAAGACGGCAGCGGCATCGACATCCACATCAAGCCCGGAACCAAAAACGAGAGCGTCCATATCCCCGTGGTTCTGTCCCAGAGCGGGATCAAGGAGACGGTCTACAACGACTTCTACGTGGGCGAAGACAGCGACGTCGTTATCGTCGCCGGCTGCGGGATCGATAACTGCGGCTCTCAGGACTCCGAGCACGACGGCATCCACCGCTTCTACGTGGGCCGGAACGCCAGGGTCAAGTACGTGGAGAAGCACTACGGCTCCGGCGACGGGAAGGGACAGCGGATCCTGAACCCCGTGACCGAGGTCTACATGGAAGAGGGAAGCTCCATGGAGATGGAGATGGAGCAGATCAAGGGTGTCGACTCCACCGACCGTGAGACCCGGGCCGAGCTCAAGGGCGACGCACGCCTGGTGGTGAAGGAACGCCTCATGACCCATGGAACCCAGACCGCGGTCAGCGGGTATCAGGTGAACCTCAACGGGGCCAATGCCACGGCGGATGTGGTGTCCCGTTCCGTGGCCCGGGACGATTCCAGCCAGACCTTCAACGCCCGCATCACGGGCAACGCCCCCTGCAGCGGCCACACGGAATGCGACTCCATCATCATGGACAACGGGCGCATCCTCGCGATCCCATCCCTGGAGGCGAACAACGTCGACGCGATGCTGGTCCATGAAGCCGCCATCGGCAAGATTGCGGGCGATCAGCTCATTAAGCTCATGACCCTCGGCCTCACCGAACAGCAGGCGGAGGAGCAGATCATCAACGGATTCTTACGGTAAGGATATCAGAAAATCAATAACCATCGAGCAGGACGGGGTGAGTAAGCCCCGTCCTGTCACGCCGCCGAGCATTCCATCGTGCATACCGTTTGGTATACAGCGGTTCAACCGCATATGTGCAAAGACTCGCACCGGTCAAGGATACTGTAATATCCGGCCGGTGCGAGTCTTTTCTGAAGACAACCGCGCTGATTCAGATGCTCTCTTCTGTTTTCCCGTTCTCAGCGCGCCACTGGGCATAGGCGCTGAGCTCGGGCTCGTCAATCAGGAAGGCCGCGGCAAACACCGCGAGGTCATCGGCATACCCCACAACGGGGATGTCATCGGGAATGAGATCCTTGCCCTTGAGTAGGTAGATGATGGCCGCGACGAGCGTGACGATCACTTTCGGAGAGACTGCCGTGTACTCCCGGGTGATATAGCTGCGGATCATGGAGATCATCAGCGGTACTCTGGAGAGGGCGTCTCCCGCAACGGGGAGCTCCTTGATTTTTGCTTCAAACTGCCGGAGCAGTTCTTCCAGCTTGCCGGGGTCCCGGATCAGCTGTTCGGCCTGCCCGGTAAAAGCTTCAAGCGCTTCTTTTGCTTTCTCAAGATCCATTTTGCATGTTCCTTTCCTAATGTAAATTCTGTTCATGATCAGGACAGTAATTGAATTATATCAGAAAGAGCTCGCAGCTCCAAGTGCTTTCATGAAAACATACGAAATCCTTCTGAGGAGTTTTTTTCAACAGGTGAAATCCGCGTCTTTCGTGTCGGCAATCAGTCCGCAGACCGGAAGTCCCGGATCAGCGCCTGATAGGCATTGATCAGGACGCCGGCGTCCAGGCTGTAGGCCACGCTGTCAAAGCCCTTTGCCGCCCACTTTTTGGCGTCCTTCATGTTCCCGGCAAAGATCAGGGCTTCGATGCTGTTGGCCCTGCAGGCGGCCAGAATGCGCTCACAGGCTTCCAGCAGCATCGGATGATCGAACTGAAGAGGAATACCGAGCGCGATGGAGAGATCGCAGGGACCGACAAAGATTCCGTCAACGCCCGGAAGCGCGGCGATTTCCTCGATCTGCTCCAGGGCTTCTCTGGTCTCGCATTGGGGGATGACCTTGCAGCGTTCGTTACAGGCGGCCATGTAGGAGAAGGCGTCTCTGGCCCACTCATCCGCGCCCCAGCCGCTGGTGCGGGTGGGACAATAGCCGCGGTTGCCGAGAGGCGGGAACTTGGCGGCGTCAACCAGCTGACGCACCTCTTCGACGCTGCGGATGTTCGGGACGATCAGGCCGCGGGCGCCGACATCCAGCATCCTCAGCACGTAAGGCCGGCGGGTGTCGCCGATGCGGACATAGGGCAGAAGGCCGCCGTTTTCCGCCGCAAGGATCATATCCGCGGTCGTCTCGACCGAGAGACAGCCGTGCTCGGTGTCGATGATCACATAGTCCAGCCCGGTCCGGGTCAGGGCCTCCATGGCACCGCGCCCGCCGAGCTCAAAAAAGGTTCCGAAGCTTGTCTTTTTCATTGAAGTCACCTCTGTCTTTTTTCTGAGTTTGCGCCGAAGGAAGGGATTTGTCAAGGGGATTTTTTGAGGGGCAGTGACCTGGAAATGAAGCAGATTGGTTTCCGGACGGAACAAAAGCGGTTTCTGTTGACAAACAGAGCGCAGAAAGCGTATGATAATCACAAATCATACTGAGAAACAGGAGCACAGGACCATGGACAAAGCACTTTCAGAAATGAATACCAAAGAGCTCTTCTGCGCCCTGACCGGGGAATACGGCCCCATCCGGCAGGCTTATGTGCAGACCGCGTTCCGGAAATACAAGGAGCAGCACGGCGAGTACGCCGACCTGACCGAGATGATCCGGGCCGCCGTCAGCGGCGAGCTCGGAGATCTGGACGAGATGTAAGACACTTGAAAGTGATCAGCTCTTAAAAATGGCAAAGCTGGAAGACGTAACTGAAGCGCTCAAAGCCTCTGATCAGAAAGGAATTGTTCGAGGATTACATGACCGCCCAGCGGGAGGTCAACGTGCTGACCGATTGTGAGACCTTCATCTACGCATTTCGCCTGGCAGGCAAGATCATGATTGACGTACTGACGGACGGAGCAATGAGAGAAATATAAACAGATGACGACAGGCAGGGGCATTGAAAGCTCCTGCCTGTTTCTTCGCTTGTGGTGAGACGGGATGTGATTTAGCTTGTCTGTTTATTCTCCCGCCACCTGTGCTTTGTAGTCGTTGCCCCAGTTTTCCATGGCCTTGATGATGGGGCGCATGGACTCGCCAAGCTCTGTCAGTGAGTATTCCACCCGGGGCGGGACTTCCGGATAGGCGGTGCGGCGGACAATGCCGTCTGCCTCCATGGAGCGCAGCGCTTCGGTCAGCGCTTTCTGGCTGATGCCGGCAATGCTTTTCTGCAGCTCGTTGAAGCGCCAGGGACGTCCAAGGAGATTTCGCATAATGAGCAGCTTCCACTTGCTGCCGATCAGAGAGACGGTAGTGGCCACCGGGCATTCGGGCAGGATGTCTTCCTTTGATCTCATTTCCAGCACCTCCATTACTTTCCAAATGATTGTTATATAACAATAATACTGCAATATGGCAGCATGTGCAAGAGGGATTTATACATCATTTATCTTATCCACAATCAAAGCCCAGCAAAGCGGCTTTGATTGGGAAAGGAAGAACAAGGTCATCGGTCAATGCGGTGGCGCGGTGGCGCTGCCGCATGACCTTATGGCCTTGTTCTGACGTAGGTTACAAAAAGGTGCGTACTTGTGGAGGCAATGTCATTAAGATAGTAGCATAAACTGAAAGCGGGATCCCCGACGAAATGAGCACATCGGAGACGGTGTGCTCATTTTCACTCAAAAGTGCATGACAAAGGGGCAGACGGAAGTCTGCCGAAAAAAACACTATTCAAACGGAGAAGATTATGCTACTC
>JAFTFT010000013.1 GCA_017458335.1 Oscillospiraceae bacterium
CATGGCCAAGAAGGCCGGCGCCACCGACAGCATCACCCTGACCGGCGGCTGCGCCAAGAACGACGGCCTGAAGGAAGCCATCGAGCACGTCCTGAAGCTGAAGGTCATCAACCTCAAGACCGACCCGCAGCTCATGGGCGCTCTGGGCGCCGCGGAGTATGCCCGCCAGAAGGGCCTCGCGAAGAAGTAAGCCCCCGCATAAATCCCCATAAAGTTCAATCCGGCCTCTCCCGAGGCCGGATTTTTTATCACTGCGGATGGGTGCGTTTTCATTGTTTACAGATACCGTTCCAGATTCTGGATCAGATACAAGGGCAGGCTTACCGTTGTAGTGCCGTTTTCCTCGTTTACTCCGATGTTCTTCAGCGACAGCTTAAAGCCTGTCTGAATATTGTATTTCCTGCAGAACTGACGGTAGCTTTTCGCCATGGTATTGGTTGCGGATTTTACTTCAATCGGCACAATCTTTCCCCTGCTTTCGATCAGGAAGTCCAGCTCCGCCTGATTCCCGGACCGCCAGTAAAAGGGCTCATAACCCTTTGTTTTCAGCTGGTTCTGTACATAGTTCTCCGTCAGGGCACCCTTGAACCCGGTAAAGCTGTCGTCGCCTTCCAGAATTGTTCTGTAGTACACGCCTGCTTTTCTGCGCAGCAGTCCGACATCCGCCATGTATACCTTAAAGGAAGCGGCATCCGCGCAGAAGCTCAGAGGAAGCGACGGTGTCTGGACGAGCTCCGTCTGGTAAACAAGACCTGCATCCTTCAGCCAGATAAGCGCGTTTTCCAATTCCGCCGCGCGTTTTCCTTCCCTGACATGCGAGAAAATAAATTTATTGTTTTCTTTTGCCAGCTGCTTTGGCACTGAATCCCAGACCCAGTGGATTTTCGGAACTTCTGCCGGAGGGGCGTGTTTGGAAAAGTCAGCCGCATAATCCTCCAGGATCCGGTCTTGCTCCAGCTCCGCCTCTTCGTACTGATGTGTTTCGCACCAGGTCCGGACCACCGCCGGCATCCCCCCGACAATCAGGTAGTTTCGAAATGCCTTTTCAAGAGGAACAGCGCAAAGCTCAGGGATTGGCACGTCCTTTTCCCTGCTTGAAGACAGTTCAAGATATTTTTTTCCGTCATCTGCTTGCAAAAATTCTTCAAATGACATGGGAAACATCTGAAGTCGGTCAATCTTGCCAACCGGAAAGGAAACACTCTGTCGCTTGATCTCTACTCCCAGCAGGGATCCTGCACACATGACATG
This sequence comes from Oscillospiraceae bacterium, assembly GCA_017458335.1. Lineage (GTDB taxonomy): Bacteria > Bacillota > Clostridia > Oscillospirales > Oscillospiraceae > Limivicinus. The sequence goes on from JAFTFT010000013.1 coordinate 1,252, forward strand.
CAGTTCCGGCAGATCTTCGCAGAAATATTTGAGTGAAGTAATTGCCTTTGGGCATTCCTGGATTTCATCAAAAATCAGAATGGTCCTGCCTGCTTCAATCGGATATCCAAAGTATAGGCTGCCCAGTTCCCGCACAATCCTCTCCGGGTTCAGATCATATTCAAACAACTCTCTGACTCTGGTCTCCCGTTCAAAATTGATATAGGCAACCCGTTCAAAGAATTCTTCCGCAAAAGCCTTCATTACATATGTCTTTCCACACTGGCGCACACCGGTGATCAGCAGAGGTTTCCGCCTTGGGCTGTCCTTCCATCTGATCAGCTCATCCGTGATTCTTCTTTTCATTTCCCGCCACCTTCTTCCCCGCTTCTGTTTTTCTTATGTTTTTTTCTTTTTGTTATGCTCAATGCGCAATTGAAAAAGTAAGTTCCAGCCCTGAACAGTAGCATTTCAAGCAGTTTGCACGACTTGTTTCCAGCCTTGCAAACTTAACTGCCTGATTTGTAAAACTTACTGCTGTTTTGAACCCTTACTTTCTGCGCTTTCTTTTGCAAACTCCGCCACGCTGGAACTTACTCTTGCAAACCGGAACTTCGGATTGCATTTGAGCTTGCATTTGAGCCAATTTACGTTATCATAACAAATAAGGCACGAAATAGCAAGGGATAATGTTGAAGTTCCTATGAATTCTGGCATAATTAACGTTCTTTTTGGCACGAATTTGAGCAATCATGCTACAGGCGGCACCAATGGCACAGTGATGGCATAGTGAAGAACTTCGCCATAAACGACTAGTGCGCCGCGGAGTACGCCCGTCAGAAGGGTCGCGCGAAGAAGTAAGCCCCCGCATAAATCCCCATAAAGTTCAATCCGGCCTCTTACGAGGCCGGATTTTTTATCTGTTTCTTCGGTTGTGCTCCGGCTGGCGATAGAACTCCTTCTTGGCGGCGAACATATTGTTTTCCGCTTCTTTGATCAGCTCAGCCATGTTTATTTTGCCCCGTGTCTGCTCCTGAATGGACATTCCGAAGGAGACATGATACTTTTCCCTCGCCAGCTCCTGCCGGATCCGGTCAATCTCTGATAAGACTTCCTCTGTCTGACCATCGACCCGAAACGCTGCAAACTCATCACCGCCGATTCGATAGGTATGTTCCAGCCCAAAATACTGCTGCATTTTTGAGGCAACTTCACGAAGCATTCTGTCTCCTGCCGAATGCCCTTCTCTGTTGTTCATTTCATGCAGGCCGTTTACATCGGCGTAAACACAGACCAGGCTTGATGTGCACATCTCTGGATATCCCTGCAGCCGTTTCTCGTAATGATTTCGGTTTTTGACGCCGGTCAACAGGTCGGTCTGGCCCATGTATTCAATCTGCCTGGACTGTGCAAGTGCCTGCATTTTGATCTTTATGATGAACAAGGAGGTGGCAATTGCGACCATCCCGAAGGTGATTGTGTTCCAGATATCGCTTTCTGCCACACCCGGGTCCTTGTAACGTGCAACGATTCCGCAGAATATCGTCGCAACAAGGGCAATCAGAGCGGATAAAGCAATCGGCCGATCATAAAACAGAAGCGGCGTCACCAGCAGAAAGACAATCGCCGAGACCGCCGGCATTTCTGCATGAAGCATCGAAATATGAATCCCGAATACATAAAGCGTAATTTCGAACAGATAGACGTACACCATGACAAACTCAGGCTGCTTTGGAAGGAAATACCGTGCGCACAGCTGAATCACCAGCATCGCGATCCCACAGGTCAGGTATGTGCTGCTGTTCACGGAGGCAAAGCCTCTGGAAAGCATGCTGGTGATCAGCAGCAGAAAAAACATCACCGACGCAAGCAGAGAAAAGAGCCTTAACAGCACGAGATTCTCTTTATGGATGGCTGGACGAAGGTCATGAAATGTCTCTCTTTCCAGGCCCGCATAAAGAAACAGATTTCGCAGTCTGTTCAAACGATCCATTTGTTTCTCTACTCCTTTCTGCAGCAGCGTGTTTGCCGATCTGTGATATAAAATATAACATAGCATTCAAACAAATTCAATTTTAATTATAGGAAAAACTGATTCCATTCCTGTTCAAGATTCCGATGCCTTTTCTTGCATTCTCTTCCTCTGTTTGATAAAATACCGGTAGCAGGCCCCGTCCGAAGCCGCAGGAACCGGAGCATTTCTTGCAAATGAGTTTGAACGCGAGAGGAGCGTGGAAAAATGGCTGCCCCCGAAAGGATACATCTCCTTTGTCCCCAGTGCGTCGAGGGGATCGACGTGATGGTATACCGGAGCATCGACAATCAGCTGCCCGATGCCGTGAATCAGACAATCTCCGGAGCGCTGTTTAAATACCGGTGCCCGCACTGCGGCCGGAAAGACCGTCTGGAATACGACCTCTCGTTTTATGACGCGGAGAATAACGTCTGGATTCAGGTGGTGCACGAGGAGGAGCAGATTCCGGACTACGTCCGGGCGCTGAACATGTCGAGCGCCCACATGGGCCTTCGCGTGCGGATTGTCCATGATATCCACGAACTCAGGGAAAAACTGATGGCTTTTGTCATGGGTCGGGACGACCGCATCCTGGAGATCTATAAGCACATCGCAAAATCCCAGTTTTTAAGTCAGAATCCCGGATTTGTTCTGGCCCGGGAGCCCTTCTACGCCGGGAGTACCGAAACCGGCGACGAGGTCATCACTTTTTACGGTCTCGGCGGGAAGAATCAGCTGATCCCGCTGGACGAGGCTTATTATCAGCTCCTGCGGCATGAATTCTCCGGCCGCATCAGCATGGAGCCCAAACGCTATGTCTATGACAGCGCATGGGCAGCCGGCTTTGCCGCCAATATTACATGAATCAAGGAATGCCGGCGGATCCGAGCACCGGCAGATTGAGGGTATTATGAATCAAGTCAATGAAAAACTTCTGCACTTTCTGGCAAACAGTCCCACCGCCTTCCACGCGGTTTCCAACCTGAAGGCAGAACTGGATCAGGCCGGTTTTACACAGCTGCATGAGGAAGACCGCTGGTCTCTCACCCCTGGCGGGAACTACTATGTCGAGCGCAACGGCTCCGCGGTTCTCTCCTTCCGACTTCCGGAAGGTGACGTCCGGAGCTTTCACCTGATCGCCTCCCACAGCGACTCTCCTTCGTATAAGATCAAGCCCGGTTCCGGGATGCTGAATGAAGGTCTTCTCCGACTGAACGTCGAGCGCTACGGCGGACCAGTGGACAGCAGCTGGATGGACCGTCCGCTCTCCTTTGCCGGGCGCGTGCTGCTCGATGAAGGAGATCATCTGAGCCACCGTCTGGTCTGGCCGGAAGAGGATCTTCTGCTCATTCCCTCTCTCGCCCCACATCTGACCAGGCATGAGAATGAAAAGAAACCCCTGAACCCCCAGTCCGATCTGCTCCCGCTTCTCTGTGAAACCGGTGATGCCGACGCCTTCTGGGCACAGCTGGCGTCCCGGCTGGGCACCGCGCCGGAGCGTATTCTGGGTGCGGATCTGTACCTCTGTGTCCGGGAAGCGCCGCGTCTCTGGGGCCCGGAGAAGGAGTTTCTCTCCGCCGCCCGGCTGGATGATCTGCAGTGCTGCTACGGATCCTTCCTGGGCTTTCTGCAGGCGCAGCCGCAGGACAGCGTCGCCGTTCACTGCGTCTTCGACAACGAAGAGGTCGGGAGCCGCAGCCGTCAGGGCGCCGACTCCGGTTTCCTGCGGGATGTGCTGGAGCGCATCTGTCTTTCTCTCGGTCTCTCTGCCGAAGAGTACCACCGCCTCGTCAGCCGAAGCTTCATGGTCTCCGCCGACAACGCCCACGCCGTGCATCCCAATGCCGTCCAGGCCTCCGATCCGGTCAACCGTCCCCGTCTCAACGGCGGCATCGTCATCAAGCACCAGGGTTCTCTGCGCTATGCCACCGATGCCTTCTCCGCCGCGGTGCTGAAGAAGCTCTGCAATCAGCATGAGATTCCCTGGCAGGACTATACCAATCGTTCGGATATCCCGGGCGGCTCTACCCTCGGGAGTCTCTCGGAGAGCCAGATTCCCCTTCCCACGGCGGACATCGGCCTGGCGCAGCTGGCCATGCATTCCTGTTTTGAGACCGCTGGAGCCCGCGACACCGAGAGCCTCGCCCGCTTCGCCGAGCTGTTCTACGGCGAGCCGCTGCCGGCGGTGATTCCGGAATGACCCGGTCTCCCATATTCTACGCATCGAAAGGAGTTTTTTCTCATGAGTACTGAATTTGTCTGCGTTCAGGGCGATATCACCAAAGACCATGGCGTGGACGCCATCGCAAACGCCGCGAACATGTCCCTTCTGGGCGGGGGCGGCGTCGACGGTGCTATCCACCGCGCGGCCGGTCCCGACCTGCTGAAGGAATGCCGGACGCTCCACGGCTGCCGCACCGGTGAAGCGAAGATCACCAAGGCCTATCGCCTCCCCTGCAAGTATGTCATCCATACGCCCGGTCCGGTCTGGCACGGCGGCGGTCACGGAGAGCGCGAGCTGCTGGCTTCCTGTTACCGCTCCTGTCTGGAGCTGGCCGTGGAGAACGGCTGTCGGAGCATCGCCTTTCCCTCCATCTCCACCGGTGTCTATCACTTTCCGCTGGAGGATGCGGCGCAGATCGCCGTTTCGACCGCGAAACAGTTCGTCGCCGAGCATCCGGACGCCTTGGACGTTGTAAAGTGGGTGCTCTTCGACGCACGCACCCTCGCTGCATACCAAAATGCGCTGTGATTCTCACCTCCGGAAGGAAATGTAGCATTGATAGAATATCTTGACGTTGTGGATGAAAACGGAATGCCGACCGGGGAAACCGTGGAGCGATCCGTGGCGCACCGGGAGGGCTTCCCGCACAGGACGTCTCATCTCTGGCTGGTTCGCAGGCGCGAAGGCCGGATTCAGGTGCTGCTTCAGAAGCGCGCGATGACCAAGTCCTTCCCCGGCTGTTACGACATCTCCAGCGCGGGGCATATCCCGGCCGGACAGGATTTTTATCCCTCTGCGATCCGGGAGCTTCAGGAAGAACTCGGCCTCACGGCAGAGGCATCCGAGCTTGTACCCTGCGGGGACATGAAGATCGTCTGGGATGATGTGTTCTTCGGGATCCCCTATCATGACAGGCAATACACCCGCGTTCTGCTGCTCTGGGCCGATGTGGAGGAAAGCCAGATGACGCTTCAGAAGGAAGAAGTCGACGCTGTTCTCTGGATCGACCTGCAGGAGTGCATAGACCGGGTCGTCGCCGGAACCATACCCAACTGCATCTCTCTTGAAGAATTGAAACTGGTTCAGGCGGCCGCCGAGGCCTCCGCCTGAACGCAGAACCCCGGCTGCCGGGCTTTTACCGCCCTGCAGCCGGGGTTCTTTCGCCTTATGATCTTTATCAAAAGCCGGGGCTTTACTCCCGCAGGTTCCCTTTCCGGATGTTTTCCCGGATGATCCGGTCGGTGACCTCGAAGAGCTTCTCCGAGCCCAGACGCGTCTTTCTCTGGCGGCCGTAAACCGCCTCCGCCGTGACCCGGTGCTCTTTCCAGTCGCCGCCCTCGTTGGAATTGTTCAGCAGCAGCGGCTGCAGATTGTCCAGCGAATGCGCAAAGCGGGCTTCCGCTGTCTCATACGCCTCAAACTCATCGAAAAGCGCCGTCATCTCCGCCTTCTGATCCTCCGGAAGAATGGAGAAAATCCGCTCCTTCGCCGCGTCTTCCCGCGCCTTCTGCGTTTTCAGGTTCTCCTCGTCATAGGCATAGGTGTCCCCCGCGTCAATCTCGACGATGTCGTGGATCAGGCACATCAGCATCACTTTGGCGATGTCCACCTCTTCGTTAGCATATTCCCGCAGCAGGTAGGCCATGATCGCCATATGCCAGGCATGCTCCGCGTCGTTTTCCTGCCGCCCGTGCCCGGAAAGATGTGTCTGCCGGAAGACATTCTTTTCCTTGTCGATTTCCAGCGCAAAAGCCAGTTGTTTTTTCAGACGTTCCTCCATCGCTTTGCTCTCCTCTGTACTCTGAAGCTCTCCCTCTGCTTTTCCGGTCATGCCTCGACGGCCTCCAGGAATCTGCACATGCCTTCGGGGCATACGGTCTCCGCTGTGAACCCGGTGTCGCCCAACTGAACCCGCTTGTTCTTTCCGTGATAGTCGCTTCCCGCCGTAACATACAGGTGATACTGCTCTGCAAAGCCCAGGATTTCCTCCCGGTTCTGCCTGCTGAACCCGGAATAGAATGCCTCTACCCCCTGCAGTCCGTAGGCCGTCAGGCGCCCGAGCCGCCGGTCCATGTCCTCTCCCTGGATCAGCTGATCTCCGTTTCCGAAGGTCGGATGCGCCAGTACCGGGATTCCGCCGCCTGCGAGAATCCCTGCGATGGCCTCCTCCGGTTTCAGGAATTCCAGACGGATCCGAAGCTTGTTCAGGTAGTCACGCATGGCGGTTTCTTTGGATTCCGCATAGCCGTCCTTTACCAGCAGGTTCGCCAGATGCGGCTTTCCGGGGTTGTCCAGGCGGAGCAGCTGCTCGATCTCTTCCGGGGGAAACACGATTCCGAATTCCCGCTTCAGGAAATCCAGCCTTGTATGGATCTTCTCCATCCGGATCCGGTGTCCCTTTTCCACCAGCTCCCGCATGGATTCCGCTTCCGGATCATAGCCATATCCGAGGATGTGGTACTGTCCCTCCTCATCCCGGCAGGAGAACTCCACACCGGTGAGAAACTTCGGATCGTCCGGTTTTCTCATCTGCCGAATCACGCCGCAGCCCTTGATGGCGTCATGGTCCGTAATGGCGAACAGGTCGATTCCGTTTTCCTTCACACGGCCGAGAATTTCCTCCGGCGTATCGGTTCCGTCCGAAACGGTCGTATGCATATGCAGGTCAATTCTGTGAGCTTCTGTCATGCTCTGCTTCCTTTTCCAGGTATTATTTGGCGCGGCTTCCGCCTAAATGCGTCAGCTCCGGCTTCGGTGTTATTCCAGGCTCATTTTCAGATGGAAATCGTCCGTCGCGGGTGCATATTCAACCTCTGCCATGCTTCCGGAGATCAGCGGCATCATCGGCGGAAGGTGTCCGATGTCCACGTCCAGCAGGATCGGAACCTGATACTCTGCCAGAAGATCCGTCACGGCCCGGATATGATCCAGACCCATCCGGTCTTCCTGCCCTGCCCAGGGCCGTCCGATCAGGAAGCCCTTCACATGCCGGAACCAGCCCGCGTTCTTCATTTGCCAGACCGCGCGGCGGATTCCGAAGACGCTCAGATCACAGGCTTCCAGGAACCAGATCAATCCGTCATCTTTGTATTTCTCCGCGAAATCTGTTACCTTGTCATATTTTGTGCCGCAGAGCGTCGCGAGAATATCCATACAGCCGCCGATCAGCCTGCCGGAGAAGGCCAGTTCTCTGCCCTCTCCTTTCGGGAGCAGTCCCGACTCCGGGGCGAAGGCACGGATCTCTCTTGGGACAGTGCACGCATAGGGCTCCAGCGGATGATCCGCGTCCTTGTCCGGCTGCGTCTCATAATGAGAGTATCCCTTTGATTCCAGCTTCTCCCCTCTCAGCAGCCGGTACGCATCCTGAATGGCCTCGTGCCAGGGCTCCATCCCGAAAGACGCGGCACAGGGGCCGTAGATCGCCGCCGTGTCACAGAGCGTGGTGAGCAGGAAAGTCAGATTGGTGTTGTCCGAATAGCCCATGAACCACTTCGGCTTCGCCTGCGCAATACGCTCGAAGTCCACATATTTCAGGATCTCGCACATCATCTCTCCGCCGCCGCAGGAGATGAGCGCATCTGTTGTGTCGGAGAGCAGCATCTCCGTCACTTCTCTCCCGCAGTTTTCCGGGCTGGAGCTGATGCCGATGCCGTCTCCCGCGTAGGCGTTCGGACCGCAGATTGTCTGGAAGCCTTTCTCTCGCAGGACCCCCTGCGCGTGGTCAAACGCGGTCCGATACGGCTCGATGTTGCAGCCGAAGGACGGTGCGGGGAATCCGATGGTGTCTCCGGTTTTCAAAAATTCGGGATATCTCATGTTCCGTACTCCTTTTTACAATCTGCGCGGCACGCGCTCCGCACATCCCTGCCTGCAGGGATGTTTTATCATATCATATCCCCCGCCCCGCCGCAAGTTTTCCCAAAAAGAAAACCGGCCTTTTCAGGCCGGTTTCAATGGTCTTTCCGATTAACGGATGACTGCCGGATAAATGGTGAGCTTCTGGCCGATCAGAATCTTGTCGGGGTTCTTGATGTTGTTCCACTGTGCAATCTGCATGTAGGAAACACCAAAGCGCTGGCCGATTCCGCTCAGGACATCGCCGGGGGCGACGGTGTAGATGATGTAGTTGCCATAGTTGACGAAGCTGCCGTTTGCATACTGCCAGCCGCCGCTGACCTGACCCAGATCGTTGTCATTAATGATTTCTGCCATTTTAATTTCCTCCATTTTTTTATTTAAGAGTGCTCATTGAAGATCAATGAACGCTTCTCTTATTTACGGGTACATCATAGCACGCGTACTGTCACACAACTGTCACACGGTTTTCACCGATCTCACACGATGAATTATGTTAACAACTACGTTATACCATTGTCTGTCCAACAAATGTCCAACAGAGTTTTCGGTACAGGAGGCCAGTATTTATTAATTTTTTATAAAGCGGTGTTATCTGCTCTGCGGATTTCGGAAAAGCCTGTTTCTCAGTCTTCTCTCATAGATCAGCGCCATTCTCTCATACACTCGGTCATACAGCAGCATGGTTGCCACCAGCATGGCATACACCACGATACTCAGCAGCATCTCGCTCTTCATGTCCTCCAGGCCCATCACAAATGTCAGCAGCACAAACAGCAGAACGAAAACCAGCGTGAAAAGGGCGAGCTTGGCCAGGATCCGTGTCACACGGGAAGAAATGCGGTCCAGAGCCGGTTTCAGAATCGGGTACCAGCCAATGAAGAGATAGAAGAAGGCCGCCTCCCGGTCCGCGCACAGAAGCAGCGCCAGCAGCGCCGTAACGGCCCAGGTCATCCAGGCGTACTTTTTCCCGAATTCCGAGAGGATCGGAATCAGCGTCAGGCTTGCCAGCATCGGCGCCACATAGGTCAGCACCGGGATCAGATTGCTGGAAAGCATCAGGACCGTTCCCAGCGCCGCCATCAGGGCGCTCAGAGAGAGCCGGAACGCCGTCGCATGATTCTTTTGTCTCGTGTTCATCTCCAACGGTGCCTCCTTCCCATTTCCCTTTCCCGTCTTCTGATCTTCAGCGGGAACGCTTCATCTGCATATTATTGTATCACAGGAGGCAGGTCTCTTGCAAGCAAGCCAATACTGCGCTGCAGCTGTGCCCCTGCATTTTCTTCTTGCTCTCTTTCCCGTTTTCAGGTAAACTGAATACAGGAAACGATTGAATCAAAAAGAAGGAGCTGAGAATGATGGCAAAACCTTTATGTATGGTTCCCGGAAAAGAGCTGCCCGATGCTGCGGAGGACTTCCGCTCGGCCAAGCGGATTGAACAGTATCGCATCAGCGGGAAGGCCCTGTATTTTCCGGAAGGGCTGCGCTGGAAGTATCTTCCCTTCAGCGCCATTGACCGCGCGGAAGAGTCCTTCCGTGTGATCAGCGCGGGACACTGCGTTCCCGTGCGGGAGAAGCGCCCGGAACTTGACCTCACCGTCGGATCTGAAACCGTTCACCTGCAGCTGGAGAAAGCCGCCAGCATGCAGGCCGTCGTGGAACTCCTCAAGACGGCTTCCGTTCTCTGATTCGTATCCTCTTATACAGCATGGCCGCGGGAATTCCCGCGGCCATGTCTTCTCTCTCGAAATTACATTTTCTTTGTTCCCTCTGGAAAGGCGATTGACTTTACCCTGTGTTCCGGATAAAATAATTGCTGTTATCTGCCATTTTTAGATTAAATAAAGGAAAGGGGATTTCCACATGGCGTATAAGGTTCTGGTCCTCAACGGCAGTCCGAAGGCAAACGGCTGCACCGCCACCGCGCTGGATGAAGTGATCCGTACCCTGAATCAGGAGGGGATTGAGACCACCCTGCTTCAGATCGGCAAGGAGGATGTTCACGGCTGCATCGCCTGCGGTTACTGTTCCACCCACGACGGCTGCGTCTTCAAGGACAAGGTCAATGAAGCCGCAAAGCTCTTTGAGGAGGCCGACGGACTTCTCATCGGAAGCCCAACCTATTATGGTTCACCCAACGGTACCATTCTCTCCTTCCTCGACCGGCTCTTCTACAGCACGGGCTTCTCCAAGCACATGAAGGTCGGCGCGGCGGTTGTCAGTTGCCGGCGCGGCGGAAACACGGCAAACTTCGATGTGCTGAACAAGTATTTCACCATTTCCGGCATGCCCGTCGTCTCCAGTACCTACTGGAACCAGGTTCACGGCTTCTCAGCCGCAGATGTGAAGAAGGACCTGGAAGGACTCCAGACCATGCGGAACCTCGGCCGCAACATGGCCTTCCTGATCCGGGCCATCTCCGCAGAGAAGGATCGCGCCGGTCTGCCCGAGGAGGAGCACAGCTTCTTCACCAGCTTCCCCGACGGGAAGTAAAAACGCGGTCTGTCTGACGCCTCTTCATCGGACAGACCTGTTTTAAATCTGTATACCCCATCAGAACCGGAAGGGCGATCACCATGAACGGAACAAGCAACTCGTCTGCGCAAAAGCCTCAGACGCTTCTGTCCTACGGCATGTATGTGCTTTCGATGCTGATCTTCGGCACCAACGGCTATCTCGTGGCACACATGTCGCTGCAGAGCGGCCAGATCGTCCTGCTCCGCACCCTCCTCGGCGGGTTGCTGCTCACGGTTCTGGTGCTTCTGCGCGGCGGCTTCGACCGGGAGGCGCTCCGTGCGGAGCGTATCCCGCTGATGCTGGGCGGGGCTGCCCTCGGCCTGAACTGGGTTGCGCTGTTTGAAGCATACCGCCTTCTGAATGTCAGCCTGGCGACGCTGATCTACTATGTCGGCCCGATGCTGATCCTGCTGCTCTCCCCGGTTCTTTTTCATGAGAAGCTGAGCTCCCGGAAGCTCACAGCGGTGGTTCTTGTGGCGGCGGGTCTGGTCTGTATCAGCGGAAGCATCGCCTTCAGCGGCCTCAGCACCGCAGGGCTTCTGGTCGCGATCCTCTCTGCCCTGTTTTACGCCTCCCTGATCGCGTTCAACAAGCGCATCGTCCGGACCGGCGGCATGCAGACTGCGGCCCTTGAGCTGGACGTGGCCTTTTTCATCGTCCTGATCTACGTGCTTTTTACCTCCGGGCTCCCGCATCCCCGGCCTGCCGATCTGCCGTACGTCGCGGTCATCGGCTTTATCAACACGGGACTTGCCTATCTGCTCTACTTCTCCGGTCTGCAGAAGCTGCCCGGGCAGTCCGTCGCGCTGATCAGCTATATCGATCCCGTCTCGGCGCTGATCTTCTCCGCTCTCCTGCTGCATGAGACGATGACACCGGTCCAGATGCTCGGCGCTGTCCTCATCATCGGCGGCGCCATGTACGGGGAACTGAAGTAGGTTTTTTCCGGTTCTGCTTCCCGTATCCTCTCTCGGCAGAAAAGGAATCGACGCCCTGCAGCTGGAGAAGGAAAAACTCATGGAGAAGGTCGGAACACAATCGAAATCATTCTATAGAAAGAAGGAATATGATGAGTAAAAAGAAACTTGGCTTCGGCCTCATGCGCCTGCCGCTGCTGGATCCGAACGACGACGGCAGCATCGACATGGAGCAGATGAAGCAGATGGTGGACAGCTTCTTGGAACAGGGCTTTACTTACTTTGACACCGCCTGGATGTACTGCGGCGGCAAGAGCGAGGAAGCCGCGAAGGAGGCTCTCATCTCCCGTTATCCGCGCGACAGCTTCACCCTCACCACCAAGCTCCCCTCCTACATGCTCAAGAAGGAAGCCGACCGCGAATGGCTCTTTCAGGAGCAGCTGCGCCGGACCGGCGCCGGATATTTTGACTACTACTGGCTTCACGATGTCAATTCCGAGTCCGTGAAGAACTTCGACCGGCTGCACTGCTGGGACTTCATTCAGGAAAAGAAGGCCCAGGGCCTTGTCCGTCACATCGGCTTCTCCTACCACGACGGTCCCGAGCTGCTGGACCGGCTTCTGACCGCGCATCCCGAGGTTGAGTATGTCCAGCTGCAGCTGAACTATCTTGACTGGGACAGCCTCGGCGTCCAGAGCCGCAAGTGCTATGAGGTTGCGACAAAGCATCATAAGCCCGTCATCGTCATGGAGCCCGTCAAGGGCGGCACCCTTGCGAAGGTCCCCGAGAAGCTGGAGCAGATGTTCAAAAGCCGCGAACCGGAGATGTCCGTTCCCTCCTGGGCCATTCGCTTTGCCGCCAGCCTCGACAACGTCATGGTCGTCCTCAGTGGCATGAGCAACATGGAGCAGCTTCTGGACAACACCGGCTACATGAAAGACTTCCGGCCGCTGAATGAAGAAGAGCAGGGCCTCATGAAGATCGCGGCCGACATCATCAACGACAACATCACCATCCCCTGCACCGGCTGTTCCTACTGTACGGTCAACTGTCCACGGAACATCGCGATCCCGAAGTACTTCTCGCTCTACAACCTGGACCTCCAGGAGTCAAAAGAGAAGGACTGGACTCCTCAGGGCGGCTATTATGAGCGCCTCACCCTCGAGCACGGCAAGGCCTCCGACTGCATCAAATGCGGCCGCTGCGAGGCCATGTGTCCCCAGCATCTTCCCATCCGCAAACTGTTGGAGGATGTCGCCGCCCACTTTGAATAGCCGGGCCCCACAGCCCCCGGTCCCCGCCGTAGATTCCGGCGGCGGAACGGGGGTCTCTGCCGAAATGTCCGGTTCTCCCAATTCCTGTATCCGGAAATGATGTAACCTTTCCGTTGTTTTCGCGTCTATTATCTGGAATCCATCGGGAAGATACGCTGTTATTATGAAACCAGACGTAGTTGATCAGCTGTTTACGCAGCATTATAATGAAGCGCTGCTCTACACGATCTCTCTCTGTAAAAACCGTACCACCGCGGAAGACATTGTATCCACCGCTTTTTTCAAAGCGCTGACCATGTCTGACGACAGTGTCCGGAACTTCAAGCCCTGGCTGCTGACCGTCTGCCGGAATGAGTATTACAGTCTGTGCAGGAAAGAGAGCCGCTTTACCGGGGAAGAGATCCCGGAAGAGCTGGCGGATGATCGTGAAGAGCTGATCGAAAGCATCATACGAAAAGAGGAATACCGTTCCCTTTATCGCGCCATCTCGCTGCTGCCTGACGCGCAGAAGGAAGCGGTTACCCTCTTTTACTTTTCGGGGCTCTCTGTGCAGAGCATTTCAGAGATTACCGGGAAAAGCGAGACCAATACCAAAGTACTCCTATGCAGGGCAAGGGAAAGACTGAGAAAGATTCTGGAGGAAGAACAATGACGTTTGAAGACGCTTATCAGAAGCTCCGGGAAGGCACCGCCACGGATGAAGAAGCGGCCTTCGTGGCGAGAGAACTGGAAAATGTTCGGAAAATCAGCGCCATTCTGGATGATCCGGCGCTGTCCGATCCGGGCATCGAAAAAGCCGAGGTGGAAACCGTTCAGAGGGCCCGCCGGGCTTTCAACCGCAGGACGCTTTTTCGTACGGTCGGGATCGTTGTATGCAGCCTCCTTGCCATCGCGGCCCTCGTCTGTGCCGTTCTCTTCATTCCGTCCAATCTATCCGCCTCCCAAAAGCAGAAGATCTCCAAGGCCGAAGCCATCGAAATCGCCTATGCCGGACTTGTGGAGCAGGTCGGCGAGGAGGCCGCAGAACAGTACTATGTCGATTATGCCCATCGTCATCTTCGTTACGCGGGGAACATTTTTGAAGCCATATACGTCTACCGGATTCAGTTTGAGGACTCCTACGACAACGAATACACCATGGAGGTCAATGCCAATTCCGGCTACACGGTGATCCGCGATATGGATCTCCGGCATCACTGAGCGGAAAAAAATATTTTTCATCATTTGCTGTAACCTTTTCTGTGTTCATGCGTCTATTGGTTGAAAGACAAAACAGAAAAGGAGAAAACACGATGAAAAATATGATCTGCTCCCCGGCCGAGGCGCGCCGCATCGCAATGGAATATGCCGGACTCACTTATGACGACAGCCGCTGCCTGCGCAATGTCCTGGAAGACGGTTTTTACGAAATTGTGATCCTGACACCGTTTCAGAAATACGAGATCTATGTGGACGCTCAGACGGACGAAGTAACCGGCTTCAATACGGAACCGCGTCTGATTGTGGATGAGGAGCTGTTTGAGTCTGTCGAAGACGCGCTTCGCTATCTCGCCGCCTGACTGCGGAACGTTCTGTTCCGTGGGAGGGAATCCGCAGACCGCTGCCCCGCTGAATATTCCGATATCAGTTTAAGTTTGAAAGGGAAACAAAACCATGAAAAAAATACTTACCGTACTGCTTGTTATCATTCTCCTTGGTGCGGCCATCGGAGGCTTCTTCATCTACCGCCACGCTTCCACGACGATCGGAAGGGATGCGGCAATTGAGGCCGCGCTGGCAGATGCCGGTCTGACGCGCTCCGCCGCCCATGACATTGATGTGGATTATGAGCACGGTTATTACGAGGTATCCTTTGAATCTGCCGCCGGAGAGTTTGAATACCGGATCGACGCGAGAACCGGTGCGGTTCTCTCTTCAAGGGCAGACTGACGCGCATCTTTCACACATTTTTCACACCGTTCATAATTCCTGCCTTTGAGGCATTCTTCCCAAAAAGTCTCCCGGAGAGCCTGTCTAAGGTCTCTCCGGCGTTTTTTCTGTCTGCTGCGTAGGGGTTCTTTATGATTCTGTCCCCATCCCTGCGGGCTGCCGGCAGCATCTGTCTCTTGCGCGTGCTCTGTGTTTCTGTTAAAATAGGCAGTAACATGACAAGGGAAGTGATATTATATGAAGATTTCATCCAAAATGGAGCGCTGCGGTCTTTCCCCCATGCGCAAGTTCAATCCCTATGCACAGAAGACCAAAGAACGCGGCATCAAGATCTATCACCTGAACATCGGCCAGCCGGATGTGGAGACTCCCGCGCCCTTCTATCAGGCGCTGAAGGACTTTGATGAGAAGGTCGTCTCCTATGCGCCTTCGGGCGGTCTGCCGGTCTACTTGGACGCAGTGCGTGATTATTACAGAGGCATCGGCGTCGAGCTGGAGCGCGGAGATATCCTGCCCACCACCGGCGGCAGCGAAGCGCTGCAGATGACCTTTGCCACGATTCTCGACGACGGCGACGAGGTCGTCATTCCCGAGCCCTTCTATCCCAACTACCACACCTCGGTCACACTGGCCGGTGCGAAGATTCACCCGATTCCCACCTTCGTGGAAGAGGGCTATTTCTACGCCGACCGTGCCCGTGTCGAGGCCTGCATCAACGAGCACACCCGCGCCCTCTTCGTCACCAACCCCGGCAATCCCACCGGCTCCATCCTCTCTCCGGAGGAACTGAAGCTCATGCTGGATATTGCCAAAGAGCATGACCTTTACATCATCTGCGACGAAGTCTACCGTGAGTTTGTCTACGCCGGCGAGCCTCTGCTCAGCGGGCTGCAGTTTGCCGGTTATGAAGACAACGTCATCGTCATCGACTCGGTCTCCAAGCGCTTCTCTGCCTGCGGCGCCCGTGTCGGCGCGGTCATCTCCAAGAACAGGACCTTCATGGGGCAGGTCATGAAGTGGTGCCAGTGCCGACTGGCCACCCCGACCGTCGATCAGATCGCTTCCGCCGCGCTCTACGGCCTTGATCCAGGCTACTTTGACGCCGTTCGTGACGAATACCGCCTGCGCCGCGACACCATGGTGCGCAAGCTACAGGAGATCCCAGGGGTGGTCTGCCGCATGCCCAAAGGCGCCTTCTATGTCATGTGCGCGCTGCCCGTGGACGACGCGGACAAGTTCCAGCTCTGGCTGCTGAACGAGTTTGACGATCATGGCGAGACCGTGCTCTTTGCCTGCGGCGAACCCTTCTATGCCACCCCCGGCCGCGGCAAAAACGAAGTCCGTCTGGCCTATACCATCAACGCCCCGGACATCGCCCGCGCCATCGACATCCTGAAAGTCGCGATCGAAAAGTATAACGCGAGATAAGCTCGTGAATGCTCCCCCTATGGGCAGCGATCCACCCATGCAGGATATTAAAAATGATAAATTAGGTGATTAGTTGAGTATTTCAGAAATTTTCTCTCTGCTGACCGGCGTGGCCATGTTCCTGTTCGGCATGGGCCTCATGGGCGACGGACTGAAGAAGGTGTCCGGCAGCCGGCTGGAACCGATTCTTTACCGACTCTCCGGCACAACGCTCCGCGGAGTTCTGCTTGGTACCGGTGTCACGGCGGTGATCCAGTCCTCCTGCGCTACCGCGGTCATGACGGTCGGTTTTGTAAACGCCGGCATGATGAAGGTGCGTCAGGGAATCGGCGTCATTCTCGGCGCGATTCTCGGCACCAGCATCACCGGCTGGGTCATCTGTCTGAGCTATCTGGACGGTGCCGGCGGCGTCGCGGAGCTGGTTTCCACCGCCACCCTGACGGGGCTTGTCGCGGTCGTCGGGATCGGCCTGCGCATGTTCGCGAAAAAGAAGGTTTCCCGCTACATCGGCGACATTCTCATGGGGTTCGCCGTGTTGATGACCGGGATGAGCGTCATGTCCTCCTCCGTGGAAGGGCTCGGGCGCATGGCTTGGTTTACCGATGCGCTGACGAAGATGTCACACCCCGTGATCGGCATCCTGGTCGGTACCCTCTTTACCGCTTTGCTCCAGTCCGCTTCTGCGGCGGTCGGTATCGTGCAGGCGCTGAGCGTTACGGGTGCCATGAGTTTTGAGGCCTCCCTCCCTCTTCTGTTGGGGATCACCTTCGGCGCTTCGGCGCCGGTTCTGTTCTCCGCCATCGGCGCGAATGTGGAAGGCCGCCGGGCCGCGCTGGTCTATCCGGTTGCCACCGGTTTCGGCGTGGTGGTATGCGCCTGTCTTTTCTATGCCGCAAACCGTGTCTTTCCTTTCCCGTTCATGGACCGGACGATGAATCCCTTTTCCCTCGCCGCGGTCAACTCCGTTCTGCGCTTTATCATGGTGGTACTTCTACTGCCCTTCACCAATGTGATCGAGACCATCGTCACCAGACTGGTGCCCGACCGTCCCGAGGAGAGCAGCGCCCCCGTCATCCAGCTGGAGGAGCGTTTCCTGGCCTATCCGGCGCTCGCCATTGAGCAGTCCAAGCTCACCATCAACGACATGTCACAGGTCTCCGAGACGTCGCTTCTCACCGCCCTGTCTCTCATCTCTGATTACAGCAAAGAGGGCTTTGAACAGGTGAAAAAGCTGGAGGACGACGGTGATACGTACGAAGACTCGCTGGGCACTTATCTGATTCGGGTCACCGGACGCGAGATGACCGTCCAGCAGAACGAAGAAGTGAGCAAGTATCTCCACACGCTTTCCGACTTTGAGCGTATCTCCGACCACGCCCTGAACCTGGCCGAGAGTGCCAGGGAACTGCATGAAAAAGGTCTTTCCTTCTCTCCCAATGCGCAGAGAGAGCTGGATGTGCTCTTTGCCGCGGTCAGGCAGATCGTCAGCATGACGATGACGGCCTTCTGTGAGGAAGACCTGCCGCTGGCCCGCCGGGTCGAGCCGCTGGAAGAGGTCGTGGACGAACTCTGCGACCAGATGAAGCTCAACCACGTGGACCGGCTTCAGCAGGGTATCTGCACGATCAGGCAAGGCTTTGTGTTCAACGACATTGTCACAAACTGCGAGCGTGTTTCCGACCACTGCTCCAACATCGCCGTCGCGATGATTGAGCTTTCCGGGGATGCGTTCCGTACCCACACATACGTACATGCTCTTCAGGAAAAGGAGACGCCCGAATTTCGGGAGGCTTACGAGGAATACTGCCGCCGGTTTGCCCTTTGACGGGTTCCGCCGGATGCGTTTCTCTCCCATCTGAGACATACGGAATCCCAGAGCAGAAAAGGGGCCGGTCGAATCCGGTCCCTTTTCTGTTCTGTATTTTTATTTCAGCACTTCACGAAGATACTTTCCGGTAACACTGTCCGGGTTTGCGGCAATCTCCTCCGGCGTGCCGCAGGCGACGATCCGTCCGCCCTGCTCGCCGCCGCCGGGCCCCAGGTCGATGATGTAATCCGCATTCCCGATGAGGTCCAGGTCATGTTCGATCACGACCACCGTGGCCCCGG
This sequence comes from Oscillospiraceae bacterium, assembly GCA_017458335.1. Lineage (GTDB taxonomy): Bacteria > Bacillota > Clostridia > Oscillospirales > Oscillospiraceae > Limivicinus. The sequence goes on from JAFTFT010000013.1 coordinate 19,498, forward strand.
CCTCTACCAGCCGGTTGAACACCCCCAGCAGCACCTGCACATCCAGCGGATGCAGGCCGATGGTGGGTTCGTCAAAGACGAAAACCGAGTCCTCCTGGGTTCTCCCCATCTCGGAGGCAAGCTTCAGGCGCTGTGCCTCGCCGCCGGAGAGGGCCGGGGTATCCTCCCCCAGTGTCAGATATCCCAGTCCGAGGCTCTGCAGCACTTCCAGCTTCTCCCGGATTTTCCTGCTGCCGGAAAACACCTCGATGGCCTCGCTCACGGTCATGGCCATAAGCTCCGGCAGGGAGTATGCCCGCTCCCCGTGCTTCGGCTTCCAGAGCAGGTCCTTCGCCTCCGCGCCGTAGCGCCCGCCGCGGCAGTCCGGGCAGGTGATCGTCACATCCGGCAGGAACTGCACATCCAGGGAAATCTGCCCCGTCCCGTCACAGGTCGGGCAGCGCAGCGAACCGGTGTTGTACGAGAAGGCCCCGGCGTTCAGTTTCCGGCGCTTTGCCTCGTCCGTTCCGGCGTAGAGCTTGCGCAGTTCGTCCAGCACGCCGCTGTAGGTCGCAACCGTAGAGCGGATGTTGATGCCGATGGGTGAGGCGTCGATCAGGTTTGCCCGGGTGATGCCGTCCGCTTCGACCGCGCGCACGTGAACGGGCAGCTTCTGACCGTTTGCATGGGCGTTCAGCGCCGGGATCAGACTCTCCAGAATCATGGTGGTTTTACCGGACCCCGAGACGCCTGTCACCGCTGTCAGGCGGCCTCGCGGGAGCTTCACATCCAGGGCATGCACGGTGTGGATGGGATCCGTCGCCATGCGGATCGTTCCCTTTTCAAAGAGGCGTTCCCGCGGCGTACGCTTCCGGGTCAGGACCGGCTCCTCTTCGGTGATGAAGCCCGCAATTCTGGATCCGGGCGTCCTGGCCACCTCGTCAACCGTTCCCTGGGCAATGACGCTGCCGCCGTCCTTTCCGGCCAGCGGTCCCATCTCGATCATATGGTCTGCCCGCTTGAGCACCCGCACATCGTGGTCCACCAGGACGACGGAGTTTCCGTCGGCGATCAGGCTGTCCACCACCTCCATCAGTCCCTCGATGTTCGACGGATGCAGGCCGATGCTCGGCTCATCCAGCACATAGAGGACCCCGGTGGTCTCGTTCCGGACTGCCCTGGCCAGTTGGACCCGCTGACGTTCCCCGGTGGAGAGCGTGCTGCTGGCCCGGTCCAGGGAAAGATATCCGAGCCCCAGATCCTTCAGGCGTCTGGCGTTGTCCAGAAAGGACTGGATGATGCTCTCTGCCATGGGGCGCATCTCCTCCGGCAGGGTTCCGGGGACCGCCTTCACCCAGGGGATCAGGGCGTCCAGCGTCATGGCCGTGGCTTCCGCCAGATTGATGCCGGCCAGGGTGGACGAGCGCACCTTCTTGCTGAGTCTGGTTCCGCCGCAGTCGGGGCAGGCCGCCTCATGGAGAAACTTCTCCACGCGCTTCATGCCCTTCTCGTCCTTGACCTTGGAGAGGGCGTTTTCCACGGTATATTTCGCGCTGTAATAGGTGAAGTCCATCTCGGTCGCAATGTTGCTCTTCTCGTTGACATAGAAGAGATGCCGCTTCTCGGCCGGGCCGTGGAGGACAATCTCCTTCTCCTCCGGCGTGAGATCCCGGAAGGGGACGTCCGTCCGCACGCCCATGTCCCGGGCGATGTCCTTCATCAGGGACCACATCAGGCTCTGCCACGGAGCGACGGCACCTTCGTCGATGGTCAGGGACTCGTCCGGCACCAGGCTGCTCTCGTCCACCGTTCGCACGATCCCGGTCCCGCCGCAGGTGGGGCAGGCTCCGTCCGAGTTGAAGGCCATGGCCTCGGCGCCGGGCCCGTAGAACTCTTCGCCGCAGACCGGGCACTTTGTCGGAAGCATCAGGGCCACATCCATATTCGGCGGGCAGGGATGCCCGTTGGGGCAGCAATGGCTTCCCAGGCGCGAGAACATCAGGCGCAGGCTGTTCAGAAGCTCCGAGGCCGTGCCAAAGGTGCTGCGCACCCCGGGGATTCCCGGACGCTGGTGCAGGGCCAGCGCCGCCGGGACATAGCGTACCTCTTCCACTTCCGCCCGGCTTGCCTGGGTAATACGTCGGCGAGTATAGGTGGACAGCGCTTCCAGATACCGGCGCGAGCCCTCCGCATAGAGCGTCCCCAGCGCCAGGGAGGACTTGCCCGAGCCCGAGACGCCCGCGATCGCGACGAGTTTTCCCAGCGGGATGTCCACGTCGACGTTCTTCAGATTATGTACCTTTGCGCCCCGGACTTCGATGGCCGCGGGCGCCGCTTTCTTTTGCGTCATGCCTTCTCTCTTTCTCCTGCTCTCCGGATTCTCCGGTTTACGGTCACTTCTTCCCGTTTTCGAAACAGTGCAGATACTATACCATAGTTCTGCCTTGTTTCCAAGTACACAGTTTTCCGGGACATGGTACGATTCGCGATACCTGATCCGACAGTTCTGCCGCCCGCGGTCCTCCCGTCCGTTGCAGCCTCAGGGAGAAAATGACAGATTATTTTCAGCTTGCAGTTGACAGTTGTAGTCTCTTGTGTTATGATGGCATCGCTCGAGCTACAATTGTAAACTTTGCTTACAGGAGGAATCTGCTATGCGCAAGGATCTCGCCGGAAAGATCTCTGATTCAGAGCTTGAAGTTATGAAACTCCTTTGGCACGCGGAAGCTTCCCTGTCCATCACGGAGATTCGGGAAAACCTTCAGCAGACGAAAGGCTGGGAACCTGCCACCATCAAGACGCTTGTCTCCCGCCTGGTCTCAAAGGGCGCCGTCCGCCAGGAAAAGCAGAATGTCTATTACTATTCCCCGCTCGTCAGCGAGGAAGAATACGCCAGCTGGGCAACCGGCGATCTGATTACCCGCCTGTATAACGGCAGTGCCCGGGATCTGGTCGCGGCGCTTGTCCATTCCGAAGGTCTCACCAGAGAGGATATTGAGGAACTTCGCGGCATGTTCCGGATGGAGGAGGATTAGGCCATGACCATGCTCCTGACCCTGACGCTGAGCGGAAGCACACTCACGCTTCTGCTGCTGGCGCTGCGGTATCTGCTGCTGAAAAGGATGCCCAGTACGGTCTATTACTATGCCTGGCTCCTGGTGCTGCTGCGCTTTGTGCTGCCGCTGCCCGGTTTTGTCCCCGTGCCTGCAGCCGAGACCGAGACGCTTTCCTCGGCCGCAGCCTTTTCTCAGCACGTTTCCTTCGAAGAGAGCGCTCCGGCTGTACAGCCTGGGTTCACGCTTTCCCCCGCATCCCCGGAAGCCTCAGCCGCCTTGCCGGTCTCCGCATCGGGAAGCCCCTCTCCGGTGGTAAACTCTTCTCCTTCCCCCTTCGTCGCCTTGTTTCACAGCTTTCGCTGGAACTCGCCCGTGCTCTGGCTCTCCCTCTGGGGATTCGGCACGGTTCTCTGTTTCGGGAGTACGGTCCTTTCCTATCTGCGCTTCACCCGGAGCCTCCGCGCCAGTCTCCGCATACCGGGGGCTTTCGTCCGCGGGGTCTATCGCTCTCTCCCCGGCCGGAAGCCCGCCCTGTACCTCTGCAGCACGCTGAAAACGCCTCTGATGTGCGGTGTGATCCACCCGCGAATCGTTCTGCCGGAACGCAGCTATGACGAGGAACTTCTTATGAATATTCTTCGGCACGAACTGATGCATTACCGCCGGAAGGATACCCTGTACAAGTGGGTGTCCGTCGCCGTGCTCTCCCTGCACTGGTTCAATCCCCTCTCCTGGATGGCCAGACGGGAGATTAACCGCGCCTGCGAGCTCAGCTGTGACGAGATGCTTCTGCGCTCCATGACCCGCACTGAGAAGCAGGCATACGGCAACACCCTTCTGAACATGGCGGCAAGCTCGGCCCTTCCCGCCGGCGTAGTCGCCACCACCTTCTCCACGGAGAAAAAGAATCTGAAAGAAAGACTGGAACAGATCATGCACTATAAGAAAAGCAGAATCCGAACCCTTGCCGCTTTGCTCGCCCTGGTCGTGCTGTTCGGCTGCAGTCTCGCGGCCGGTCCCGCTTCCGCCGGAAACGCCGAAGTCTCTGTGGATGCCCGGAATGTCGTCCGGGTTTCCACGGTGGATGAGTTTCTCGCCGCCCTTGCCCCCGATACCGTCATTGAACTGGCTCCCGGCACCTATGACCTTTCTTCCGCGTCGAACTATGCCGGAGAATCCGGCAGCCCCTATTACGAATGGACCGGCGTCTATTCCGAAGACGGCGGTGCAGCGGCCGAGCTGGAGCTCAGGAGTCTTGAAAACCTCACCATCCGGGGTTCCGGCATGACACAGACCACCATCGCCGCCGTTCCCCGCTACGCCAATGTGCTGAAGCTCTCCTCCTGCCGGGGCGTCACACTGGAGCAGCTCACGGCGGGCCACACCACCGAGCCCGGTTTCTGTGCCGGCGGGGTTCTGTCTTTTGACCTCTGCAGCGATATTGCTGTCAACGAATGCGGCCTCTACGGCTGCGGCACCATCGGCGTCCAGGCCAAAGACTGCAACAACCTGACCGTGACGGCTTCCGATATCTATGAATGCAGTTACGGGGCACTGGAAGCCCGCTCCTGCCGGAATGTCCGGATGGAGGACTGTGATGTTCATCATCACGGCACCCGTGCGGGGCAGGGCGGCGCCATGAATCTCTTTGACCTTGCCTACTCTGACGGCGCCGTGATCCGCCGGAACCGGATTCACGACAACAACGTACAGTATCTGCTGCATTCAAGTTACACGCAGAATGCCTTTTTCCTCTCCAATGAAGTGGAAAACAACGCCATCGTCACCTGCGGCTTTGCTCTGGAGGAATACGGCGTCACGATCGACGGCTGCAGCTTCCGGAACAACGAACTGCGCAGCGGCTGGCTCTACGGAAACGGTGTCTATGCCAATGACACGGCCGGCAATCTTCTGGATAGCGATGCCCTTGCCTCCATGACCTGGCAGGATCTGGAGCCCAGCTCTGCCGTCACTCCGCTTCAGCCTGATCCGGCCATGGATCTTGCGGCCGGAGCCTCGGTGGAGGTCACAAGCGTCGACGAATTCTTAAGCGCCCTCGGACCGGATCGGACGATTGTGCTGAATGGGGAGCTCTTTGATCTATCCACCGCCTCCAGTTACGGAAGCATCGGCGGAGAATATTACTACTGGGCGGCGAGCTATGACGGGCCGGAACTTGTGATCCATGATCTTTCCGGCCTCACCATCCGAAGCGCCTCCTCTGATCCGGCCGCCGTCACCCTCGCGGCCATTCCCCGTTACGCCAATGTTCTGAATTTCCGGGACTGCGAAAATGTCTCTCTCCTCGGTTTTACCGCCGGCCATACGAAGGAACCGGGCTCCTGCTCCGGCGGAGTCCTGGACCTTCAGAACTGCAGCGGCATCACCGTCGACGGCATGCGCCTCTACGGCTGCGGCATTCTCGGTCTCCAGACCCACTCCTGCACCTCCCTTGACGTTCTCCGGACCGAGATCTATGAATGCTCTCAGGGCGCGGGCATGTTCTTCCAGACCGACGGCATCCGCTTCGGCGGCTGCGATATTCACGATGTGCCGAGCCCCGCCCTCCGCTTCACCCAGTGCGGGGATATCACCTGGAACGACGCGCCGGTTCTCGGTCTGAACGGGGAATTCGATGTGGCAGATGACGGTGTACTGGTGCCATATGAGTTTCAGCCGGGGGAGGAAGCGGTCTATAGCAGCTCGCTCGAAGATCTGGTGAATCCCTTTGCCGACGAGCCCTCCCATCATTACCAGGCCGGCTTTCCCCAGACCGTCTTTGCCGCCGCCGTTCAGAAGTCCATCACCGAAGGCGACTGGGAAGCTCTGGCGGACCGGATTGCTTTTCCCGTACAGATTTTTGTGAACGGCCAAAGCTTTCCGATCTCCAGTCGGGAAATCTTCCTGGATTCTTTCTCGGATAAGAATTTCGACCGGTTTATCCAGAGTACCTTTAACGAGGACTTTCGCAGGCTCATCATCGAGGATGATCTTTCCGAATTCGGTGAATGCGTCTTCGGTGAAACCTGCCTGGATCACCGCATCGCCTTTGCCTGCGCCGGGAACCGGGTCGCGGAGGATAACCTCTTCATCACGGCCATCTCCTTCGACGGTCCTCTCTGGCCGGGAAGAGGCGCTTATGTCCAGGTTCTGCCGGACGTTCCTCCCACACCGCAGCCTTAGTCACAGCCTAACAGCACAGATGCGGCTCTTCGGATAATAAAGAGACGTCGACAGCACGGCGCCCGCGGCAGCGAAAACTGTCGCGGGCACCATTCTATTATGTCAAGCCGGTCTTCTTCCTTGTCTGCGCTGTTTGTTTCAGGCGGGAACGAGTCAGACACTGCTTGCTTTCAGCTTAAAAAACAGTAAACGACTGTAAAACGAGTATGAAGGTATATGTTTGCCTCCGGTAGATCCTGGTCGAGATCACACCACAGGAGGTAAAGCTTGACTGCCATGAAAGCAGTCCGCATCGGTCAGCGCTCCGCGGCAGAGTTACCGCTCAGCCGATCAATTCAATCCGCTCGCCGGTGATGTCGTTTCTGCCGCTTCCATAGGCATTGACCACATACCATGCGGAAGTGGCCGTGTGGGTCAGGCCGTCCAGATCGACAATCTCAAACAGATGGATGGTAAAACTGCCGTCGCTGTTCTTCGTCACCTCCGCCTCAGGCGGGAAAAAGCCGTAGTTCACGAAATAAGAGATCTGCGCCCATCTTCCAAGCTCTTCCTCGGAATAGGGTCCGCTCTGTTCCGGCCTGACTGCAGGTCTGCCCGTCGCGGTGTTGATGCCCACGCCCACCGGGTACATCGCGTAATCCCCGGTCAGAATGTTGTCCTCCGCTCCTCCGGCAAGGGTGCTTTCGTCGCGGACGGCCGTCATCACAACGCCGTCTGTGTAGAACTGAAAACTGAGCCGCCGGAACCAGTTGCTGTGGTCAAAGCCGTACTCGTCCCAGATGCGGGAGATCTCCAACCCGTTTTCCGTAATTTTTGCCGTGGACATATCCAGAATGAAGCAGCTTTCATAGAAAGTCGGATCGCCGGAGCGAAAATAGCAGTGCAGCACAGGATTGTCCGAAATCCCGCCTGTAAAATCCAGCCAGTATTTCGGCATTCCATCCCTCTGGCAGTACAGATACGCATCCGCAAGGCCGGATTCCGTCTGCTGCACAGGCTCCGCTTCGCCGAGGAACACACAGTCCGCCACCACATCCTCCAGCATGCTTCCCATGGTCATTCCGTTTGACTCGATCTCCTTGGAGGTAAACAGGTAGACCCGTCCGCTGCGCGGGATAACAATACGCCGGTCTTTGACATCGTAGCCGCTGACCTTATAGGTATAATCGATCTCCAGACAGGTTTTGTCGCCGATCGTTTTTTCCGTCGGTTCTGTCAGAATTTTCAGATCCGAATACTGGCTCTGCATATAAGCGGTGAATTCCTTGAGGAACGCCTCCGCATCGTCATAGCGATAGGGTCTCAGCATGACATACGGGATGGAACCCTCATGCTGGGCATAGATATAGTATTCATTTCCTTTCAGCACCGCTGTCGTATCGTCCGGAACAGCGATCCGGATCTCCCAATCTGCCAGGGTATCGTAATTATCCCCCGCAAATGCGTTTACACCGAGGCCCGTCATCAACATCAGGATGAGCGAAAATGCAAGAATTTTACGGATTGTTTTCATATCTGCACTTCCTTTCGTCATTTAATGTTATTATGATATGACACATTCCGCGCTATGTCAAGCTTCTTTCCAGAGGTATATGTCCCGCAAGGGTATTGCGTTGTTAACTGCATAACGGAGATGTAAAGGCCCGGATATGAACGATCCATGCCTTTGGTGGGAAAACTGAGAATGAAAGGACCTCCGGCTGAGCCGGAGGTCCTGGTCTTTATTTCTTTCGCATCTTCTTCGCGTAAGCGAACATCCAGATTACAATCGCGACCAGCGCGATGACAACCACGATCCCCAGAATCAGGTTGAACAGGCTCCCTACCAGCCCCGCGGTGCCCTGAATGAGCTTCACCAGCAGCGTCACCAGCGAGATCACCACCGCGACAAGTACCACAATCCTTGAAATCTGTTTGGTGGACATGCGTTTTCTCCTTTCCGCTCAGGCCGTCTCGGGCCCCAGTCTCCCCAATACTTCCGTAAACCACTCCGGCAGCTCCGTCGTCAGATGCACGTGCTCGCCGCTGCGCGGGTGGATGAACTTCAGCTCCCGCGCGTGCAGGCACTGTCCCTCCAGCCCCTTTTCCGGGCATGGTGCGCCGTAGACGCCGTCTCCCAGCAGCGGATGGCCGATGCTGGCCATATGGACACGGATCTGGTGGGTCCGCCCGGTCTCCAGGCGGCAGCGCACCCGCGTATAGCCGTTATACCGCGCCAGGACCTCCCAGTGTGTCACTGCCGGACGGCTGTTTCTCTCGATCACCGCCATGCGTTTGCGGTCCGTCGGGTGCCGTCCGATGGGGCGATCGATGGTTCCGCTGTCCTCCCGCAGTCTGCCGCGTACCACCGCCTCGTAGACCCGTGAGAGGCTCCGGTCCGCCAGCTGTACGGACAGAGCCTGATGGGAAAAATCGTTCTTTGCCACGATCAGCAGGCCGGAGGTGTCCTTGTCGATGCGGTGGACGATTCCCGGGCGCTTTTCCCCGCCGATGCCCGAGAGGCTGTCTCCGCAGTGCCAGAGCAGCGCGTTCACCAGCGTTCCGTCCGGATGGCCGGGGGCCGGGTGAACCACCATCCCGCGGGGTTTGTTGACCACGATGAGATCCCCGTCTTCATAGACGATGTCCAGCGGGATCTCCTGGGGAAGGAGCGGGACCTCTTCCGTTTCCGGAAGCGTTACGGTGATTTCTGTCCCCGCTTCACAGCGTGTGTTCTTCTGTACCGGCCTGTCTCCGATCCGGACCGCGCCTTTTTCGATCAGGCGCTGCGCCGCGCTCCGGCTCAGACCCGTGACAGTACGAGCGAGGAGAGCGTCGATTCGCTCTCCGCTCTCCTCGGCAATGATGGACAGAATTTCTTCATCCATATTCTTGTGCTGTTTATCTGAATTCGTTCAGGATATCGTCCAGCGAGAACTCTTCCTCCGCGGCCGGTGCTGACTTCGCGGCGGGTCTGGGAGCGGGCTTTGCGGCCGGTTTCGCTGCGGGAACTGCCGCAGGCTTCGCGGTGGCCTGGGCGGCCGGTCTCGCCGCCGGCTTTGTAGCGGCCGGTTTCGCGGCAGCGGGCTGAGCGCTCCGCTGGGCAGGTCTGGCCTGTGCGCTCTGGGCGGGGGCAGTGCTTCTGGCTGCCGCTCTCGCCGCGGGTGCCGCAGCTGCGGCGGTTTTCTTTGCCGCCTCAACCTTCGCCTCGGCGCGGTCCCAGCCGGCAAACGGATCTTCATCCGATTGTACGGTTTTCGCTGCACTGGCCCGGGCCTTCGGGGCTGCGGTCTTCTGCGTTCCGGCGGTCTGCCTGCGGGCGGGAGCCGGTGCAGGCTCTTCGTAATCGTCCTCGTCGTCCTCCTCGACCGCGGCGCGTTTTGCGCGTCTGGACTTCAGAGACTTGCGGGCTGCGCGGGACGGCTTCTCATACTCCTCGTCGTCTTCCTCGTCTTCTTCGTAGTCGTCCTCGTCCTCATAGCGGGAGGCGCGGCGTCTGCTGCGCTTCTCCTTCCTGCGGGAGGAACGCTTCGGCTTTTCATACTCCTCGTCATCCTCATCGTCTTCAAACTCATAGTCGTCATCGTCGTCCCGCCTGGTCTTGCCGAAGATCACCGCCAGGGCAAAGACGATCGCAAACAGCGTGATGAATACGTCCGCGAGGTTGAAGACCGGGAAGTTCATGAATTCCGTCTTGAACATGTCCTGCACATAGCCATACAGCACGCGGTCAAGGCAGTTGGACAGGGCGCCGGCCGTCACCAGGACAATGGACCAGCGCGCCAGCTTTCCGGAGATCAGCTTTGTCGCCAGGGCAATGATCACCGCCACCGTAAAGACGCCCGCCACGATGATAAACGGGATTCTCGCTCCGCTTCCCGCCAGGAAGCCGAACGCGGCGCCGTCATTATGCACATTGACCAGACTCAGGATTCCGGGGATGAATTCCTCTCCGGTCGAGGTCAGTGCGATGTGGCCCTGAACCCAGAATTTGATGTACTGGTCGGCAATGATGACCAGCATTCCGATAATCGCATACAACATAGTGATCTCCTATCTGCCGCATCAGCAGCGGTGAAAATGGAATCTCAACAGAATGGATGATATACTTTCACCCGGGCGTACGGGGATCCGTCCGCCCGGCTTTGTCTTACAGGGTTTTCAGGACCTCGGCGCAGCGCGGGCAGAGCCCCGTCTCCGGATCGGCATCGACCGAATGCATCCAGCAACGCGGGCACTTGACGCCCGGCGCCTCACGGACGCTGATCTCCAGGCCGGGATAGGCGGCGCCTTTGTTTCTCGCGGCGGCATCCGGATCCTCGTCCGGAGCGATCAGGCATTCGGACACGATAAAGAGCTCTTTCAGGCCCATGTCGCTGACGCTCTCCAGAACCGCCCTGCTGTCGTCGTCCGTGGCGTGCAGCCGCACGGCGGCCTCCAGGGGCTTGCCGATGCGCTTGGCGGCGCGGGCGGTCTCGATGACGCCGTTGACGTCGTTGCGGACACGGATCAGGCTGTCCCAGCGCGCCATCTCGTCTTCATTCAGGCTGTAGGCCGTGAAGGGCTTGTTCATCTGGTTCAGCAGCACGTTGCGGGTGTCGTCCTCCGCGCGGTGCGGCATGGCCAGCCAGATTTCGTCGCAGGTGAAGGCCAGGATCGGCGCAAACATCTTGGTCAGGGTGTCAAGGATATAGAAGAGGGCGGTCTGCGCGCTGCGGCGCTTCAGGCTGTTCGGCGCCTCGCAGTACAGACGGTCCTTGATGATATCCAAGTAGAAGCTGGAGAGCTCGACCACGCAGAAGTCGTTGATCGCGTGGGAAACGGTGTGGAACTCATAGTCCTGATACGCCGCTTCGGCCTTGTCGATCAGCTCGTTGAGCTTCGTCATCGCCCAGCGGTCCAGCGGAAGCATCTCTTCCGGCGCGACCGGGTTCTCCGGGTCGAAGCCGTCGAGGTTGCCGAGGCAGTAGCGGGCCGTATTGCGGAACTTCAGGTAGTTTTGGCTCAGCTGCTTGAAAATTTCCTTGGAGCAGCGCACGTCGACGTGATAGTCGGCGGAGCCCGCCCACAGGCGGACCACATCCGCGCCGAACTCATCGATCAGCTCCTGCGGATCCACGCCGTTGCCGAGAGACTTGTGCATCTCGCGCCCTTCGCCGTCCACTGTCCAGCCGTGGGTCAGGCATTCCTGATACGGAGCGCCCTTGCCCAGCGCGCCGACCGCCACCAGCAGCGACGACTGGAACCAGCCGCGGTACTGGTCGCCGCCTTCGATGTACATCGTGGAGGGCCAGAAGCCCTGATCACGCTGCATCGCGGCGAAGTGTGTCGAGCCCGAGTCGAACCATCCGTCCAGGGTGTTGGTCTCTTTGGTGAAGTGCTTTCCGCCGCAGTGCGGGCAGACAAAGCCGTCGGGCAGAAGATCCTTTGCCTCGCGCTCGAACCACGCGTTGCTGCCGTTCTCTTCAAAGATCTTCGCAACGGACTCGATGCTCTCTTCGGTGCAGACAGGTTTGCCGCAGTCGTCGCAATAGAACACCGGGATCGGCAGGCCCCAGCGGCGCTGGCGGGAAATGCACCAGTCGCTGCGCTCACGGATCATGGCGCCCATGCGCTCCTTGCCCCAGGCGGGGAGCCAGCGCACATTCTCGCAGGCGGCGATGGCCTCGTCCTTGAAGGAATCCACCGAGCAGAACCACTGCGGAGTCGCGCGGAAGATGATGGGCTTCTTGCAGCGCCAGCAGTGCGGATAGCTGTGGGTGATGTTCTCCGAGGCGAAGAGCATGCCGCTCTCCTTCATATCGGCGGCGATGATGGGGTTGGACTCTTCCACCTGCAGCCCGGCGTACTTGCCGGCGTACTCGGTGTGGCGGCCCTGATCGTCCACCGGGACGACCATCTCCGTGCCGTACTGCATGCAGGTCTGATAGTCGACGTCGCCGAAGCCGGGCGCCGTGTGGACGCAGCCGGTACCGGAATCCGTCGTGACATAGTCCGCCAGCATCAGCAGGGAGGTCTTGGGCAGGAAGGGATGATCCGCCAGCATGTATTCAAAGAAGGTGCCGGGGTGGGTTTCGACGGTCTCATACTCCGTGATGCCGCCCTTGGCCATGACCTCGTCCACCAGGGCCTCGGCCATGATGTACATCTCGCCGCTGGGAACCTTGACGATCGCATAGCTGAAGTCCGGGTGCAGGGTGATGCCCAGGTTTCCGGGGAGGGTCCAGGTGGTCGTCGTCCAGATCATGAAGAAGAGCTTGGACTTGTCCAGATGGCTGAGCTTGCCCTTGTCGTCATGCATCGGGAACTTCACATAGACCGTGGTGACCGGGTCGTCGTGATACTCGATCTCCGCCTCGGCCAGGGCGGTCTCGTCATGGGCGCACCAGTAGACCGGCTTGAAGCCCTTGTAGATGTGGCCGTTGCGGTACATCTTGCCGAAGACGCGCACCTCGTCGGCCTCGAAGCCGGGGTTCATCGTGTAGTACGGATGCTCCCAGTCGCCGACGACGCCGAGACGCTTGAAGCCTGCCATCTGGATTTTGGCATATTTCTCGGCATAGTCGTGGCAGGCGCTGCGGAAGTCCGCGGTGGACATTTCCTTGTGGTTGAGCTTCTGCTCCTTGATAATGGCGCTTTCGATGGGCATGCCGTGGTTGTCCCAGCCGGGGATGTAGGGAACATAGCGGCCGCGCATCATATAGCTGCGGTTGATGAAATCCTTCAGGGCTTTGTTCAGCGCATGGCCCATGTGGATGTTGCCGTTGGAGAACGGAGGTCCGTCATGGAGCGAGAAAAGCGGTTTGCCCTCGTTCTTCTTCAGCTGCAGGTTGTACAGATCCATCTCTTCCCATTTCTTAAGCATGTCCGGCTCACGCTTGGGGAGGCCGGCACGCATCGGGAAGTCGGTTTTCGGCAGGTTCAGGCTGGCATTATAATCCTTGGACATAGAAAATTCTCCTGGTATCAGTATAAAATAATAAGCCGAAAGCGGGGCGTACGCTTTCGCGCCACCCCGCGACATGATTCGGCTTTCAGGAGCAGCTTACAGGTTGAAGGACTGTGTGCTGCTCAGGTTTTTCCGCTTGGGGGCGGGAGCCAGATCGAAGTCGGAAAGGTCAAGATCCAGCGCCGGTTCCGGAGCGCTGGGACGGGAGACCTGCTCCTCAATAGAGCGGACCGCTTCGTCGATGTCGACGTCGTCGGTCACAACAGGCACCTCCTCTTCTTCCTCAACCTCTGCGGCCTCAGGCTCTTCCTCCGGCAGCTGCAGCTCTCCGCCGATCACACCCAGTCTGGTGAGGTGCTCGCTGCAGAGGGCCTTGGCCTTGTCCAGGAAGATCTTCGTCGCGGTCTGCGCATCATTCAGGCGGCGTTCCTCTGCGGCAGTCTGCTCCTGGATGGAGCCGACCTTCGCCTTGACCTGGCGCTCAGCGTCTTCAATCATCGCGGCGGCACGCTGACGAGCTTCGCTCTCGATCTGTACCGCGAGCTTCTGGGCCGAGAGAATTGCCATGTTCAGCGCTTCCTCATTGGCACGATATTCTTCTATCTTGTCCACGAGGACCTTCATCTTGCTCTTCAGAACGGCATTTTCCTTCTGGGCCGCGCCGATGTCCTCGGCCAGCTCTTCCAGAAAATCGTCCACAGAGGCCATGTCATAGCCATTCATTCTGGACTTCTCAAAAGTCTTTTCACGGATGTCCTGAGCGGTAATCATGCTTAAAATCCACCTTTCAATGATTGATGTACGGAATAACGAAATGAAGCTGCTATATCAGGTTGAAGCCGTTCCCGATCCGGAGGAACCGAACTCCTCCGCGCCGAGCACGTCAACATTCTGCGGTGTGACAAAATAGGTCTTCGCCGAAATCGGGGTGATCTTCCCCTGCAGCGCATAGGCAATCCCGGAGAGAAAGTCCAGCAGGCGTCTTGCCAGATCCGTCGGAACCCCCTCGAGCGTCATCACGATGCTCCGGCCCTGGCTCAGGTGCTGTACCAGATCGCCGGCCTCGTCAAAGCTCTTGGGATTGAAGAGGATCACCTGCTGCTCCGTTCCGCCGAACTCCACGGTCCGTTCCCGGGCGGCGATCCGCGGCCGCGGAACCTTTTTTCTTCCCAGGCCGGAGAAAATCCCCTTTCCTCCGCCTTCCTGCGTTGCCGGAGCGGCGTCTTCGGTCTCTTCCTCAGCAGGCTCGGGCGTATCCCGCCCGCCAAACGCGTTTTCAAACTCCAGCTGAGCCTCCGTCGGAGCAGGCGGCTGCGCGGAGGGGTCTGCGCCCTCGTAAAAGTCGTCCTCGTCCTCATACGGCTGGGTCAGCTTTCTCAATTCGTCCATGAAGCTCATGGCTGATCCTCCGTTTTGTTTTATGTATAATTCCGCGGGCCGAAAATCCCGGTTCCGACGCGTACCATGTTCGCACCGCAGCGAACCGCCTCGGCATAATCCCCGGACATGCCCATCGAAAGAAAATCCATCGATATATTATCGTATTTTTTTCCGCAATTGTCAACAAAAAGCTTTTGCATTTTCAGAAAAAATGGGCGGTTTTCTTCCGGTTTTTCGCAAATCGGAGGGATTGCCATGAGCCCCCGCACCCGGACGGCCGTCATTTTGGCCGCTTCTTCCAGTGCCGGCTCGATCTCTTCCGGTGAAAATCCGGACTTTGATTCCTCGCCGCCGATGTTGACTTCGAGCAGTACGTCCTGTGTAATGCCCCGTTTTTCGGCTGTTTTGGAGATCTCCCGCAGCAGGGAGAGGCTGTCCACCGAGTGGATCAAGGTGCAGAGCCCCACGACCTGCCGGACTTTGTTCTTCTGCAGATGGCCGATGAAGTGCAGCGGTGCCCCTTCATAGGCGCCCAGGGCGTTCTTTTCCAGCATCTCCTGCACGCGGTTTTCCCCGCAGACGTCCACGCCCGCCCGGATCGCCGCACGGACCGAATCCGCGTCGTTCATCTTGGTGGCCGCCACCAGGAGGATCTCCGCCGGGTCTCTGCCCGCTTCGCTGGCCGCCTTCGCGATCTCTGTCTTTACATGCTCTACGTTTTTTTGAATCTGTTCTTCCGTCATATGATCTCCTCCCGTCCGAACGCTTCCAGCACCCGATTGGCCATCTCTTCCGTCGTCATCCGGTCCGCCTCCAGCCACAGCGCATCCGCCCTGCGGCGAAACCAGGTAAGCTGCCGCTTGGCATAGCGTCTGGTCGCCTGCTTGATGAGCGAGACCGCCTCTTCCCGTCTGATCTCCCCCCGCAGCGCCATGGCGGCCTGCCGGTACCCGATCGCCTGCATGCAGGTGCTCTCATCCGGTACGCCTCTTCTCAGCAGGGCTTCCGTTTCTTCAAACAGCCCGTCCCGGCACATCCGGTCCACCCGCGCTTCAATGCGCTCATACAGCTTCGCACGGTCCGAGAAGTTCAGCACCGCGTAGACCGCCTCATAGGCGGGCGGCGCAAGCCTGCTCTCCTCGTCGTGCTCGCTGATGCTGCGTCCGGTCAGCGCGTACACCTCCAGCGCCCGGACGATCCGCCGGCGGTCCCCCGGAGCGAGCTTCTCAGCGCGTTCCGGGTCAATCGCCCGCAGTCTGGCAAGCATCTTTTCTCCGCCGACCCGGTCATATTCGGCGCCGAGCTCTTCTCTCAGCTCCGCGCTCTCGTTCTGCTTTCCGGCAAAGCGCCGACCGGCCAGGAGCGCGTCGATGTAGAGCCCCGTGCCGCCCACCACGACGGGCTGTTTCCCCCGGCGGAACAGCTCTTCGCAGACCCGGTCGGCATCCTCCACATAGCGGGAGACGGAGTAGTTCTCCCCCGGTTCAATCAGGTCGAGCATATGGTGTCTGACGGCGGCCTGCTCTTCCGCCGTTGCCTTCGCGGTACCCACGTCCATCCCCCGGTAGATCTGCATGGAATCCGCCGAGACGATTTCTCCGTTGACGCGGCCCGCCAGGGCGATGCCCAGCGCGGTCTTTCCCGACGCGGTCGGACCCGCGATTACAATCAGCTTTTTCTCTTTCATACGATCCGCAGGAAGAGCTTATCCAGCTCTTTCCGGGTCACCGTCGCGGAGACCGGTCTCCCGTGGGGGCAGTACTTCACCCGTCCGCTCAGCACCTCTTCCGTAATCCGTTCCAGTTCCGCCATTCCGGTGTTCCATCCGGCCTTGATCGCCGCCTTGCAGGCAACCGTGTGCAGAAGCTCGTCCCGCGCGCTTCGCGGATCCGGGGTGTCTCCTTCTTTCAGGTGCTCCAGAATCTCCTCCAGCGCCGGCAGCGCATCATCCGGCAGGATATCCGCGGGCACCGCCCGGAGGATGACCTCATGCTCGCCGAAAGGCTCAATCTCAAAACCGAACTCTTCAAACAGCTCTCCGAACTCCTCCAGCAGCCCCAGCTCTTCCGCCGTGACACGCCTGGTGATCGGCACGAGGAGCTGCTGCGCGGGAATTTCGCGCTCCTGCGCCTTCAGCCGGTCAAAGTTCATCCGCTCGTGGGCAGCGTGCTTGTCGATCAGGATAATGCGGTCTTCCACTTCGACGATGATATAGGTTTTCAGCGCCTCCCCCACGATCTTGTGGTCCGGGATCGGGAACTTATCAACATCTTGAACAGAGTTTTCGACAGGCGTCCCCGAAGCCGCCGGCTTTTCTTCCGTCAGCGGGGGAGCTGCCGCCTGTGTCTCGGTCGGCTCTGCGCTCCCTGCCGCTGTGAAGAGCGTCTGCTGCCGTGCGGGCTGCTCCGTTCTGAACAGGGAGGGCGCCGGTGTGTTCCCTGTGCTCTGCACGGGGTCAGGCTGTCCGGAAGGACCGATGATCCGGGGCGCCCCGGCTTCCGCCGAGGCGACGGGTTCCGCCGTCTGCTTCCACGCCGACGCCGGCACGGTTTCATAGTTTTTCTCCGTTGCTGCCGGAGGCGTTGCTTCTCTCCGTGATACCGCCGCAGCCGGTACGGCCGGGCCTGATAGAGCACTTCGTGCTGCGGCGGGCGCTGCCGCAAAGGCAGGCGCTCCCGCTTCGGGCGCGCCGGTCCCGGTCCTTGATTCCGCCTGCCGGTCGGACTCTTTTGCCTCCGCTTTTCCCGACGCCTTCTCCGCCGCGACGCGGTTTTCGCCGTGCAGCGTCTCCAGGGCCGCCTGATAGAGCAGGTTGAAGACCCGCCGCTCCTCCGAGAACTTCACCTCGGTCTTTGCCGGATGGACATTGACGTCCACGGCGCCGGGGCGGATCTCAAGGTAAACCACGCAGGCCGGGTACCGGCCAGTCAGAAGCGTGTTCTTATAGGCCTGCTCCAGCGCCGCCTGCAGCAGGCTTGAGCGAATAAAGCGGCCGTTTACATAGAAATACTGCGCGCCCCGGTTTCCTCTGCCCATCGCCGGAGAGGAGATAAAGCCCTTCAGACCCAGCCCCTCGTCCGAGCTGCTCACCGGCAGCAGCGTGGAGCTGATCTCCCTGCCAAGCAGCGCGTAGCAGGCGGAACTCATCTCTCCGTCGCCGGGGGTGAAGAATTCTTCCTTTCCGTCCCGCAGGAATCGCACCGAGATCTCCGGTCTCCCCAGGGCACAGCGCAGCCCCGCCTGCACGCAGGCTGAGGCCTCGCTCCGATCGGATTTCAGGAACTTCAGCCGCGCGGGGGTGTTGTAGAACAGATCCCGGATGCAGATGCTGGTCCCCGACGGGCAGCCCGTGGGCTCCATCACGTCGATCTCGCCTGCCGTCAGGGTCATATATGTTCCTTCCGTGTCCTCCGGCCTGCGGGTATAGAGCTCGATATGCGACACGGCGGAAATGGCCGCCAGCGCCTCTCCGCGAAAGCCCATCGTCTCGATGGCCTCCAGGCCGTGCTCGTCGTGCAGCTTGGACGTTGCGTGCCGCAGAAAGGCAATCCCGGCGTCCTCCGGCGCCATTCCGCAGCCGTCGTCGGTGATGCGGATCATGGTCGCGCCGCCGTCGCTGATCTCTACCGTCACGTGCTTTGCTCCGGCGTCAAAGGAATTCTCCATCAGCTCCTTGATGACCGACGCGGGGCGCTCGACCACCTCGCCGGCCGCGATCAGGTCGGCGACATGCGGAGACAGGAGGTTAATCTGCGGCATGGTTTCTCTCCTTCACAGTTCTGCTTCTGATTTCTGTTTCTTCAGAATTAAAGTATTATAACCTATTTTCCCGAAAAGGTCCATGTTTTTTTGCCGGTCTTTCATCCGCCGTTCATCCGGTCATCCCCGTCCTTTTCGCCCCTGTTTTCCGTTCTCCCCCGGAATCTGAGAAAAGCCCGGATTCCCGCTTGCACTTTTCTCCCTTTCGGGATAAAATAGAGAATCTTTGAAAATGATTCCCCGGAGCCGCACGGACAGCGTCCCGGATTCGGAACACAGGAACGGAGTAAGGCCCTTGAAATACGAACGAACAAGCATTCCCCGGGAGGAGATCTCCCGCCAGCTTTCCATCTGTCACGAGATTTTTGACCGGGTCACCGCCGACGGGGCCCGTCCCCTCGCCATGGTGGATACCTACGGCTGCCAGCAGAACGAAGCCGACAGCGAGAAGCTCCGCGGCTATCTTGCCGAGATGGGTTACGGCATGACGCAGGACGAGTTTCAGGCGGACGTCATCGTCATCAACACCTGTGCCGTGCGCGAACATGCCGAGATGCGCGTGCTCGGCAATGTCGGCGCTCTGAACCACACCAAGAAGGCCCGCCCGAACCAGATCATCGCGGTCTGCGGCTGCATGGTGCAGCAGGAGCACATGACCGAGCGGATCAAGCATTCCTATCCCATCGTGGATCTGGTCTTCGGCCCGCACGAGCTCTGGCGCTTCCCCGAGCTGTTGAAGCAGGTCATGGATCGGCACAAGCGGGTCTACGCCACCGAACAGAATCTCGGCGTCGTGGCCGAAGGCATCCCTCGTCAGCGCGACGGCAGCGTCAAAGCCTGGCTTTCCATCATGTACGGCTGCAACAACTTCTGCACCTACTGCGTGGTTCCCTATGTGCGCGGACGCGAGCGTTCCCGTCTGCCCGAGGATGTCGTCCGGGAGGCAAGGGAGCTGGTCGCCGCCGGCTACAAGGACATCACGCTTCTCGGCCAGAACGTCAACTCCTACGGAAAGGACCTCGGTCTGGACGTAGACTTTGCCGATCTGATCCGCATGATCAACGACATCCCCGGGGATTTCCTGATCCGCTTCATGACCAGCCATCCGAAGGACGCCACCGAAAAGCTCTTCCGGACCATGGCCGAGTGTGAAAAGTGCGCCCATCACATCCACCTGCCGGTTCAGTCCGGTTCGAACCGCATCCTCAAGGCCATGAACCGCAGCTACACCCGGGAGAAGTATCTCGAGGAGGTCGCCTGCGCCCGTGCCCTGATGCCGGATCTCGTTATCACGACGGACATCATCGTCGGCTTCCCCGGCGAGACGGACGAGGATTTTGCCGAGACGCTCTCCCTCTGTGAAGAGGTCCGGTACGATGCGATGTTCACCTTTATTTATTCCAAGCGGGTCGGAACTCCGGCCGCTTCCATGCCCGATCCCTACACCCGGGAGCAGAAGCAGGTGCACTTCGACGCCCTGACGGAGACGGCAAACCGCATCTCCGCCGAAAAGCACCGGGCTTATATCGGCACCCGGCAGCGGGTCCTGGTCGACGGTCTGACCGGCCGGGAGGAATTCAATCTCTCCGCCCGCACAAACGGCGGCCGCCTGGTCCACCTGAAGGGAGATCCGTCGCTCATCGGCCGCTTTATTACCGTCGAGATCACGGACGGCAACACCTGGGCCCTGTACGGAAAGGAAGCGAAGTGCGATGGCTGAGCTGACCCCGATGAAGCGCCAGTATCAGGAGATCAAGGAGCAGCACCGCGACTGCCTGCTCTTCTTCCGTCTCGGCGACTTCTATGAGATGTTCAACGACGACGCCGTCACTGCCTCCCGCGAGCTGGACCTCGCGCTCACAACCCGGGACCGGAACGTCGAGGATCCCGAAGAGCGCACGCCCATGTGCGGCGTCCCCTATCACAGCGCGGAAGGATACATTGCCAAGCTCATCTCCAAGGGCTACAAAGTCGCCATCTGCGAGCAGCTGGAAGACCCGGCCCTGGCCAAGGGCCTGGTGCAGCGCGATGTCATCCGCATCATCACCCCCGGCACCGTCACGGACAGCTCCATGCTCTCCGAGGACCGCAGCAACTACATCTGCGCCGTCTTTCTCTCCGGGGACAGCGCCGGCATCGCCTTCTGCGAACTCTCTACCGGTGAGTTCTGCTGCGCCGCCTTTCCCCGTGACGGGGAGGAGCATGTCCGCAACGAGCTTGCCCGCTTCCTCCCGAGGGAAGCGGTGCTCTCCCCCGGCGCGGCGGAAAACAGCGCCATTGTCTCCTTCCTGAGGGACCAGCTGGACGCCATGCCCGAGCAGGAGCCGGGGTATTTTGAATATCTGCCCTGCGCCGCCCGCGTCTGCGAGCAGTTCGGCTTTACCGACGTGGACGAGGCCGGGCTCCAGGACGGCACCGCCGCCGTCTGCGCCTGCGGTGCCCTGCTGCAGTACCTGCAGGAGACACAGAAGTTTGACCTCTCGCACCTGAGCCGCCTGGATGTGTTCTTCGGCGGCCGGTATATGGAGCTGGACTACACCGCCCGCCGCAGCCTGGAGCTCACCGAGTCCCTGAGCAGCGGCGAGAAAAAGGGCAGCCTCCTCTGGGTGCTGGACAAGACCGGCACCGCCATGGGCAGCCGCATGCTCCGCGCCTGGGTGGAGCGTCCCCTGCTCTCCGTGGCGGCCATCCGCCGCAGGCTCAACGCCGTGGACGAGCTTACGAAAGCCACCGTCTGCCGGGGCGAGCTCATGCGCGCCCTGAAGGACATCAGCGACATGCAGCGCCTGGTCAGCCGCACCGTCTACGGCAGCGCCGGCGGGCGGGACCTGCGCATGCTCTCCAACTGCGTCGCCGTTCTGCCCCGTCTGCAGGAGCTCCTGAAAGACATGAAGAGCGCGGAGCTGCGCGAGATCGCGGGGATGGACCTGCTGGGCGATGTCCGCGAGGAGATCGACCGCGCCATCTGCGACGAGCCGCCCTTCTCCGTCCGCGAAGGCGGCATCATCCGCGAAGGCTTCTCTCAGGAGCTGGACGAGCTGAGGCAGCTGCGTGACCACGGGGCCGAGCGCATCGCCGCCCTGGAGGAGCAGGAGCGTCAGGCCACCGGCATCAAAAAGCTCAAGATCGGCTACAACCGGGTCTTCGGCTACTACATCGACGTACCGAAGTCCGCCGGGCTTGAGAATGTCCCCGAGCATTATATCCGCAAGCAGACCCTGGTCTCAAACGAGCGCTACTTCACGCCCGAGCTGAAGGAGCTGGAAAACAGCCTCCTCACCGCGCGGGACCGGATCCAGTCCCTGGAGTATGACTTCTTCTGTCAGGTGCGCGACAGCGTCGCCGCGAAGGTCGGCCGGATTCAGAAGACCGCCGAACATGTCGCCGCGCTGGACTGCTTCTGCTCGCTGGCCGAGGTCGCCGTGCGCAACCGCTATACCATGCCCGAGGTCGACGCCTCCCGGGAACTCTCCATCCGTGAGGGCCGCCACCCCGTGGTCGAGCAGACCCTGAAGGATGTCCGCTTTGTCCCGAACGACACCTACCTCAACACCGGCTCCGACCGGCTCGCCATTGTGACCGGGCCGAACATGGCCGGTAAGTCCACCTACATGCGCCAGGCGGCCCTGATCGTGCTCATGGCGCAGATCGGCTCTTTTGTTCCCGCCCAGTCCGCCGTCATCGGCGTGACGGACCGGGTCTTCACCCGCATCGGGGCCTCGGACGACCTGGCCTCCGGCCGCTCCACCTTCATGGTGGAGATGAGCGAAGTGGCGAACATCCTCCGCAACGCCACCGCCTCCTCCCTTCTGATTCTCGACGAGATCGGCCGCGGCACCTCCACCTACGACGGCATGGCCATTGCACGGGCGATTCTGGAATACTGCGCCGACAAGCGCCGTCTCGGCGCGCGCACCATGTTCGCCACGCATTATCATGAGCTTTCCGCGCTGGAAGGCGAGCTCGACGGCATCCGCAACTACAACATCACCGCCAAGAAACAGAACGGCAAGCTCATCTTCCTGCGCAAGATCGTCCCCGGCGCCGCCGACGACAGCTACGGCATCGAGGTCGCAAAGCTCGCCGGCGTCCCCGACTCGGTCATCGACCGTGCCAAGCACTGCTTGGACGAACTGATCGAGAACCGGGGGATCGCCGCGCTCCCGGAGGAGCATGTCCATGCCGCGTCGGCAGACTCCCTCAGCCAGATCAGCTTTGCGGATCTGCAGGCCGACGAAATCCGTGAGACCCTGCGCAAAACCGATCTCAACACCCTCACGCCCCTCGAGGCGCTGAACCTGCTCTATACCCTGCAGCGAAAGGCGATGCAATGAACCGGCAGGCCTTTGACCCCGCGACCTTCACAAGCCGCATGACGAAAGGCGAGCTCATCGCCGTTCTGCTCTATCTCCCGCTCCATGTCTGGCTGCTCCCGCTGCTGCTCTTTTCTCTTCCGGCCGCGTCCGGCATCTCCGAGCTTCAGATCAACCTGATCGTCTATGTCGCCGGGGCGCTGTACATGCTGCTTTTTGCCGGCCGCTTTCTGCGGAGGGATTTTGATCCTCTCTGCGATCATTTCCGCTACTGCCTGCTTCAGGTTCTGATCTCCTACGGCATGATGATCGGCTTCAACCTGATCCTCAACAGCATCCTTCTCCTCGTTCTCCCCTCGGAGAGCGCCAACCCCAACAACGCTGCCGTCATGGAGATGGCCGGGGTCGAATACGGCAAGACCGCGGCGCTTGCGATCTTCCTCGCGCCCCTGGTCGAGGAGCCGGTTTTCCGCGGCGCCGTCTTCGGCGGCCTGTACCGCTACGGCCGGCCTCTGGCCTACGGAGCCAGCATGCTGCTCTTCTCGCTCTATCATGTCTGGGGCTATGCCCTGCAGGACCCGGTCTACTGGGTCTATCTGCTGCAGTATCTGCCGGTCTCCTGGCTGCTCTGCCGCTGCTATGAGCGCTGCAACAGCATCTGGGGCAGCATCTTCTTCCACATGACGGTCAACGCCGTCTCCATCTCAGCCCTGAACGCACTTTCGGAGCTCCTCGGCTGACACGGGAAAGGGATCGTTTCATGAACATCATCGACCTGCACTGCGACACGGTTCTGTTCTGTTACAAAAACAGGAAAACCCTCCGCACCTGGGAGGGACACATCAATCTGGAAAAGCTGCGGGAGGGCGGCGGCCTGGCGCAGTGCTTTGCCCTCTTCATCCCCACGCATGACGCGGCGGTCAACTATCTCGGCCGGGAGACGGAGCCCTGGGAGCTCTATCAGGAGCTTCTGCACTGCTACAGAGGGCTTCTCGCCGACAGCGCGGATGTCCTGCGCCCCGCGCTCTCCGCCGCCCAGGTTCTGGAAAATGCCCGCAGCGGCTTCCTCTCGTCCATCCTCACCATTGAAGACGGGGTGGAGCTGGACGGAAAGCTCGACCGCCTGGACACGGTCTACGCCGACGGCGTGCGCATGATTGCGCTGACATGGAACTATGAAAACTGCATCGGCTTCCCGAACAGTTCCGATCCCGCGGAGCATACGCGCCGCGGTCTGAAGCCCTTCGGCTTTGACGTGTTGGAGAAGATGAACGAGCTCGGCATCATCATCGACGTCTCCCACCTCTCCGAAGCCGGCTTTTATGATGTCGCCGCCCACAGCAAAAAGCCCTTCATCGCCAGCCACAGCTGCTGCCGTGCGCTGAAAGATCATTCCCGGAACCTGACAGACGCGCAGCTCCGCACCCTGGCGGATGCCGGCGGAGTCGTCGGCGTGAATTTCTATGACGAGTTTCTCGGCGACCGCGGCGGGACGACCGCCGTCGAGGACATCGTCCGCCACCTTCTGTATCTCCGCGACCGGGCCGGGATTGAGAGTCTCGCCTTCGGTTCTGATTTCGACGGCATCGAAAGCGCGCTGGAATTCCGCGACTATGCCGGGTTCCCGCAGATTCTCCGAGCCCTGGAAACCCATTTCACCGACGACGAAATTGATAAGATCACCTACCAAAACTTCCTCCGGGTCTTCGCCGCACAGGAATAAGTCCGCCGCACAGGAAAAACGACAGCTTGCTCACAGAAGCAGCTGTCGTTTTTCCTGTTCTCATGTGTTGAGGCGCAAGCTGCAAACTGCCGGCTCGAATTTTCTTGAGAAATGCTTTTCTCTGCGTCAATTATGCCTGGTGCCGCGCCAATTCATATTCTATTGATTGTTCTACCAGTCGATTGAGAGATATCCCCTGTTTTTTCGCCGCAATCGCAGCTCGCTGATGAACCGCAGGATCAACACGTACATTGAATCTTCCTGAGTAGGGCTTTTCCGGTTCAACGCCGTCCTCTCTGCACCATGCCAGGTAGTCATCAACGGAATCCCGAAATGCCTTTTCGAGTTCCTGCACGGTCTCCCCCTGAAACGTAATCACATCTCTTGTATTGATGACCGAACCTGTAAAAATATGCTGTTCATCATCATACTCCACGTGGCCAATATAGCCGTGATAATTCATCATTTCTTCACCCCCGCATTATTAAGAAGTGGCGTCATAGTCAATGACATTAGTTTGCTGTTGCAGGCTGGATCATCGGTAAAAGTGATTCAGCCTGGTTTCGTTTTGAAGGGGCTAACACAGAGAACCGTCCCCTGTGCGTCTGCGCAGCACGCATTACCCCTGTCACGCCCCTGTCACACCCCTGTGGGTTGGGGCATCGTTTTTGGGGACAAAAC
The DNA here is from genome assembly GCA_017458335.1 of Oscillospiraceae bacterium. Lineage (GTDB taxonomy): Bacteria > Bacillota > Clostridia > Oscillospirales > Oscillospiraceae > Limivicinus. The sequence continues at coordinate 44,500 of JAFTFT010000013.1, forward strand.
TGATATTCAGCTCCATGCCCATTCCATCAGCCAGTCTCTGAAGCAGCCTGATACTGGGGTTACGCGTACCATTCTCCAGTCGGCTGATTTCGGTCTGAGCAATGCCGGTTCTCTCGGCCAGTTCCTTCTGGGTCAGCTTCTGAGAGATTCTTGCGTCAATCATCGCACGTACTACATTCATCTCCGGCTGAAGCGCCGCATATTCCTTTGCAAATTCGGGATCCTGCATTCTCTTGCTCTTATACTCTTTCAGAGTCATGATCATTCCCTGCCTTTCTAAGGAAGGCGCAATTCCGTCCCTTTTTCTTCCAAGATCTCCATCAGCGAAATCATTTTCGCCGCCATTTTAGCGTCCAGAGAATCCAGAAAGTCAGAGACCGGCTGCTTTCCGTCTTCTGTTTCGTAAAACTCAATATGGAACATGATGAATTCTCCATAAATGATTTGGTCAATCGCATTATATGAGATATATCTCAATATGTCAAGTGTTTCCTCATGAGACAATCAGGCTGGATCACCGGTAAAAGTGATTCAGCCTGATTTGGTTTTGAGGGGCTAACACAGAGAACCGTCCCCTGTGCGTCATAAGCGGCAAAATGTGTCGGTGTCAGGAGAAGCAGCCCAGTGGCACACAGAATTTGACGGATTTCAGTTTCATATCCGCTCACAAATTACAGGTCCGGTCATTTTTACAGGAGAGGGCTTTTTACATTCTATCCATTCATTTACTTCTATACGACAATACTTCTCTTCAGAGTTTTTCGGCAGCTCAGAAATCTCTTTACGTGGCAGAATTCTTTTCCCGGAAATTCTTCCGGTATACCTGATCCCGGACTGTTCTCCACTCAGCCGTGATGGCAGGTAAAGGGCTACTTCTGAAACTCTTTCCAAATTCTCCGGTATATATCGTGCCGGAAAATGATAGAATTTACCTGACAGAGCCGCTTCAAGCTGCTGTCTGTTTCTGACCGTTCCCACCAGCAGAAGTTTTTCCTCAGTCGTCGGCTCAGAACCCTCCATCAAAGCCGCAACGACCTTCTCGGCAAACTGTCTGACCACAGGAACACAAACAGTATTTCCCGCCTGTCGGTAAGCGCTTTTCACAGGTATTCCCTCAAGAGAAAATCCGTCCGGAAACCCCTGAAGCATAAAGCATTCATAAGGCGTCAGTTTTCTGATGCCCCATCGGTCCCGTATGACGGGTTCACGGTCATGCCAGTTCCCCATACCCGCAAGCAATGTAAAAGCTATGCCATTCCTGCTTGAAAGAATTCCTCCGCTCGCAGCAAATCTTCCGTCTGAGAACCGATACATTTCATTGTCATCTCTGATTGCCTGAGCCATCTTCTCATACTGTACTGTCCCGGGTATCAGATAGCACCACTCGGGTGCCTTCCTGCTTCTGTCTATAATATCGAAAATTTTTTTGCCCGGACGCGATTTCTCCGGAAAAGCAAAGCGTTCCGCAACCTCACTGCTTTTAAATCCGACGATATAAATTCTGTTTCGCCTCTGTGGAAACCCGTAGTCCTGAGCATCAGCCACCAGATATCGTAAATAATACCCCCGGGAAGCCAGCTGATCCCTGATTATATTGAAAGTGTTCCCATGATCATGGGTCTCAAGATTTGCCACATTTTCCAGAAAAAACGCCTGCGGCTTCCCAGAATCCATTATTCTGCATATCTCAAAGAAGAGATTGCCCCGCTTATCCTGAAATCCTTCTTCTCTGCCTGCAGCTGAAAACGGCTGGCAGGGGAAACCACCAGCAAGGATATCGAACTCCGGTATCTCACTGGCCGGTACTTTACGTATATCCCGCCTGTCGAGCAATACGTCAGGAAAATTCAGATGATACGTAAGGCATGCATCACGATCATTTTCATTCGCCCAGACCGTAGTGCAGCCCGCCTGCTCAAAGGCAATATCAATGCCCCCGGCGCCTGCAAAAAGACTGCAAATTCTGTACTTCTGTTCTCTCATATTAAAGTTCCAGTCTGCTCTCTTCAGATCCCAGAAATGACTGAATCTTCTGAATCAGATCTTCAGCATCCTCCGTATGCTTCTGCGCCCTGTTAACCGTGCATTCCCACACAATCAGCCTCCTGATGCCAAGAGATTCCAGCTGTCTGTCAATCTTTGCATCTCTTTCGACATTCTTCCTGAACTTCTCTGTCCAGAATTCCACACGGCTTTTGGGGATATATGCATATTTACACCCGGCATGCCGGTGCCAGAAACAGCCATTGACAAATACGGCTGTATGGTATCTGGCAAGCCAGAGATCCGGATGTCCGGGAAGAACGGTCACATTTTTTCTGTACCGGTAACCATAATGAAAAAGCTGTTTCCTCAGCCATATCTCCGGTTTCGTATCGGTGCTTCGAATATGTGACATATTGCGGCTCCTGGCTTCCGGCGACTTGATATCAGACATTTATATCCTCAATCTCTTTAATATAGCTGACAAACTTCGTAACTGTCCAGATCCGATCCTGCCGGTCTCTCGGATAAGCTCTGATATACGGTCTCGGAACGACAAGAATGACCCTTTCTTCCTGCATTTCATCCATCTGAGCCGCTGAGATTCCCTGCTGCATGGTACAAAGATATTTATTCTGATCGCGAAGCCGGTTGGCTTCTGTCAGGACCTGACGCCATCTGTCCTTGCAAGTGGTCTTTGCAGCCAGAACGCAGAGTTTTTCAATTGAAAAAGTCATATCGTGATAGGCTTCTTCTGACGGGAAGAGGAAATCAGGCTTCTTATTACCCTCCGTGACAGCCTGAGCTGTATATCGTATGCTGTTCTCGTCAAAGATTGCGGACAGATGATGCTCCAGGCTCTTACCAGCTCTGCTTTTACGTCTGTTCAGCACCTGATTCGCCACAGCAACAAAATCATCCACCGACGGGAAGCCCCTGGTCACCATTGCCCCATAGCGTGCATGTTCAAGGGCACGGAACAGCCTGTACTCTTCCTCCGTCCATCTCAGCAGACTCGTATCTGGATCCGTCAGTATCAGTCTGCGATTGTTATAGATCTGATGCTGAATCCGTCTTGCTGCCTCAGACATATCTGCAGAACTCGGAAAATCCACGGTGAGGCTTCTGATAAAGTCCGCAATTGCCTGCTCTTCCCTGACTTCCGGTGCAATCTGGTCAAGTGTGATCGGTCTGTTCGTCTCCGCAGGTGTCAGGCCAAATGTATCAAGAAACTCAAGGATATCTTCATCCGTATTGAACAGGAATCCCTGATACTCTTCATCGGATTCTTTCACCAGCACAAAGAGCGCGCCTGTGAGCTCCGGGTTCAATGGAGATCTTCCTCTTCCAAAGCCTGTGATACGCAGCTCTTTCTTACTCTCATACCATGTAAAGGTGCATGTTGTGGAATAATCATTCTGCCATCTGATGGTACCGGACTTCTTCAGAATATGATTCTCCCGCACTTCCTCTTCTGTAAAAAGCATCGCTCTCGCAGAAACTGATATAAGGATGCCCGACTGATGACCGCCAGTTTCACCACTGTCATTCGCTGAAAGGAACTTGCAATAGGCAGCGCGGCTCCTGATCACAGAGCTTACTGCCGTATAAACGAGTTCTGTTACCACAGCGTCATCTGCTCCTTCCTTCTGCTGCCTGCAACCATCTGTGCAACAGGCGATTCTTTTTTCTTTTCCTCTGTCTGGTCATCTTCCTGCGGGATCACGGGAGCGGTTTCCAGTCTGACAATTTCCGCCGCTATCAATTTCGCAACATTCGCCATGAGCGGAACAACAACGGAATTACCGAACTGCTTATAAGCCTGCGTATCTGAGACCGGGATTTTGAATGATTCAGGAAAACCCTGAAGTCTGGCACACTCACGGGGTGTGAGTCTTCTCGGATTCCTGCCTTCCTGTGCAATCAGGATTTCCGAACCGTCCTTATAATATCTTGCACTCAGCGTTCTGGAGACCCCTTCCGGATCCGCGATCCCATACCCGAACCCATTGCCCGCAGCTCGATGCCTGGCTGCATAGTTCTGGAGATAGGACCACAGCTTATCTGAAAGAGTGTAGGTATCGCTTACATTGTCTTCCAGAATGTCCTTCATAAGAGGTTTCGGATTTCTGGGAGTAATATCAAACCGAAAATCCATGTCTGTACCGTACCTCTCACGGTCAAAGCCGACAATGAGTATACGCTCTCTGTGCTGCGGGACAAAGTTCTGTCCGTCAATTATGGCATGAAATACTTCATAATTCAGTTCATCCAGGGCCTCCATGATCACCCGAAACGTTCTGCCTTTGTCATGGCTTTTCAGGTTTTTCACATTCTCAAGCAAAAAGGCTTTCGGTCTCTTTGCCTTCAGAATTCTGCACACATCAAAAAACAGCGTGCCCTGTGTCTTGTCCTCAAATCCTGTTGCGCGCCCAAGGCTCTGCTTCTTTGATACTCCGGCAATGGAGAACGGCTGACACGGAAATCCTGCCACCAGTATATCATGATCCGGGATTGTTCCAGCCTCAACTTTCGTAATATCTCCATCCGGCTGTTCACCAAAATTCGCAAAATACGTCTGTTGGCTGTACTTATTCCACTCATTCGAGTAGACACAATGGCCCCCGGCCTCTTCAAAGGCAATTCGCATTCCGCCTATACCGGCAAACAGATCTATAAAAGTAAACCCGGAATCCTCAGAGACTTCCTCCCTGTGTTTAGAGGTCAGGAACTGCATAATAGCTGAATTCACAGCATCCTGAACCTGGGTATTACTGCCGGAAGCATATTCGGTCAGCGCTTCAAAAACCGAATCATCCAGTCTGATATGAATTTGTTTCGCCATGATGTAAACCTCCATGAGGGGCAAAATTAAATACCAGATTTTTCCCCATTATAACAAATCTTTTGTTGGATATCAACCAGAACGGGCGATATTACACACAATATCAGGGTAATATTTCATGATTATTCATGACTTCGGCATGGTATCTGGTTCCGGCATACCATATTCTCTCAGTATCATGGATATGATACGCCGCTCCTTATCCGTCGCCTTATGCCAAGCTTGCAGAAGTCTGGTCTCCTCTTCCGTCAGATATGGTGAGTACTGTTCATGATTTGTCAAGTGGGGCTGCACAGCCCAGCCGGCCAGTTCAGCTGGTGTACATGCAAGAACAGACGCGATTTTTTCCAGCTTGTGAGCCGGAACGGACCTTACGATCCCTGTTTCATACTTATAAACAGTCTGCCTTGTCTCTCCTATTGCTTCTGCCAGCTGGCTCTGCGTCAGTCCCCTTTGCTTTCGAAAGAAACGTATCTGATTGCCTGATCCGGTCATCACGGTCACCTCATACTAAATCTGGCGACAGGATACCACATATCTTTTAAAGATACAAGTGCAATTTCGTATCTTAATTATTTACATTTTTAACTTGATCTGATATAATATGCTTAAGACATATTGTATGGGGGAAGAACCATGTATACGTTAACGTTCATAAGGTCAGACTTCAAGCCTGATGAAGTCTATTTCTATCAAAAAGAATCTGACGCCAGATATCATTTCAGTCTGTTTCAAAATGATGACTCAGGACTATATCGGAGTATTCTACTGAAAAACGATTCACAGCTGATCGATGCACTTCGTTTTTGAGCTAATATGGACACATTCTACAGCCTAATGTGTCCAAAAATCTACCCAGCATCTTTCTTCCTAGCAGAAAATAAACCTCAAATACCAAAAGCGGCACCAGGTTTTATGACCTGATGCCGCGATTTTTCTCTATGGTATCTCAGTTTTCCTGCATATACTCCATCACAATCCGCTCCGCCTCCGCTCTTTCCACTACGTCGGAGATCGCGAACGGATCCGTGTGATGTTCATCAAAGGCAGCCTCAGCTTCTTCATACTCACCTTCTTCCCCACTGGCGCAGACAACATACTCTCTTCCCGTGCCATAATCCGGATCCTCTTCAGGACTGAGCGTAAAGATGCTTTTGCGCTGAAATCTACTCGGAAGAAGCAGCGGCCCGGGCAGCGGGTGAGGCTGTTCGGGCCGGAGGCAATGTTCAATGTGAAATGTGAAATGCGAAATTGGGGGCGGGGCGGAAAGTGTGTCAAGAGAACTGTGACTCGGGACGCACTCAATTAGCAATAGTAATAGATTTCATCAAAGTATTTAACCCAAGCTTCTTTAATAAGCTCCGCATTAGCTTCTGCAAGACGCACCAGCTTTCTCAAGTCCTTTTCTGAAATTCTGGAATTGTTATTGGCAACAAGAGCTCTTCCAGACTTGCTTATCCATATTTTGGTGGCGTTTTCACGAGGCGCACCTTCTGCAACATGGACATGCACCGGTTCAAGCGGCTTTCCTTCGTCCAGCCAGAAATAGAATATATATGAGCCTACCTTAAAAACTTGAGGCATTTTCAAATCCGCCTTCCCGGGCAAACTGCAGGATCAGATGTGCATTGTTTTGGAGCAGCCTCTCCAGTTTTTGAACTTCCTGATCTGTGAAGCCTTTAATCTCTTCCCAACGGTATGAAGGAAGATAACAGGTGGCATGCTGAAAGCCGCCTTCGATCGGTTTTTCAATATACACCTTGACCGAGCCGTCTGCTTTCATCTCAGAATGGGCAATTCCGGTTTCATCCGGCAGTTTCATATAGCCGTACATCATAAACATATCTCCCCTTTCTCAGTTTTTCAGTCCATTACATTATATCAAACAATGTCAAACTACGCAATAAAAACGGCTGTGACATAAAAACGGCTGTGAAGTTTTCCTTGTTCCACATGTGGTGGCCTCCGAAGGTGATTGTTATTGGGAATTGTAACATGAATCGGGAGCGGGGGCAAGAGAAGGAAGCGAGGCCCGGGCAGCGGGTGAGGCTGTACGGGCCGGAGGCAATGTGGAATGTGAAATGAGAAATGAGAAATTGGGGGGTTGGGAGGAACTTTGCTATTGCACGGGGCAGGCAAAAAGCTACGTCCCCTTGTCTTCGCCCATGTCTTCGTACACACAGAGAACCGTCCCCTGTGCTCCTGCACGCATTAACCGTCCCCTTGACACATCAGTGCTTCCCGACGTAGCGGGGTCTGCGGAATTTCCGGCGGGCGTAGTCCGCGCCGACGAAGCCGAGGCCCGCGAGGACCATCACCGCGGCCCAGACGCCGATGCGGGAGCTGTCTCCGGTTGTGGGCGAATAGCCACCGGGAGGCACGAGAATCGTCAGACCGGTGCTGGCCGAGCCGTCGTCAAAGGTGATCGTGACCGTGTGCTTCCCCGCGGAGAGCCTGTTCAGCATCTTCGCATGCAGCGTGATTACGGTGCTGCCCTCTTCGGCCTTGTAGTCCTTCTGAATCAGCGCGGAGGTGTCCTCGGAAAGAACGGCGCCGTCGATTGCCACGCTGCCGCCGTTTCGGAAGTGCTGGAAGCAGGTCTCGTCCTTCGGGTCGCGCTTTACCTTGATGGACAGGTCGCCATTGCTGCCCTTCAGCCAGGAGGAATCAGCGCCCTCGACTACCGTGTAAAGGATCTCTTTGAAGGTCGCGGTTACCGCGACACCCGTCGCAGGCATCACAAAACTGTACAGGTTTGGATCATTCTGATCCGGATCCACATTGACGGCCTTCCCGGTGGCCGTGACGGTCAGAGACGTAAGCTCGGAACCCTTATCCGGCGTGACCGTCAGGGTGACGGTGTCCCCCGCCGCCGCGGAAGCAGGTGTCACGATGACTGTGCCGCCGGTCATGGAAGTATCGATCACGACGCCATAGAACTGCCTCGTGTTCGTGACTTCCAGGCTGTCCGCTCGGTCGTACTTCACATCTGCCGACAGCTTGTTGTTTCCATCTTTTGAAACCGTGACGACCACATTATGAGGCGTCGTGTCATAGGTCACGCCGGCAACGCCGCCATTCACTTCGGTGATCGTGTACTCATAGCTACCTGCAGTTTCATACGTGATCTCGTCGAAGGTAGCCTTTTTATTTTGTTCTGTCGCCGTCGCTGTGGTGCTCGGCGGCATCGGCGCGCCATTCACTGGCGCCAGCGTGAAGGTGAAGCTGTCACCGGCCCGCCAGGAGTTGAGGCTCTTTGTCACCTCAAGCGTCGCCGTCGCGGGCGTAAAGGTGTTCGTGACCGTCAGACTGTCCTGTCCGTCGTACGCCACTGTGGCCGACAGCGCGTTTGTCGCATCCTCTGCTTTCGTGACCGTGACAACCACATTATGAGCTGCCTTGTCATAGGTCACGCCGTCCGCGCCACCATTCCTCTCAGTGATCGTGTACTTGTAGGTCCCGGCCTTGTCATACGTGATTTCGCCGAAGCTCGCAATGGGTAGGTCTTTTGTCGCGGTCGTCGTCACCGGCACCGTGGTGCTGTTCGCAGGCATCGGCGCGTTATCCACCGGCGCCAGCTCGAAGGTGAAGGAATCCGCTTTTCCCCAGTCGTTGAACTCCTTTGTCACCTGAAGCGTCGCCGTCGTGGTTGCATAGGTGTTCGTGATTATCAGGCTGTTCGCTCCGTCGTACTTCACATCTGCCGACAGCTTGTTGTTTCCATCTTTTGAAACCGTGACGACCACCGAATGAAGCGCCTTGTCATAGGTCACGCCGGGGATGTCGTCGTTCACCTCGGTGATCGCGTACTCATAGGTTCCCGCGGTGTCATACGTGACCACGCCGAAGACTGCCGTGGGGGCGCCTTTTGTCGCCGTCGCCGTGGTGTTCGCCGGCATCGGCGCGTTCTCCGTCACTGCCGCCAGGTTGAAGGTGAAGGAATCCGCTTTCGACCAGTCGTTGAACTCCTTTGTCACTTCCAGTTTGGCAGAGGGGAGTTGCACGAACGTCGCCCTCAGGGTGGCCTCTGCGGTGCTGTTGGGATTCGCATTCCAGCTCAGCGTCGTTCCGCTGATGCTGTAGCCGGCGGTATCCGGGGAAACTGTAAACACAACACACCGGTCCTCAGGCAAAATGCCGGTCCAACTGAGCGTCGCCGAATCTGTCCCGCAAAGAAATGCGTTGGAACCTATAGCGAGCACCGTGGCGGTGTCGCTGCGTTCGATCGTCACGTTCGTGAGCTTTTTGCAGGCATTGAACGCATAGTTCCCGATGCTCGTCACACTCGACGGGATCGTCACGCTTTCGAGGCTTTCGCAGTCTCGGAACGCATCGACCCCGATGCTCTTTACGCCCGCCGGAATCTTTATGCTCCCGAGCCTGCTACAGGCATTGAACGCATAGTTCCCGATGCTCGTCACGCTCGACGGGATCGTCACGTCCGTGAGCCCGGTGCAGGTGTCGAACGCATAGTTCTCGATGCTCGTCACGCCCAACGGGATCGTCACGCTCGTGAGCTTTTTGCAGAGCTGGAACGCAGATACGCCCATGCTCGTCAGTGCGCTTCCTTCAGCGAATGTCACGCTCTCGAGGTTGCTGCAGGAAAGGAACGCACTGGCCCCGATGCTCGTCACGCTTGACGGGATCTGTATGCTCCCGAGGCCGCTGCCAGAGAACGCATAGTCTCCGATGCGCTCCAGTTGGCTTCCATCAGCGAATGTCACGCTTGTGAGGTTGGTACAGTTCTCGAACGCTTTGCTCCTGATGGTCGTCACGCTCGACGGGATCTCTACGCTCCCGAGGTTAACGCATTGAAAGAACGCCAAGTCCCCGATGGTCGTCACGCCGTTATTGATGACGACTTTCTTGATATTCTCTTTTTGACCATTCCATAGTACACTATCATACATCGCGCCGGTGCCGGAGATGGTCAGGGTGCCGTTACCATCCAATGTCCAGGTCAGGTGATCGCCGCAGGTGCCTCCTATGGCGAAGTTCGCGACGAGATCGCGGTCGGTGGTGGCGGTGAAGGAGTAGCTTGCATCTGTACTGACGGTGGTGACCGAACCATTCACGTTCTCCGTCCAGTTGACGAAGGCGTAGTTGCTGTTGGCTGTGGCTGTCAAGGTGACGTCCGTGTTCGACCAGTACTTTCCGGCTGCGGGGGTGGGCACGTCCTGGCCAAAGGAGGCGCTGACTGTGCCACTCCCAGAGGGCTCGACGGTGATACTCAACTCACAATGGACCGTCAGGTTGCTACCGGCCCAATTGGTCCCTTTTGGTATGTTGCTCCACTGCGATTCCGTACCATGATACCAGATATCACTCTCGCAGCCATCGAACGCATAGTCCCCGATGCTCGTCAGATTACTTCCTGCAGTGAATGTCACGCTTTCGAGGTAGGTGCAGTTCAGGAACGCCTCATCCCCGATGCTCCTGACGCTTGCCGGGATCTCTATGCTCAGGAGGCCTTCGCAGGATTTGAACGCACTGGCCCCGATGCTCGTCACGCTTTCCGGGATCTCTATGCTTCGGAGAGTGACGCATAATTCGAACGCGCGGTTTCCGATGCTCGTCAGATTACTTCCTGCAGTGAATGTCACGCTTTCGAGGTTGACGCAGTTATAGAACGCCAATTCCCCGATGGTCGTCACGCCTGACGGGATCTCTATGCTCCCAAGGTTGCCGCAGCCTTGGAACGCATAGCCCCCGATGCTCGCCAGTTGGCTTCCTGGAGCGAATGTTACGCTCCCAAGGTTGCCGCAGCCTTGGAACGCATAGCCCCCGATGCTCGTCACGCCGTTCTCGATGACCACACTTTTAATGTCGCCACTTTGATCATACCATTCTTGACCATCATCCATCGCACCCGTGCCGGAGATGGTCAGGGTGCCGTTTTCATCCAATGACCAGGTCAGGTTGTCGCCGCAGGTGCCGCTCGCCGCTACCCCGCGCAGGGGCGCCCCCTTCGTCGCGCCGATGAACACGGAGAAGCCCTCCGTCTCGAAGGCGACGACGCCGTCCTCCGCGGACACGGGCAGCAGCTCGGACTCGGCCGAACCGGCCGCGCCCACGGCGGAGAGGTCAAGGACGCCCGCCCCGTTCACCGCGTCCGCCTTCACATGCAGAACGTCGGAGGGTTCTTCCCCTGTGTTCAGGCCGCCCACGCTCACGCGCACGCTCTCACCGAAGTCATCCGGCTGGAACTTCTCACCATCGGAGAGGATGGAGATATCATAGGCGAAAAGGATCTCTTCCTCCGCCTTTGCTTCGCCCGTCCGGATAGAATAGAGCTCCGCCGCGAAACTGAGCGGAATCTCAACCACGACCAGCTGCGCATCCTCCGGCAGCAGCCCGGAGACCTCGACCTTCCCGTCTTCGGAGACGACGGTCCGCTCGGTCAGGGCCGGCTTCTTCGCGGTTTCGTCGATGTACGGCCGGTCCGTCGGCACGGCGATCACGAGGGTCGAAAGGGTGTCGGTGCTGAAGCTCCAGGAGCTCTTCGTCGGGGTGTGGGTCGTCTCGAGGATCTGCACGTCGCGGTCGACGATGTCCCCCTCCTCGTCCCAGTGCAGGGTCACCAGGGCGAAGACCGGCTCATACGCCCGATACGTTTCCGTCGCGGGACCGGAGACCGTCACATCGTACCACCCGGAGGCGGGGACGAGGTTTTTCCGATCCCCCTCTTCGTCCGTCAGGTTCAGGACCGTCCAGTCGGTGGTATAATAGCCGATCTCCTTCTCCACCGCGAGGCGGTCGAGGTAGAGCTCTTCCGCGTCCGGGGTCTTCAGCCAGAGCTTCTTCTCCACGGGCATTCCATCCGGGGTCAGCAGGGGCTTCTGCTTCCCTTCGAGCAGATTCTGCACTTCCGGCGGCACGGCGGATTCCGTTTTTGTCTCCCGCTCGATGGTGAGGGTCAGGCTGCCGTCCACGGGGCGGATGCGGAGCTTCCCGTCGTCCTCGGGGTTCTCCTCGGGGGCGTTGGGGTCAGGCGCGTTCACCGGGGTCTGGCCCGGGACGGAGGCGTCGGGCAGGGTCTGTCCCGGTGTGGAGGCGCCGGGCGGTACGCTGCCCGGCACCGGCGTCAGGGAGATGCGCAGCTCCTGATCCCCCGCGGCGTCCGCCGGGATCGTGAAGGCCTGCAGCCCCGTGCTCTCATAGCCCTCAGCCGTGGCACTGTAAAAGTACGTGCCCGGCGTGAGGTGGTGGATGCCGTCCGCGCCGACGGGCAGCGGCAGCCCCGCCGGGTCGTAAACCGTCACGCTCGCAACGGTCTCATCACAGACAAAGCGAAGCGCGAGCGGATCGCCGCCCCCCTCCGCGAAGGCCGCGCCGCCCGGAAAAACGCCCACCAGCAGGGCCAGAACCAGCATAAACATCACAACAAGCGTTCTTTTTGTTTTCATCTTATCACGTCCTCTGTCCTGTTTCTGCATCCACGGATCAGGTCTGTTTTCGCTCTGCCTTTTTCTGTCTGTCCCTGCTTCGGATCAGAATCACCGTAACCGTGACCCCCAGCATGAAGGCCAGCACACCTACGAGGACATAGCCGCCCGCGGCGTCGGACAGCAGCGACGCGCCGGAAGCGGAATTCCCGATCAGCCCGTGTCCGTGGAAGCTGAACACCGTCACAGCCATAAGGCATGCAAACAACAGCACTGTTACGCCACCCCATGCCCGGAGCCGGGTAAGCTCTCTCTTTCGTTTCAACACCGCCATCCTGCGATGCACTTCCCGGATTCGTTCCTCGTTCGTCATCATATGTTGTCACCTCCGGTTGTCATCATCGTTTCATTTCTATAGATACATAAAATCGGAAAATTCCCGGCAGATTATATCTTGTTTACAAAAAGTTCACATTTACAGCAAGAAAGATGCGGCTCCTCGTTTTGATCTCCGACGAGGAACCGCATCTGTTTATCTGATTATCTGAAGAATTAAAATCCGAAGCCGTGTCAACTCATATTCTATAGATTGCTCTATCAGTCGAGGGGAGGACAAAGATTACCAGAGAACACGCACATTCGGATATTGCGGAATACGTTCATCCTTCGTGATGAGGGTCATATCCCGGAAAATCGCCTGTGCAATCAAGAGCCGGTCAAAAGGATCTCTATGGATCAGAGGAAGCGTTTTCATCACATCAATCTCCGACGCTAAAATGGTAACGACAGAGATGCCAAGTTCATTGCAGAATGATTCCAGTTCTTCTGCGCTGGCATCGATATCAATTTTACCGATGCTCTGTTTGATGCCAAGTTCCCACAGAGAAATAATGCTGACATAGAGTTCTGAGCTTTGCTCCACGATCTCACGGGCATCATCTGATAAAAACGCGGGAGAAAACAGCAGCCCAATCAAAGCGTTGGTATCCAGCAGGTATTTCATATATAATCCTCAAACAGATCCGGAGTTGCGTCAAAGTCATCTGCAATAGAATGAAACCGATCAGCATAGAGACCGACCGAACGTTTTTTCACCTTTTTTTCCGTTTCAGCGGCGAACTGCTGCTGAAGAAACGAAATATAGGTTACTGCCATTTCAACATATTTATCCGGAAGGCCGGTAGCTTGCTTTACCATTGTTTCCAGAGGCATTATGTTCAACCACCTTTCTTATAGATGATAATATTTTATCACGTTTTTGACACGAGAGCAAGGTTTTGGACCGAAAGTGCCTGAAGCCGTGTCAGACTGCCATGCGCAGATATTTTCTGTCGAAGAGGCGGAGCAGGAAGGCCGTCACGACCGGGATCAGATAGCCGGCCCACGCAACCCAGCCGGTCTGGGAGACGAGAATGTTATAAACCCCGTGATAGGTGGACGCCACGGCGAGCAGACTGGCCGTCCCGGCCACACGCAGCCACAGCCGGTCCCAGAGAAGCAGCATGCCCATCGTCAGAATCGAGCCGCAGACGACATGCATGGTCCCGGCGCCGAAGCCTCGGATCAGCAGGTGAAGGAAACTTGCCGCGCCGTTCTGGGTCAGGAAGCAGACGTTCTCAAAGGTGGCAAAGCCCAGCGCCAGCATCAGCACACAGCCGGGCACGCTCTTTTTCTCCGGCTCAAAGATCAGCAGCCAGAACAGCACAGGAAAGAGCTTCATGCACTCTTCCACGAGGGGCGCGATTTCCATTGCCGCGGTCTGCAGGTTTGCGCCCTGGACCGCGGCGAGAAAGGTGCTGATATAAGAAGACAGAAGGCATGCCGTCATCCCCGCCAGCAGGAACAGAAGATTCCGCCGCTCTTTCCCGCCGAAGCACAGCACCGCGATCAGCAGCGGCGCACTCAGGCAGATATAGACGTTCTCAATATAGTTCATTGCTCCTCCGCCTTTCTCAGAGCCCATGGGAACAGCAGGAAGCAGATGGACAACAGCGTGTCGAACCAGAAGTAGGGGTTTTTCAGCGTATCGCCCATCCAGAAGCAGGAACTGGTCCATGCGGCATATTCCGCAGTGCAGAACAGAATGATCGCATCGGCAACACACCGTTTCCCCATTTCCGGCGGATCCCGCCGCCACAGCAGCACACAGTCTGTCGTGTGCCAGAGCAGCAGACTCATCAGAACCGCCGCGGTGATGTTGCTGATCCAGTCACCCCACTGAAGATAAAACACGCCCATGCCGATCGTAAAGACCGGGAAGAGCCAGAGCAGCCGGCTGCGGGGTACAGAGGGACGCGGGCCCCGCACTTCCAGGAGCAGCAGGAGCAGAAACACATAGCCCGCGTACCAGCTCAGATAGGGAATATAGGAGTAATCCGGGGTCTCTCCGTAAAAGATCAGAAACAGCTGCCAGTACAGATCGCCCAGGAAATAGACGCCCGCGGCCAGGGCCAGAAGCAGCCATACCCGTTTTCCTGAGCGGACGGCGCGGCTGACGGACAGCGCCGTACAGACGGCGGTCGTCACCAGCTGGATGCCGTTTTCGATGCTCTCGATCATGGAAGGTCCTCGCGGTCTTTCTTTTCCCGCCATTTTTTCAGACGGAGGCAGAACACCGTCACGCTCACGCCGAGCAGAAAGGCCAGCACCGCCACGACGATATAGCCCAGAGCGCCGCTGTCGGAGAACATGCTGGCGCTCATGGCGCCGGGAGCACCTGTCATAGCCGCAGACAACTGGGGTATCCAGGCTGCCAGCGCGACGGTCAGCGCGAGACAAAGAACAACAGCCGCCGCGCCCGCGAGGCGGGTCTCCCGTTTTCTCTTTTCTCTCCGGAGCTCCGCCGCACGCGCATGCATGGCGGCAATTCGCTCTTCATTCGTACGCATCGGTCACACCTTCCTTCTCCAGCTCCTGCCGCAGGAGGAGTTTGCCCCGCTGCAGGAGGCGATCGATCTTCTTTTCACTGACGCGAAGCACTTCGGACGCCTCACGGTAGCTCAGGCTCTCCATGTAGACCAGCCAGAGCGCCTCCCGGTACTGCGGCTCGATCCGGTTCAGACAGCGGTGCAGGGCAAGCTTCCGCTCCTGATCCAGATATTGGGCCTCGGTCTCCGTCGGAGAGGATGGTTCTTCCGTTAATTCTTCGATGGCAAAGGTCTGCAGGCGTCCGCGCGTTGCTCCAAACCGAAGCGCCAGGTTGCGCCCCGTTTTGAAGAGATAGGCTTTGAAGCAGCCTTCCCGGATCGAGGGCTTCTTCACCATGATCCGGGCAAAGGTCTCTATCATCAGGTCTTCGGCGTCCTGCCAGTCGTGGAGGACGGCATGCAGATATGAGGTGAGGCTGTCGCCGTAACGCAGCATCAGCTCGTCTAAGGCGGCGGTTTCTCCGGACAGAAAGCGGAAATAGAGCTGATGATCGTTTTCGCTGTGCATGTTCGCCGCCTCCTCTCATAGTACCCAGCAGCCGGACCGGTACCAGCATAACAGAAAAACCGTCATACTTCAATATCCGGAAGGTGCCGGTTAAGAACTATGTGCTGTATTATGCCGTCTTTCAAGACCGCGTGGAGATTCGCCGTTTTCTCTACGGCAAGCGGGACAGAAGCAGAATTGTTGAGGAATAGTGGCATCATCATGCGGTGACGCACGAATCTGTTTCAGCCCTTCCGCTGTGGCAGGGCGGGAGGAACTCAGGCGCTCTGTTCTTCCTCGAGGGCGGCCTCCAGGGCGAGAGAAAGCTGGTCGGCGCAGGAGGTCCCGCGCCCGTGGCAGTCGTTGCCCTTCAGGAGGCGGATGGCTTCTTCGGCCTCTTTTCCCTCCAGCAGCTTGCCGATGGCCCGGAGGTTGCCGTCACAGCCGCCGACGAAGCTGAGATCGTGGATCTTCCCGTCTTCGAGGCCGAAGCGGATCTCGCGGGAACAGACGTATTTCGGTGTATAGGTATAGGTGTTCATCAGGGTTCTCCTTTGCCTTGTGTTCTTGTCGGGACAGAATATCACGACGAGGTGCGAAGTTCAAGTGGCGGAATGTGAAAAAAGGTGCTATACTATTTTTTTGTAATCTTTGTTCAGGGAGGAATCCATATGGCAAGCGGAAGAATGGAATTTCACGCAGACAGCATCATGCAGCACACGAACTTCAGTTTCGTGATCCCCAATGATTTCATCATGGAAGAAATCTGGAATCCCCGGCACTATGACCGGCCCACCAAATCTCTCATTCTGCTGCACGGCCTGACCGGGACTGATACGGACTGGCTCTACGGCGGCGTGGCCCAGGAGATGTCCAAGCAGTATAATCTCGCCATCTTCATGCCCACCACGGGCAACTCCTTCTATCTGGACCGCGGATACGAGGGCGGGAACTTTGCCACTTTCGTCGGGGAGGAGCTGCCGGAATATATCCGCGACACCTTCGGCTATTGCCTGAACAGGGAGAACACCATGATCGCGGGGCTCTCCATGGGCGGCTTCGGCGCGATCCACACGGCGCTGCAGTTTCCGGAGACCTTCTCCGCCTGCATTGCCCTCTCCTCGGCTCTGGTGATCCATGAGGTCGCCGAGCTCGGAAAACGGCGCAACAGCATCATGCCCGAGGCCATGGTCCGGGATGTGTTCGGCGATCCGGAGAAGCTTCTGGAGTCCGACTATAACCCCGAGGTTCTGTACCGCAAGGGAAAGGCGGCCGGGAAGGCGCTTCCGAAGATCTATATGGCCATCGGCAGAGAGGACAGCCTCTACGGCGTGAACCAGGACTTCCGGCGCTTCCTGGAAGCGGAGGGTGCGGACTTCTTTTATGAGGACGGTCACGGCATGCATACCTGGGACTTCTGGAACGAATATCTCCCCCGCGGCCTCGAATGGGCGCTGAAATAAGCTCATAACATATCTGAAACATCCTCTTGACAAGACTGCCTCTATGGACTACAATAGCGGCACAATTGAGATGGGCGCTGGGTTTTCCCGGCTGAGATGGAGTAATCGAGCTCCAACACCATGGAACCTGATCCGGATAATGCCGGCGTAGGAAAGCGAGAGTTCATTGGTATCAGGTTCGTCCGCGAACCTGATATTTTCTTTTCCATCCTAAGACCGTTTTTTACTTTCCCAGGCTCTAAAGGATGATTGACTAACCTGCACAGAGCCGCATAAAGATTTTCAGGTATTGCTTGACAGGGATGCAGAAAAGTGCAATAATGCAGAATTAATAAAAACAGGGGAGCCGCAAGGCTGAGAGGAAGCAGAGACTTCGACCCTTTACCTGATGTGGATCATGCCACCGTAGGGAGTCAGAAAGAGACAGGTCACGGGGGCATGAAAGATATCCTCTGTGATTTTTTTTGCGGAAAGGGGGAAAGACGATCCGGCGTCCCGCCCATGGCGGGAGCGGACAGAGGGGGAGCGCCCTGTGCCCGGGCCAAAAAGCAGCGATGGGAAGCCGTGTTCCGGCGTGAGAGGAGACCAGCGAGTCTCGACCGCTCTTCCATGCATTGTGCGCAGGGTTCTGCGCGTTATTCTGCGGGGAGAAGACGCTGTTTGGACCGTTTTCGCCCTAAATCACAAAAAGGAGATCATAATAATGAGTAAAACATCTGTTAAAAAGCTTGCGCTGGCCGCCATGCTGACGGCCGTTGCTGTTGTTGGAAGCACCTTATCCTTCCCCGTGTTCGGGAGTCGCTGCGCTCCAGTACAGCATATGGTGAACATTCTCTGCGCAGTCCTGCTGGGTCCCTGGTACGGGCTGGGTGTTGCTTTCGCGGCAAGCCTCTTGAGAAACCTTCTGGGTCTCGGAAGCCTGCTGGCATTCCCGGGCAGCATGTGCGGCGCATTGCTCTGCGGCCTTGGTTATCGCCTGACCAAAAACCTGCCGGTCACGCTGCTTTGTGAGATTTTCGGCACCGGAATCATTGGCGGTCTGCTATCCTACCCGATTGCCATTGCCTTCATGGGGAAGACTGCGGGTGATATCGCGTTTTATGCCTATGTGGTTCCCTTCCTGGTCTCCACCATCGGCGGAAGTCTGCTGGCCGGCGTGCTGGTTCTGGCTCTGCAGAAGAACGGCGCCCTGCACAAAATTCAGGCGACTATCTGATTATATTGTTTAATCGGATCTTTCGGGAGGATTCTATGCTCGATTTCAACGGTCTGACCCGGATCAAGGAGGAGCGTCCGCTGCTGCACTGTGTCAGCAACATTGTCTCGGCCAACGACTGCGCCAACCTGGCTTTGGCGGTCGGGGCCAGTCCCATGATGGCGCAGGCCCTGGAAGAGATGACCGAGATTACGGCCATTTCTTCTGCGACGGTGCTCAATACCGGAACACCGGACAGGGAACGCTTTGCGGTATGCCGGATCTGCGGTCAGGCGGCGCAGGCAATCGGCCAGCCGGTTATTCTGGATCCGGTCGGCGTCGGCGCAGGCAGCTGGCGTCTGAAGGAAGTAACGGGCCTCCTGGAAAGCTTCCGACCCTCCATCATCCGGGTGAACCTGGGAGAAGCCGAGGCGCTTTGCCGTCGGAAAGGTTATGAGCAAGGGGTAGACAGCACGGTACCCGCAGCCCCGGAGAAGAGAGCGGCACTGGCGAACGAGCTCGCCTGCCGCTATGAAACCACGGTTCTGCTGACTGGAGATGAGGATGTTGTCAGTGATGGAATCGACACCCTTGTCGTTACTGGTGGAAGCCTGCGGATGGCCCGAGTCACAGGTACAGGATGTATGCTTTCAGTGCTCTGCGGCGCATTTGCGGCGGTAGAATCGGATGCGTTTGCGGCGGCGGCATTGGCATCCGCATACTGGAAGCTCTGCGCAGAACGTGCATCCGAAGCGACGCAGGGTCGCGGAATTGGGAGCTTCCGGGCGGAACTCATGAATGCTGCGGAACAGATAGACGCAAAGGCGCTGGAAGCACGCGGGAATATCCGGACGATTTCGGGATGAGCGGAGGAAAGAACCGATGAAAAGAGACGATCTGACCCTGTACGCAGTGACGGACAGAAGCTGGCTCGGAGAGGAGAGCCTCGGTGTACAGGTGGAGAAGGCGCTGAAAGGCGGCGCAACTTTTGTCCAGCTGCGGGAAAAGCATCTGGATGGAGAGAGCCTTCTGAGAGAAGCAAGGGAGATCGCGTCTTTGTGCCATATATATGGCGTTCCTTTCGTTGTCAATGACAATGTGGAAATTGCCATCGCATGCGGCGCGGATGGTGTCCACGTCGGGCAGGAAGATATGGCAGTACCAGAGGCAAGACGTCTTCTCGGTCCGAATATGATTATCGGCGCTACCTGCAAGACGGTAGAGCAGGCGATCCGGGCCCAGGAGCAGGGGGCGGATTATCTCGGCTCGGGAGCGATGTTCTCAAGCATAGCAAAGCCTAATGCACAGCCGATCAGCTTTGAGACCCTGCGGGATATTTGCGGCGCGGTAACGATTCCTGTCGTCGCTATCGGCGGGATTGCTCGGGACAATGTCAGGCTGCTTCGGGGCTGCGGAATCGCCGGGGTTGCGGTGGTCAGCGCCATATTCGCCCAGCCGGACATTGAGGTCGCGACTCGGGAGCTCTATCAGACGGTCACACAGATTCTGTGATCCATATACAGGCGGAGAGCGAAGCTCTCCGCCGCGGCACATTGGGGGCACCACCTTGGGCCGCGTAATAAAATCATTGCTGTACAACAGGAAAGGAGAATTCTTATGAAGACAGCATTGACAATCGCTGGGTCAGACTCCAGCGGAGGCGCCGGAATTCAGGCCGATATCAAGACCATGACGGCAAACGGCGTGTTCGCCATGAGCGCCATCACGGCTCTGACCGCCCAGAATACCACCGGCGTGCAGGGGATCTTTGAAGTTCCCCCCGAGTTCCTTGCGATGCAGATCGACAGCGTGTTTACCGACATTCGGCCGGATGCAGTCAAAATCGGGATGGTTTCATCGGTGGAGCTTATCGAGACCATTGCTGAACGCCTGACCTTTTACAGGGCAGGAAACATCGTGGTCGATCCTGTCATGGTCGCGACCAGCGGTTCCAGGCTTCTGAGCGATGACGCGGTGGATACGTTGAAGGCAAAACTCCTGCCGCTTGCTGCGGTGCTGACACCGAATATCCCGGAGGCAGAAGTCCTTGCCGGGATGGAGATCCGTTCAGCGGATGATATGGTTCTGGCAGCGGAGACAATCGGCAGAACCTATGGCTGTTCGGTTCTATGCAAAGGCGGGCATCAGCTCAATGACGCCAATGATCTTCTCTGGAAGGCCGGGAAGATCCGGTGGTTCTATGGCAAGCGGATCAACAACCCGAATACCCATGGTACCGGCTGCACTCTTTCAAGCGCCATTGCCTCAAACCTCGCGAAAGGCTGCGATCTGGAAACGGCCGTTGAGCGCGCAAAGATATATATCTCGGGTGCGCTGGCGGCAATGCTGAACCTGGGGAAAGGCTCCGGTCCGATGAACCATGCTTTTGCCATCGACGGCGAATTCGCTGGATGAGAGGGCGGCAACATGGAGATGACAGTCACCGAAAGGCTGCTTGCCTGCACGGGAGAGCTCTGGAAGGCTTATCTTGAGCATCCCTTTGTCCGGGGTATCGCAGACGGAAGCTTGGACGAAAAAAAGTTCCGATACTACATGGTGCAGGACTACATTTACCTGATTGATTACGCAAAGGTCTTTGCCCTGGGCATCGCGAAAGCCCGGGACATAAAGACCATGCGCCTATTTGCTAATTATGTCCATCAGATTCTGGATGGGGAAATGGACATTCATAAGGGATACATGAAAAGGCTCGGCATCGCACTTTCGGATGCGGAGTCTGCGGAGCCTGCGCTGGACAACCGCTCGTACACTGCATATATGATGCGGGTGGCCTACGACGAGGGCCCGGCAGAGATTGCCGCGGCGATCCTCTCCTGCGCGCTAAGCTATGAACATATAGCCCGCCGCGTGTTGGAGATGCACCCCGCGGCTGATCAGCACCCGTTCTATGGGGAGTGGGTCAGTGGTTATGCCAGTGACGATTATCACAAAGCCAATCTGGAGCTGATTGACCTGACCGAACGCCTCACCGCCGGTTGTACCGAAGTGCATCTGAGACACCTGGAGGAAATCTTCATGGTCTGCTCCCGCTATGAGATGGCTTTCTGGGATATGGCTTGGGAGATGAGACACTGAATGCTGGACTTTGAGCATGTTGTGTTCCAGTATGCGGTCGAGGACTTCAACATCATCGATGATCTGAGCTTCCATGTAGAGAAAGGGGAGTTCGTCTCGATCATCGGCCCTTCCGGTTGCGGCAAGAGCACCATTTTCCGCCTGATCAACCGCCTGCTTCAGCCTAAATCCGGGGAAATTCGTATCGCAGGGGAGAGCATTTACCAAAAGAAGAGCCCCTGCGGATACATGCCGCAGCAGGATCTGCTTTTTCCCTGGCGAACCGTAGAAGAAAACCTCCGTCTTCCGATGGAGATCCGGGGAGGTCTTTCCAAAGCGGAAATGAAAGAAAAAACAGAGGAAGCGCTGAAGAATGTCGGGCTGGAGGCCTGGGGGAAGAAGTCGCCCTCGGAGCTCTCGGGCGGCATGCGTCAGCGTGCCGCTTTTGCCCGCACCCTGCTCACGGGAGCGGATCTTCTGCTGCTGGATGAACCCTTCTCGGCGCTGGATTACCTGACCCGCATTAGCATGCGGGAGTGGCTGCTGCAGCAGTGGGAGCGGGAAAAGAAAACCGTTTTATTCATCACACATGACGTTGAGGAGGCAATCTATCTCTCTGGCCGGATCCTGGTGGCGGAGCAGATGCCGATTACCGGACTAACCTCGGTATCGGTACCGCTTGGGTATCCCAGGGGCATCGAGACGCTGAAGGAGACAGCGCTTCTGGAACTCAGGGAGCAGCTGATCCGAAAGCTGAGGAGGGACGCCGAATGAAGAGTACAAACAGGGCGAATCTCCCCGCGGCAATTCTGGTGCTTCTGCTGCTGATGGTCTGGCAGGCGGCAGCTATAGGGATGGACGCGGCATATATCCTGCCTTCCCCCGCGCAGGTGCTGCGCCGCCTCTGGGAACTGCGAAAACCACTGTTTTGCGCCCACCTGCCGGCAACGATGTCAGTGGTCGGGATCGGATTGCTGATTTCAATTGTTCTTGGCCTCGCACTCGCGATTCTGATGGACCTCAGTCCAGTCGCTGAAAAAGCTCTGTATCCATTGGTCATCGCATCCCAGACCATCCCGACGACGGCGCTGGCACCGCTGTTTGTGCTGTGGTTTGGCTATAGCATCTGGAGCAAAGTCCTGGTCACGGTGCTGATGACCTTCTTCCCGGTGACGATCACGGTGTTTGACGGGTTCCGATCCGTGCGGGCGGACATGAAGGACCTGATGACCTCGTTCGGTGCGAACCCGGGACAGATCTTTTTGAAGCTCAAGCTTCCGGCGGTTATGCCGTATTTCTTCTCGGCGCTCAAAATGGCGATTCCGCTCTCCATTATCGGAGCGGCGATCGGCGAGTGGCTTGGCGCTCAAAGCGGGCTTGGCTACTTCAGCCGCCGGATGATGACCCAGCTGGACGGAGCAGGCGTGTTTGCGCCGATCCTGCTGCTCTCGGCGGCGGCGATGCTGCTTGTCGCGCTGGTGAACCTGGTTGAACGTCGTGTCATTATCTGGCGCAGCAACATGTAACGGATTCCATGAATAATGAATGAAAGGAAAGGAATATTCCATGAAAAAAAATATCTACCAGCTTCTAGCATTGATCCTCTGCCTCGGAATGCTAGCCGGATGCGGTCAGAGCGCGAAACCAGAAGGCAACACTGCCGTACCGGCAGAAACCGCAGAAACCGTATCTGAACCAGCAAGGCACGAAGAGCCGGTGGCAGAACAAGTAGAAAAAACCTCCACAGGTTCGGATGATAAGCCGCTTCGCGAGATGAACGTTGTCTTGGACTGGTATCCCAATGCGCTGCACAGTTTCATATATACCGCAATTGAGCGCGGTTACTACGCCGAGGAAGGATTGAACGTCGTTGTCCGTTTCCCGGCTAATGACAACGACGCTCTGGCTCTCGTCGCTGCCGGGAAAGCGGAAATCGGTCTGTACTACGAACACGATATCATCCAGGCTGTGGCCAATCAGAATGTGAAGATCAAATCTATCGGTGCGGTGGTTCAGTCTCCGCTGAACGTGATTCTTTCCTTGGAGGAAAAGAATATTACCACCCCAAAGGATTTGGTCGGCAAGACGGTGGGATACGGTGGAACCGCCCTGAGTGAGGCGCTGGTGAAAACCATGATGTCCTCCTGCGGCGAAGATCCAAATGATGTGAACCTCATTAATGTCGGTTTTGAACTGATGAGCTCGATGACCACAAATAACGTGGATGCCACCATCGGCTGCCTCGTGAACCACGAGGTCCCGCAGATGGAGGAAGAAGGCTTCGATGTCAACTATTTCCTGGTGAACCAATACGGCATTCCCAATTATTATGAGGCGGTCTTCCTTACCAACAGCGAGATGATTGAGAAAGAGCCGGAGGTCCTGGCGGGCTTCCTGCGTGCGTCCGCAAGGGGCTTTGAGGACTTCAAAGAGGACCCGGACGGCTGTCTGGAAATCCTGCTGAAGAACCAGAATGAGGAGAATTTCCCCCTATCTCCGACAGTGGAGAAAAAATCCTGTGAAACGCTGCTTCCACTGATGGAGACCGATGATGCTGCTTTCCTGAGCCAGACAGAAGCAAACTGGCAGGAAAATATTGACTGGATGAAGGAGAACGGTCTGATCGAACGGACGATCTCTGTGTCGGACGTGATGGCGGAGATTGACTGGAGATAACGAGCACTCAGGCAAATGAATCAACCCTCCCGGTTTCGGGAGGGTTGTCGGTTTTTATGGGCTTGTTCCGGCCCCGGAAATGCTCAGGTTTCGGCGTTTCTCGATGCCGCGATGTCCGCCATGATCTGCTCGACCTGGGCCCGCTGGGTAAAGAGCACGCAGCCGCCCACATGGGCTTCTTCCAGTACATGCTTCTCGCGCAGCGCATCAAACAGCTGAGACTTCATCGCGTCCCGAAGAGAGGTCGTCTTCACGTTGATATCCGAGTACGGGGAGAAGGGACACGGTTCCGCTCCGCCGTGGGAATTGATGTGGAAGAACTCTCTTCCCGCCGCCATGCAGCCGCCCATCGCGAGCTCGTCTCCCGGGAAGGACAGCAGCACCATGTCGTCATACCTGCTGCGCAGCGCGTCAACGGCTTCCGCCATGTAGGCGCGCTCCTTCTCTCCCGGCGCCAGGTGCATCGCCTCCTCGGTGACGGGGACGAACTCCACATAGATCACCAGCTTGCAGCCCTGCTCGGCCAGCCCCCGGACAAAGGCCTCGGAGATGACCTCCTGTACGTTCTCGGTGGTCACGGTGATGGACGCGCCGAAGATCAGGCCCTTCTCCTGGAACCTCTTCATGTTGGCGGTGACCCGGTCATAGATTCCCTCGCCCCGCCGGGCGTCGGTGATCTCCCTGCCGCCCTCGATGCTGAGGACCGGAACAAGGTTGCGGCACTCATCCAGCAGTTTGAAATACCGCTCGTCGATGAAGGTCCCGTTGGTGAACACCGGGAAGATGATGTTCTGCATGCTGCCGGCCGCCTCAATCACGTCGCGGCGGATCATGGGCTCGCCGCCTGCCAGCATGATAAAGCTCACGCCCAGCTCGTCCGCCTCCCGGAATACCCGCAGCCACTCATCGCGGCTCAGCTGTTCCACGGGAGCCGCGTCGACGGTGGCGTTGTTGCAGCGCGAGTAGCAGCCCGCGCAGTGCAGGTTGCAGCTGCTCGTGATGCTCGCAATCAGGAAGCCCGGCACATGCAGGCCCTCCTGCTCCAGCTTCATGCGGGTCTTCGAGGCCTTCCGGCTGGCCGCGGCGAAGCGGACCATGAAGGCGCTCTCTTTGGGGTTCTTCAGCGTCGCCTTGATGGTATCTGAAACGATCTTTTCGACACCCTGTTCGATGTGTTTCTGTAAATCAAAGGTCTCTTTCATGATCCGGCTCCTTCTTTAAATCTTTCTTTAAGTCTTTGCTTTTGACTGTTTTCTCCACACTGTAAAAGAGAAACACCCATTTGTCAATGACATATTTTTTCAACGCCGCTCCCGCTGCAGTTTCCCGCTTGATTTCTCTCCGGAAGCGAATAAAATAAAGCCTGATCAGGGCAGAAGTCATGACGGGAATGATCTGGGCCGTCGCATGCCGCATGCCCGATCACAGAGGCAGAAAGGAGCCGAAGAGAGATGAAAACCGCCGAACAGCTTGTCCATCCGTTTCCGCCAACCTGGGACGAACACTCCGAGATTCTGATTTTGGGGAGCTTTCCCTCGGTGAAGTCCCGGGAAATGGCGTTTTTCTACGGTCATCCGCAGAACCGCTTCTGGCGCCTTGTCGCCGCTCTGTATGAGGACACCGCCCCGCAGAGCGTGGAAGAGCGCCGCGCCTTTCTGCTCCGGCACCATATCGCGCTCTGGGACGTGATCGCCTCCTGCTCCATCGTCGGCTCCTCCGACAGCAGCATCCGCGACGCCGTGCCGAACGATATCCGCCCCATTCTCGCCGGGGCCCCGATCCGCGGGATCTATACCAACGGCCAGACCGCCTTCCGCCTGTACCGGAGGTATCTTCTTCCGGAGATCGGCCGGGAAGCCGTCTGTCTTCCCTCCACCAGTCCGGCCAACGCCGCCTGGTCCTTTGACCGGCTGACCGAGGCCTGGCGGGTAATCCGCAGGACTGAAACGTCATGAGTCCTCAACAGCAGAGGCAGGCCGTTTGGCCTGCCTCTGTGGATTTATCTGTATTCCTGTTCAGTTGATGTCCAGATCCGCCGTAACTTCATAGTAGTCACAGGCATGAGCCGTCCAGTTCGAGACGGTTGCCTTGGAAATCATGTTCATCTCCAGGAAGGAGCAGAAGACATAGGCGTTGTCGTCCAGGATGGCCTGCTGCAGGTCGATGGCCAGCTGAGCGCGTTTTGCGGTGTCGAACTCGGTGGAGAGTTCCTCGATCATCGCGCTGACCTTCTCGTTCTCATACGCGCCGAAGTTGTAGCTCATGCCGGGCAGGCAGCTGGTGGTGAAGAAGTACTGCGGGTCGCCGGAGGGCGCCGTGACCAGAGCCGAGGCGTAGATGTCCCAGGAACTCATATCGGCCAGGAACTCGCGGCGGTTGGCGGTGCAGTTGATGTCCACGTCCATGCCGATGTCCTTCAGCGTCGCCTGCGCCGCCTCCGCCAGCAGAGGCAACTCCTGCCGGCTGGGATAGGTCAGCCAGCGGATTCTGAGCTTCACGCCGTCCTTTTCACGGATGCCGTCACCGTCGCTGTCGACCCAGCCGGCTTCCTCGAGAACAGCCTTTGCGCCTTCCGGATCATAGCTTTCGGTGGCGATGTTCTCGCCGCCGAAGGTCGAGAAGCCGTCGGGGAAGGCCCCGTTGCCCGGAACTCCGTGCCCGTCCAGCAGCGCGGCGACGAAGCCGGCTTTGTTGATGCCCATGGCGATGGCCTTGCGTACGGCGTTGTCCTGAATGACGGGGCTCGTCATGTTCATGGAGGCGAAGAAGGCACGGGAGGTCTGGATGGCGGAGAACTGATAGTTCTCGTTTTCAAAATTCGGATAGGCTTCATAGGCCATACCGTAGGCCGCGTCGATGTCTCCGGCCTGCAGCGCGGCAGAGAGGGTATCGCCGTTGGAGAGTGTGCGGATCGTCAGCTCATCGAGCTTCGGCTCGCCGTTCCAGTAATTGCTGTTCTTTGTCAGGGTCAGGTGATCGTCCGTCACCATGTCGACCACGACATAGGGGCCGGTGCCGACCGCAATGCCGGTTTCAAAGTCACTGGCATCCACGTCGATGATGCAGCCGTAGGGGTCGCCCAGGTAGTTCATCAGGGCCGGATTCGGCTCGGTGGTGGTGATGGTCAGGATCTGTCCGTCTGCTGCGATCTCCGCGATTTTGGTATCGCCGGGGGCGCGGTCATGGTTTTCCAGCAGGTGTTCGAAGCACTGTTTGACTGCCTCTGCGTCCATCTTGCGCCCGCTGGAGAAGTTCACATCGTCCCGCAGGGTGATGGTCCAGGTCAGGGCTCCGTCATTTTCCCAGGCTGTGGCCAGCCAGGGTTCCAGTTCCATCGTGTCGGTGTAGTGCACCAGTGTTTCGCCGATGCCGTAGCGGATGCAGGGCCAGCCGTTGTAGGTCCGGTGCGGATCGACGGTTTCCTCCCAGTTTTCGGCGTTGAAGGTGGTGTCGCCGATCGTCATGGTCTTCTTTCCGTCTGCGAAGGCCGTTCCGCCCGTCCCGCCGAACAGGCTCAGGACCAGACACAGGGCAAGTGCGAGGGTGAGTGTTTTTTTCATTTGTGTTCCTCCAGTTTTTCTTGAATCTTTCCGCCCGGTGGATTATACTGGAGACGGCGTTGGCGGATTCCGCCATCTGTCCAGTTTCGGCAGCTGCCCTGTGCTTTCCTACGGCTCAAGGGGCGGCTGCTTTTTTACACAGGATCTGTCGCCGGGCTACTCTTTGTACGCCGCGATGGTAAAGATCGGCGTCGGGTTATAGAACTCGTCGATCTCGGCGTAGATGCGTTTGTATACCCCCATGTCCACGGTGACGCGCTCAAAGCCCGCCTCCACCAGCAGCTGTACATCCCACTGCGGCCGCGGCATCTGATAGGCCGACAGTTCCAGACTGATTGCCTCGTTTTCGGTCCAGAGATCGGGATCGATGTTCTTGTGGGCGTGGTTGTCCGGGAGATCTCCGTCGTCCCCGTCTTCTACGGCACGGCAATAGTCGGCGTCAAAGTTGATGAGCACGCCCCCCGGCTTCAGCAGCTTGTACCACTCCCGATAGGCATCGGCCAGGTGCGGCAGTGTCCAGGTCAGATTCCGCGTCACCAGGACATCGAAGCTCTCCGGCGGGAAGTCCGGCTGTTCCGCGTCCATGACCGCGAACCGGGCCTCCAGGCCGAGAATACCGACCGTTTCCTTTGCTTTTTCGATCATGTCCGGCGTCAGGTCGATGCCGGTGGCGTCATGCCCCTCCGCCGCAAACACAAAGGCGAAGAAGCCGGTCCCTGTTCCCAGGTCCAGCACCCGCAGTGTGCGGTCACGCGGGATATATCGGTTGAACTCCGCCAGCCATCTGGCATGCTTCTCGTCCGCGAACTCCCGGATCCGCTGTGCCTGAAATGCCTCTGCGCGGTGAGCCCAGTAGTGTGAAATGCGATGCTTGATCAGTTCCATGCTCTCTCCTTTTGATGCCTAAAGAATGCTGTCGATCAACCGTTTTGTATAGTCGTTCTGCGGATTCCGGATCACATTGTCCGGTGTTCCCTCTTCGACAATCTCGCCGTGATACATCACCAGCACCCGGTCGCAGAATTGCTGCACCAGGGCGATGTCGTGACAGATGAACAGGATGGACAGGTCCGTCCCCTTCTCCCGGCGCAGTCTGTTCAGAAGCTCCAGGATCTCCTTCTGGATGGTCACGTCCAATGCCGAGGTCGCTTCGTCACAGATCAGGATCTTCGGCCGGATCGCAAGCGCTCTCGCGATGGCCGCGCGCTGGCACTGTCCGCCGCTGACCTGATGGGGATACCGCTCTGCAAACTCCGCCGGCAGCCCGCACTCCTCCAGCAGGCGCGCTGCCTCCGTTTTTGTGTCCGCCCGGGACCGGCCGGCGTTTCGCAGGCTCTCGCCGATGCCGTCGCCCAGCCTGCAGCGCGGATCAAACGACTCTGTCGGTGTCTGAAAGACCATCTGCATGCTGGCATAGACCTTGCGCAGGGCCTTTCCGCTGAGGTTTGTGATCTCTTCGCCGTCCAGGATGATCTGCCCCTCCGTGGCATCCAGCAGCCGCGTGATCATGTTGATCAATGTGGTTTTCCCGCTGCCGCTCTCGCCGATGATGCCGAGACATTCGCCGGGCATCAGGTCGAAACTGACATGCTTTACCGCGGTGAAGCGCTCCTTTCCCTTTCGGGAGAAGACTCTGGTCAGGTTTCTGACGCTCAGAATCGCTTCCATCTCACACCCTCCTCAGCTTCGGTACGGCGGACATGAGCGTCCTGGTATATTCCTCTTTTGGCTGCTCCAGCACCCGGCGGGTCTCGCCCGATTCGACGACGCGTCCGTCCTTCATGACCAGGACCCGGTCGGCCATGGCACCGATCACCCCGATGTTGTGGGTCACCAGGACGATGGCCGTGCCGAAGCTTCTGCGCACCAGAAGCATCTCTTCCACCACCTGCTTCTGCACCGACACGTCCAGCGCCGAGGTGGGTTCATCCGCCAGCAGCACGCTCGGCTTCAGCAGCATGGCCGCCGCAATACCGACACGCTGCTGCATGCCGCCGGAGAGTTCAAAGGGGTAGCTCTCGAGGATATACTGTCCGTCCGTGAAGCCAAGCTTCCGCAACAGATCCGCCGCCCGGGTGCGGAACTCTTCCTTGCTGAGCCGCTCATGCTCCCTCATGCTCTCATAGAGCTGGACTCCGACGGTCCGGATCGGGCAGAAGGAGCTGCCCGCGCTCTGAAAGATCATGCCGATCTCTGGTCCGTTCAGTCTGCGAAGTTCTTTTTCCGGCAGATCCGGAAGGTTTTTCCCTTTGTACCAGATGTCGCCCCTTGTTACCAGACCGTTTGGAACCAGCAGCCCCATCGCCGCCCGGATCAGGGTCGACTTTCCGGAACCGCTCTCTCCCACGATCCCCAGGATCTCCCCTTCCTGAAGGGTAACGCTCACATTCTGTACGGCGGGCACACCGTTGTAGGAGATGTCCACATGCTCATACCGTAAAATCTCCGCCATTCTGTCTACCTCCCACGCATCTTCGGGTCCGCCCAGTCGCGGACCGTGTCGCCCAGAAGATTAAAGATCATGACCGAGACAAAGATCGCCACACCGGGTGCAAGCGTCACCCAGGGGGCGGTGGCAAGCAGGCTTCGCGTGTCGCTCATCATGCTGCCCCATTCGGCGGTGGGGGGCTTCGCGCCCAGGCCGAGAAAGCTCAGCCCCGCCAGCTCCATCATCATGGTTCCGATGTCCAGCATGGAGGTCACCAGAATCGGGCCGATGATGTTCGGCAGAATATGCTTCAGGATGATCTTCCCGGTACCGCTGCCCGAGAGCTTTACCGCTTTCATCCAGGCGGTCTCCTTCTGGGCCAGCGTCTGGCTGCGGGCAATGCGGGCATATTTGGGCCAGCTGATCGCCGCCAGCGCAATGATGGCGTTATGCAGGCCGCCGCCCAGGACGCCGGCTACGGCCAGCGCAAAGACCAGCCCCGGGAAAGCCAGAAACATATCGGAGATGCGCATCAGCAGCGTGTCGGTCCACTTCCCGTGCCAGCCGCAGAACACGCCGACAACCGTGCCGGTCACCGTGATGATCGTCACCAGCAGCAGGGTCGAGAAGATGCTGGTCCGGCTTCCGACGATGACGCGGGAAAGCATGTCCCGTCCGTAGCGGTCCGTTCCGAACGGGTGCTCGGCAGAGGGAGGCGCTTTGGTGTTCATCAGGTCCTGCAGATAAGGGTCATAGGGGGTCAGATGCTCGGAGAAGATCGAGCCGATCAGCAGCAGCGCCGCCAGCGTGCCGAAGACGATGAGCCGGATCTTCAGGGTGTCCCTCCGGACCTTCTGAATTCTGACCGTCGGTTCGCTCATTCCCGGCTCACCCCCAGACGAATCCGCGGATCAAGCGCATGATACAGCAGGTCGGTAATCAGGTTCACCAGCACATAGATGACTGCCATCCAGACCACATAGGCCTGGATGATGGGGTAGTCGCGCAGGGTGATCGCATCGACCGCGAGCTTTCCGACGCCGTCCCACATGAAGATACTCTCGATGATGGCCGTGCCGCCCAGTAGGCTTCCGACGGAGAGGGCAAGCAGCGTGATGATCGTCAGCATGGAAGATTTCAGAACACTTCTCCACAGGATTACCCGGTCCCGAATGCCGCGGGCCTTCGCCCCGGCCACATACTCTTTGTTCAGTTCTTCCAGAACCGTTGCCCGCACCTGGCGCATATATTTGGCCGACATGGCGATCGCGAGGGTCAGCGTCGGCATCACGGCGCTTTTAAGGCCGGTTCCGCTTGAAAGGACCGGCAGGAGCTTCCAGCGGATGGCCAGCAGCTGCATCAGCAGCAGCGCCACAAAAAAGTTCGGCAGCGAATTTCCGATAAAGCTCAGAACTCTCAGAGCATAGTCGATCAGCCGGTCGTGGTTCACCGCCGCCAGCACCCCCAGCGGGATGGAGATGATCACCGTCAGCAGGATGGACAGCGCGGTCAGTAGCAGCGTCGCCGGGAGCTTCGAGACAAAGGTCTGAAACACGTCTCTCCCCGAGACGTAGCTCTTACCCATGTCTCCGGTCAGCAGTCCGCCCAGCCACGAGACATACTGGGTCAGAAACGGCCTGTCGAGGCCAAGTTCCGCCCGTTTGGCATCGACAATCTCCTGTGCCACCGCTCCCTTATCTCCGTACAGCTCGGTGATCGCGTCGCTTCCGGCAATTCGCATCATCGCAAAGGACAGGAAAGTGATGCCGAGCAGGACCGGGATCAGCTGTATCAGTCTTTTGACAACGTATGTTCTCACTTGCGGCTCCGTGTTCCATGGGATAATTCATTCAGCAGGCTTATTATAATCTCTTCTCTCCTCCGGCGGAAGCCCCCGGGGGGGATATCATCTCCGTTAAAATTTCAGCCTGATATCCCCCCCGGGGGCTTGTGGACCGCTTCCAAACGTGATAGGCTGAGTCCTATTCTCTGAAACGGCAGGAACTGATCCATGCAGAATACGTCGCAGTCCTCCATCCTTTCCGAAAACCTGGCCTACTGGACCGGACGCGCCGCCGGCTACTCGGAAGTCAATCAGGCAGAGCTCTCCACTTCCCAGCGGGAAACCTGGAGCCGCTGTCTCCGTTCGGAGATCTCGCGCCGCTTTCCGGGCATCCCGCCGGAGCAGCTCCGGGTCCTTGATATCGGCACCGGTCCGGGCTTTTTCGCCATTCTTCTCTGCGAAGCAGGTTATGACGTCACGGCAGTTGATCTGACGCCGGCCATGCTGGAGGAAGCCAGAAAAAACGCCGGCTCTCTGGCCGGCAGGATACGGTTTCTGGAAATGAACGCGGAGTCTCCGGACTTTCCGGACTGCAGTTTCGACGTGGTCGTCAGCCGCAACCTGACCTGGAATCTTCCGCATCCGGACCGGGCTTATGCCGAATGGGCAAGAGTCCTGAAGCCCGGCGGTCTGCTCCTGAACTTTGACGCCAACTGGTACGCCTATCTTTTCGATGGCGAGGCCCAGGCCGCCTATGAGCGGGACCGGGTCAACAGTGCCGAGCAGGGCGTGTGGGACCAGAACGTCGGGGAGAACTTCGACGTGATGGAGGATATCGCCCGCCGTGTCCCCCTGTCCGGCACTCGCCGTCCCGCCTGGGATCTGAACCTGCTTGACCGTCTCGGCCTGCAGGCAGAAGCAGACGAAGAGGTCTGGAAGCGGGTCTGGTCCGAGGATGAAAAGGTCAGCTTCCGCTCGACGCCCATGTTCCTGGTGCACGCGCGGAAAGTTTCAGAATCCGCCGCTCTTCCGCTGTGAAAGCCGCCGGCACTTCATCTGCCGCGTGCCGCTTATCTTGTTTTTCCGTAAAAAAGAACCTGAGTCCTGCTCCGTCCGGTTTGGATGAAGCCTGGCTCAGGTTCTTTCTGTTTTGGTCGGCCAATCAGATCTTTCCCGCTCTGACCGCTTCCAGTTCCTCCACGACCCAGTCGCAGACCGCGTCGAGTCCTTCGCCGGTCTTCGCGCTGATCGGGAAGAAGATCGCCTTCGGGTTCAGCGCCAGGATACGCTCCTTCGCCTTCTCCAGGTCAAAGTCAAAATAGTCCAGGGCGTCGATCTTGTTGATCAGCACCACGTCGCTGACCTGATACATCAGCGGGTACTTGAGGGGCTTGTCGTCTCCCTCCGGCACGGAGAGAATGGTGACGTTCTTATGTGCGCCGGTGTCGAACTCCGCCGGGCAGACCAGGTTGCCGATGTTCTCCAGGATCAGCAGGTCCAGCCCTTCGGTGTCATACTCCAGCAGAGCCCGGGCCGTCATGTCCGCGTCGATGTGGCAGAGGCCGCCGTTGTGGATCTGCAGGGAGCGGATGCCGGTCCGGTCTGCCACACGCTGCGCGTCAAGGCTGCTCTCGATGTCCACGTCCATCTCGCCGATGTTCAGGCTGCCCTTCAGGCGGTTGATGAGCGCCACCAGGGTCGTGGTCTTCCCGCTTCCCGGCGAGGACATGAAGTTCAGAAACAGCGTCCCCTGCGCGGTGAGCCGCTTCCGGATCAGCTCTGCCGAGCGGTCGTTCTCGGCAAAAATGGATTCGTTGACCTGAATTACCCGCACCTCGCTCATTTCGCGTTCCACTCCTTTACCTTCTTCACCAGTGCATCGGCCAGCTCCTGTACGCCCTCGCCCGTCTTCGCCGAGATGTAGAAGATCTCGATCTCAGGATTGCGCGCTCTGGCATAGCCCTCCATCTTCTCCTTATCGAAGTCGAAGATCGGCAGGGTGTCGATCTTGTTTACGACGAGCATGTCACAGGTCTCGTACATCAGGGGGTACTTGGCCGGTTTATCGTCCCCTTCCGGGACGGAGAGAATCGTCATGTTGATGGCGGCGCCGGTGTCGAACTCCGCGGGGCAGACCAGGTTGCCGATGTTTTCCAGCACGATCAGCTCCGCGTCTTCCATGCCCAGTGCCCGGATCCCCTGGCGGGTCATGTCCGCGTCCAGGTGGCACATGCCGCCCGTATGGAGCTGTACAGACGGCACCCCTGCCGCGAGCATGGTGTCGGCGTCCACCGCGCTGTCGATGTCCGCTTCCATCACGCCCCAGCGGAGCCGCCCGTCAAAGGCCTTATTCAGCGCCAGAAGCGTTGTGGTCTTCCCGCTTCCCGGGGAGGACATCAGGTTCATCAGGCAGGTGCCGTCCGCCCGCAGTTCTTCCCGCAGGGCCTGCGCGTCCTGGTCGTTGTCTTCCAGCACCGATTCCTTCAGTGCGATGATCTTTGCTTTTTCCATGTGTATTTCTCCCGGTCAACATACTTGATTCAATGCTTTCATTATAGTCGTAAAGAATCAGAATGCAATCGCTTTTTTTAATCTTTCCGGCACAGGGCATGTCGGATTATGAGATCCTCCGCGGAAAGGAACTGACCGTCAAAGAACTCGGATTTGAATAAGATCGTGTAAACCGCAAAGCACCGACCCGCTGTGGGATTGTTTCATCCCTGCTGGTCGGTGCTGTCGGTTTCCCGTCGTGAACGCCCTTTTATGAAGCCCCATCTTTCTGCAAGACGCTCCGTGCCGCAAAGCGGGATTAACGGTTTTCCTCCATTCCTTAATGAGAATTAACGCTTTGCGGCCTTGTCTTAACCGTTTCTTTCCCGCCGGTCATGATAAAATAAGCCACAGTGAGCCCTATCTCAAACCGGTTGAAACGGAGGAATAAAAATGGATGAGATGCTAAAGGCGGGCCTGCTTCCCGACGAAAAAATTCTCTGGCGCGGGAAAGCAGAACCCTTCACAACCCTGGACAAAACCCATAAGAAGAGATTCATCATCTGCGCAGGCATCGGCCTGCTGATCACGGCGCTGGTGGCCGTTGCCTATTTCGCCGCGGTAGCCCGCGGCGGACTGCAGGCCAAGCCGTACGTTCTTCTGATCGTCCTGCTGCTCTGCGGAATCCCTGCCTTCAACATGCTGGGTGACGCCTCCAAGCTTAAGAAGATGGAATACGTCGTCACCGACCAGCGTCTGATTGTTCTTCGTGACTCCCTTCGTCCCATGCCTTTCAAAACCATTCAGGAAGCGGGCTTCCGCACGGACGATGACGGTCATGTCAGTCTTCTCTGCGGGAAAGACGCTCTGAAAGCCAAGCCGGACAAATGGCGTGAGATCTGTGTCGTCGGGCAGAGTGCCGCAGACGGAACCGATGTCTGCTCCCGCTTTGTCTTCTATGCCCCCGCCGACCTGAAGGGTCTCAAAGCTGCACTGAAAGACAAGCTGCCCATCATCTGATAGAGGAAAGAAGACAATGGACGAACTGCTCAAGGCCAGCCTGGAGCCGGGAGAGAAGATCCTGTGGCAGGGGACGCCGGAATCGTTTCAGCTTCTGGACAAAACGAACATCGGCTCTTTTTTGAAGGACATCTGCACCTGCCTGCTGGGCAGTGCCGTGATCGCGGCGGAATACTGGTATTTCTCCGGTATGCGGGCTCTTCCGGTGGAATTATTGTGGATCACTCTTCTGCTTGTTGCGGTACCGGTCTGTTTTCTCATTTCTGACACCCTGAAGCTGCGCCGCACAAGATACTATGTCTCTGACCGGCGCCTTGCCGTTGTAAACAGTTCCGTGAAGGATGTCGCCTTTTTCCGAATTCAGGAGGCTTCCCTGAAGCAGGACTCCTGCGGTCACACGACGCTCCTCTGCGGGGGAAAGGCCCTTCACGATAAGGCCTCAAGCTATCGGGCCCGTACCGTTCTCGGCCTTGACGCGCTGGATGGCGACGACACAACGTGTGACAGTTTCGCCTTCTATGCCGTGAATCAGCCTGAAGAACTGAAGAAGGCTCTTTCCGGTGTGCTTCCCCTTTCCTGATCCTTTTTGGAAGGCAATCGCCTCCAAAGCGCCCTTTTAATGGAAACCCCGACAGAAGACCGGCTTTCCGGTCCTCTGTCGGGTTTGTTCTTATCCGGCTGTCCCGCCGCTTTACGCTGCAAAAAGCAGGTTTCTGTCTCGTTGTCTTCGGTCGTCAGTCGCCCTCGATCATGCGGTAGCCCACGCCGACTTCGGTAAAGATATACTGGGGTTCCGCAGGGTTTTTCTCAATCTTGCGCCGGATGTTGGCCATGTTCACCCGCAGGATCTGGTTCCCGCCTCCGTTCTGAGGTCCCCAGAGTTCCTTCATGATATAATCATAGGTTAGCACCTTGCCGGCATAGCGCGACAGCAGCGCGACGATCCGGAATTCATTCTGCGTGAGCTTCATGTTTTCTCCACGGATCAGGACCTGGTGTTTATCATAGTCCACCGTCAGATCCCCGGCCACGAAGCATCCGCCGTTTGCCTGAGTGCCGGCGCTGTTATGCGTATGCCGAAGGGCGACGCGAATCCGGGCCAGGAGCTCTGCCGCACCGAAGGGTTTCGTGATATAGTCGTCCGCACCGGTCTCCAGCGCCGACACCTTATCCTGCTCGTTTCCTCTGGCCGACACCACGATGATCGGCAGCTGGGTCCAGCTGCGCACCTTGGTGATGATCTCCGTGCCGTCCATATCCGGGAGGCCGAGATCGAGGATCACAAGGTCCGGGCAGTGAGAGCTGATCATGGTCAGCGCCTCGCCGCCGCTCTGTGCCACCATGGCGTCATAGCCGTTGGAATTGAGGATGGCCCGGATAAAGCCCGCAATGCTCTTTTCATCCTCTACGATCATGATACGGTCACGAATTTTCAACAGAAGAACCTCCCAGCGGTAATGTAAATGAGAAACAGGCCCCGCCCTCCGGCAGATTATGTGCCTGAATGGTGCCGCCGTGTGCCTGGATGATCGTCCGGCAGGCGCTCAGTCCGATTCCGAGGCTGCGCGTATGATCGGCGTTCTGCTGCAGGCCGGAAAACGGCAGCGCGCCGTCAAACAGGTGATTCAGGCGGCTCCGGTCAATCCCGACTCCGTTGTCCTCCACGGATACCACCGCTTTCCCGTTTTCCGTATAAGCCCGCACCCGGATTCCGGTGGTCGTTTTCCCGTGAAACACCGCATTGTCCAGCAGATTCTGCATCACCTGCTGAATCAGCACCGGATCGATGGGCACCATCAGCACGGAGTCCGGCACCGAGACCTCCACCGCGACATCCGGGTGGCGCTTGCGGAAGGAGAGGACCGCCGCGCCGATCACTTCCTCCAGCGCTTCTTCCTGGGTATGCAGCGCGCCGACCGCGCCGTCGGTGATCCTCGTAACGGAGAGGAGGTTCTCAACCATCCGGCAGAGCCAGTCCGCGTCCTCCTTGGCCCCTTCAAGCAGCTCTCTCTGCTGTTCTCTGGAGAGATACGCTTCGTTATCCAGAACGGCGGAGATGGAACCGCTGATCCCCGTGAGGGGCGTACGCAGATCGTGGGACATCCCCCGCAGAAGATTCGCCCGTAGCTTTTCCCGTTCGTTCTCCAGACGGAGCTTTTCCTGCTGCTGGACGCGGGTCATCAGGGTGGAAATCACCACGCCCACGGCCAGCATGGTCATGAACGTCAGCGGATAGCCGTAGGGGGTAAAGTCTATCTGCATGTACGGCGCGGTAAAGGCATAGTTTACCGCGATGACACTGGTCAGCGCCGCCAGGATTCCGTAGAAATACCCTTCCGTCAGCAGAGACACCACCAGAACCACCAGCACAAAGATGATCGGCACATGCACATCCGAGGTACTCACCTGCTGGAGCATGATGCAGACCAGGGAAGCGATCAGCATGGCCAGCAGGTAGACCAGCCAGCCCTTCAGGGACATCGGGGCATAGGTTTTCAGTTTTTGCCGCAGATTCTGCAGGGAACTCACGCTCCTCTTCTCATCATGCATTATACCATAATCTGAGTAAAGAAATTGCCAAAAAACGATAATTTCAAAACAGGTCCCGGAGCTGTTTGGGGTCTCCGGGACCTGTTCATGTCTGTCATTGGGAAGCGCTTATTCCTGGGCGAAGGAGACTTCCTCCACGCCGGAGGCCGCCAGGGCCTCCGCTTCCCGCTTGTTGATCTTCCTCTGGTTGAAGATGGAGAAGATCACCACGCCGACCGCGACGACGAAGAAACCGACCGCGATGGGATAGTGGATAATCTCGCCAAAGTTGCCCTGGTTCAGGTCCATGAAGCGGACAAAGTTCTGCTCGCACATGGGTCCCAGGATCAGCGCCAGCAGGATCGGGGACAGCGGGAACTCATACTTGTTCATCAGCCAGCCGATCACACCGAACAGAACACAGACGCCCACGTCAAACACGTTCTTGTTGATCGAGAACGCGCCCAGCAGGGACACCACCAGGATGATCGGGTACAGCATGCGCTTTTCGAGCGAAACGATCTTCGCGAACACGCGCACGCCCGCACAGCCTACCAGCAACATCGCAAGGTTTGCCAGCATCAGGGCGGCAAAGACCTTGTACACCGTGGGAAGCTCGGAGACATACATCATGGGCCCCGGCTGGATGCCCTTCATGATGAAGGCGCCGAGCAGGATGGCCGTGACGGAGTCGCCCGGCACACCGAGGGACAGCAGCGGGATCATCGCGCCGCCGGAGCAGCCGTTGTTGGCAGATTCCGTGGCCGCGACGCCGTTCGGGATGCCGGTGCCCCATTTCTCCGGGTGCTTGCTGGCGCCCTTGTTGAAGGCGTAGGAGACAAACACCGCGATGTCGCCGCCGGCGCCCGGGATCGCACCGATGAAGGTGCCGATGATGCCGCCGGAGAGGATGTTCGGCCAGATCTGCTTGATGGTCTTTCCGTCGGGCAGGACGCGGGTGATCTTTTCCGTGGACTTTGCCTGGGCGCTCTCACGTCCGGCGATGATGCGCTCGACACCCGCGATGACTTCCGCCACCGCGAAGAGACCGATCAGCACCGGGATAAAGCTCAGGCCGCCCTTCAGGCTGGTCACGCCGAAGGTGAAGCGCTGCTTGGAATAGGTCGGGTCCAGACCGACGGTGCACAGCAGCATGCCAAA
This sequence comes from Oscillospiraceae bacterium, assembly GCA_017458335.1. GTDB lineage: Bacteria > Bacillota > Clostridia > Oscillospirales > Oscillospiraceae > Limivicinus. The sequence goes on from JAFTFT010000013.1 coordinate 83,507, forward strand.
GAACGCGCTGATCAGGCCCTTGGCGACGGACTTGCCGGAGATGGAGATGATGACCGACAGGCCGAAGACCGCCAGCATCAGCATTTCCGCCGAAGTGAACTTCATCGCGACCTTCGCCACCAGCGGGGAGAGGAAGGTCATGATCAGCGCGCCGATGACGCCGCCGCAGAAGGAAGCGAACATCGCCACCGACAGTGCTCTGCCCGCCTCGCCCTTCTGGGCCATGGGATAGCCGTCCAGCAGCGTGGCCGCCGCAGAGGGAGTCCCGGGGGCGTGGATCAGGATGGCGGAGATGGAACCGCCGTACATGCCGCCGCAGTAAATGCCCAGCAGCAGGCCGACGGAGGGGATCAGGTCCATTCCGAAGGAGAAGGGGATCAGCAGCGCGACACCCATGGTCGCCGTCATACCCGGGATGGCACCCAGGAGAACACCGCCGATCGCCCCCAGCAGGGTCATCAGCAGCACCTGCGGGGAGAGGAACACGCTCGCATAACTGGAAAACAGCAAACTCCAATCCATTCTTTTTCCCTCCTCAAATCTTGTCTACCAGATCACGGAGGAACTGGAGCGGTCCCATCGGGATGTTGACGGCAAGGAACTTGTAGAAAATCAGCCAGATGCCCAGCGGCACCAGCGCCGAGATCAGGACCAGCTGTACCGGCTTGCGAAGGCCGATCATCCACATGATGACCGCCGAGAGCAGGAAGCTCACGATCACATAGCCGAGGCTCTTGAAGAAATAGACGTAGGCGCAGCAGAGCAGGATCGCGAAGAACGCGGCCAGGACGCCCTTGTCTTTCACGGGGTTCAGGCTCTCCGCTTTCTCTGCCAGCGGGTCGCCCGCCTTCAGATTCGAGAGCTTGAGGACAGACTGGATCAGCAGCACCACGGTGAAGACCGCCATGCCGATGATCATGATCCGAGGGAAGGTGGACGGCTGCACAGCTGCGTTCTTTGCGGTTTTGATCAGGGTGGACTGATACCAGGCCCAGGCTTCAAAGGCGAGCAGCACAAGCGAGAGGATCAAGTTGGAAAACGCCTTGGTCTGTGTTTTTTTCACATCCAAGAAGCATCACATCCTTCTGTTTCATGAAATAGCCAAAGAGAAAGGGCAGGCATTTATGCCTGCCCTTTCGGCATCATATAACTGGTGGAATAACTGGTAGATTATGCGGCTTCTTCCTCTTCGATCAGGCCGACGGAAGCCATGGCGACAGGAACGTTCTCTTCTTCCTGAGCCAGGAATGCAGCGAAGTCTTCTCCGTTCAGGTAGGAGATGGTCTGGCCGGCGTTGGCCATAAACTCGACAAAGTCAGGATCTTCGATCGCGGCTGCGCAGGCGGTCTCCAGCGCGGCGACGACATCGTCATCAACACCGAGAGGCACCGCGATTCCGCGCCAGGTGCCCCAGATGCAGTTGTCATAGCCCTGTTCCTCGCAGGTCGGGACATCGGGGAAGACGGGGTTGCGCTCAGCGCTCATGATGGCAAGCATCGTCAGGTCGCCGGATTCGACGAAGGAGCGGGCCTCGGCAGCGGAGATAGTGACACCGGTGATCTCGCCCTGGGCAGCGGCCTTCGCAGCGGAAGCAGCGCCATCCTGATAGGTGATCATCTTGATGTCGATGCCGGCTTCATTCATCAGATAGCCGCCGCCGACGTGCCACACGGAGCCGGAGGAAGAACCGCCCATGGTGACCTCACCTGGGTGATCCTTGCAGTAGGCGACAAAGCTGTCCAGATCGGTGACATTGTTGTCGGCCGCCCACTTGGTGTTGACCGTGATGGCGGCTGCGTCGGTGTTGACGCGGCAGATGGGGATGTAGTTTTCATAGGTGTACTCGGACATATCCTGAGGAACATAGGAAGAGAGCTCCCAGGTGATCATGCCGATGGTGTAGCCGTCGGGATCGGCATCCGCGATGGCTTCGTGGCCGATAACGCCGCTGGCACCGGTCAGGTTGTCAACGGTGATGGTCTGGCCGAGCTGCTTCTCGAGCGCAGCGCAGAAAGCACGCAGGCAGTTGTCCGTGCCGCCGCCGGCGCCCCAGGGGTTGATCGCGTAGATGCCCTTGGTGGGATAGTCCGCCGCAAACGCGGAAGGAGCCATCACGGCCATTGCCAGCATCAGAACCAGTGCGACAGCAATGATTTTCTTGCAGGTTTTCATGTTTGTCCTCCTTAAAAATAATGGGTTTAGGGTCTTGCTAACCTGAAAATAATTTTAGTCAACATGGGACGTTCTGTCAACAGAAAAATGAATTTTTTTCTCAGCGGTCTGCAAGGCTGAAGCCGTTCTTCATCTGCTCGCTGGCGGTCTGCAGGACCTTGTTCAGAGCGGCCGTCGTCTCCTCCCGGCACATCTCGCAGAGCTTCCTGTTTGCCTCCTCCGTCAGGGAAAAGTCCCCGCTCTCCGTCATCTTCCGGTCGTACTCCCGCACCAGCTGTCTGCTCCGGATCGCAACCGCGTCCTGATAGCGCTCGATGTTCTGAGAGCTGGCCCCGAAGCACTTGTCCGCCAGGGCCCCGATCAGCCGGCTGCTCCAGAACAGGTTCTCCGTGGAAGTATCAAGCGTAACCCTGCTGAGGTAATCCGGCAGTCTGCGGACATTAGGGTATACCGGCAGCATCGCGCTGAAGGTGGTGGACCCGAAGCAGATCCACTCCAGGCCCCTGATGGCGTCGGGGACGCCGCTGCGGATCTGGCAGAGGGAGGTGACGCCGGTCCGGTTGATGCCGATGGGCCGGTAGATGCCGCGCTTTCCGCTGTCCCGGCCGGTGTACGGGTCATACGGCGTCCCCTGATAGTGTGCCGAGAGCAGATACTTCACATCCTCGACCGCCACCTTCCGGTCCGGAACCAGCGACCAGGGGATGTTGTCGCTCTCCGGGCCGAATTCCGCGTCCGGTCCGTCCCAGCGGTGGGAATACGGTGCCAGATAACGCCCCATGAACCAGGCCCGAGGGGTGTTATAGATATGGTCCATATCCCGGCGGGAGCCGAAAATGTCCCTGGGGTTGAACGTTCCATCCTGATTCAGATCCAGATCATTGTCCCGGATGAATTCCTTCAGATCCTTCGAGCAGAGATGCGCCTCCTGGGCGCCGAAGGCATCCTCCAGGTCGAAGCCGTCCATCCCGAACTGGTTCGGGTTGATCACCACGCAATCGTCCGGGATCCGCCGGGCCATCCAGTGGTGGCCGCCGATGGTCTCCAGCCACCAGACTTCGTTTTCGTCGTTGAAGGCGATCCCGTTGGATTCATAGGTGCCGTACCGCTCCAGCAGCTCCGCCAGACGCAGCACGCCCTCCCGGGTGCTGCGGATATAGGGCAGGACCAGCACGACGATGTCCTCTTCCCCGATGCCGCCGGGGATCTCCTTCTCCCTCCGGCTTTTGGCTGCCCGGTAAGTCACCAGCGGATCCGCCGCCAGGACGCGCGGATTGGAGGTGATGGTCTCAGTGGCCGTCATGCCGACGCTCGCGGCATTGATGCCGGTGGCCGCCCAGATGCCGTCTTTCGGGTCGACGCTCGGGCAGGCGGTATAGCGCAGCGGTTCTTCCGGAAGCTCAATCTCCAGATGGGAGAGGACGCTTTTGTATTTTCTCGGCTGATCCTTCGGTTCGACCACAATCAGCTTCTTGACGTCAAAATGACCGTCGTCCGTCCGGGCGATCATGGTGGAGCGGTCATTGCTCGCATTTTTTCCGACCAGTACGGTGGTGCATGGCATAGGGCAGTTTCCTCCTTTTTGATCTTTCGCAAGTATAGCCGCTTCCCCGGAAAAGCGCAAGATCCTTGTTCCCGTTTGTGCTCTTTTCCGGTTGAATTCCTCCCGTATGCAGATTATAATGAGGCTGTCCTGTACCGCATTGTTTCTGATCCAATCACCCTTGAATACACAGGAGAAGTTCATGATTTCGACTGATTATTACGATATTCTGCTGCAGGGGCTCAACAGCCGCTGCACGGTCACCCGGCTGGTCCACGGCGTTTCCTGGACCGCCGCAGTCTTGAGCGACGGCAGCTGCGGTGTCGCCATGCATACCACAGGCGAAACGGTTCCCAGGATGTACGATACGCTCATCGGCCTGCCGCTGAAGGAAGCCGCCGGGGCGGTTCTCTCCTGGAACATGGAGGAAGCAAGCGAAGCCCTCGCCGCCGTCAACGCCTTTTATAACCGCCCGGACTGCGCCTTTCTGCGGCCCGAGGCAAAGACTTTGGACGGCGTGGACCTCGCCGGGAAGCGGGTCGGGATGATCGGGCACATGATCGGCCACAGCAACATCACCGCCGAGCTTCTGGCTCCGGCGGAAAAGCTCTGGATCATGGACCGGGAAGAAAAGCCCGGCGCCTACCCCGACAGTGCGGCGGAGTTCTTTCTCCCGGGCTGTGACGTGGTCATCATCACGGGCAGCGCCGCCATCAACAAGACCCTGCCCCGCCTGCTGGAGCTCAGCCGCGAGGCTCAGGTCATCCTCACCGGCCCCAGCGTCAGCTGCTGCCCGGCCCTGACGGAGCTGGGGATCGACCGCCTGAACGGACGCGTCATCACCCGGCCGGAGCCCATGCTGCAGGCCATCGTGGAAAAGCGCAGGTCGGTCAACCCCTGGTCCGAGACCTTTCAGCTGGACCGCCGTCCCCTTCCGGCGCAGGACACCGAAACGGAGCGATGCTGACATGTCCCACGATCTTCTGATCCGCCCCATCGCCCATATCCGGACCGATTTCCCGTCGAAGTTCGGCATTCCCCGGCAGGCCGGGCTCGCCGAAGCGCTGGAGGGTACCGTCGTCTTTGAGCCGGAATTCCGGGTTGATGAAGCCCTGCGCGGAATAGAGGGCTTCTCCCATCTCTGGCTGATCTGGGGGTTTTCCGAGAATGCCGGACACGACTGGTCCCCGACGGTGCGCCCGCCGCGTCTGGGCGGCAACACCCGCATGGGGGTCTTTGCGACCCGCTCGCCCTTCCGCCCCAACGGCCTCGGCCTCTCCTGTGTCAGGCTTCTCTCCCTCCGGAAGGACGAAGCGCTTGGAACGACGCTGACCGTCGCCGGGGCCGACATGGTCGACGGCACACCGATCTATGACATCAAGCCCTACATTCCCTATGCCGACAGCGTTCCCGCGGCCGTCGGCGGCTTTGCCCCGGATGCGGGGCGCCTTCTGCAGGTGGAGTTTCCTCCGGAACTGGAAGAAAAAGTCCCCCCGGAGAAGCGTGACGGGCTGCGCGCCGTCCTCGCTCATGATCCCCGTCCCCGCTATCAGGATGACCCCCACCGGGTCTACGGCATGGGCTTTGCCGGACTGGAGGTCTGCTTCCGGGTCGAGGGCGGGGTCCTCACCGTGACGGAGATTGAAGCCGCCGGATAAACCAAACATGGAAGGCAGGAGCCGGTACATCCCTTTGGACGTACCGGCTCCATCTGTTACATATCATCAATGCCTTCCACAGAAAACAGCAATTTCCTTTTCCAGCAGCCTGTAGACATTTGCCACAAGAAATCCATCCGCTATCGCATGATTCAGTCGAACACTCACCGGCATCATCAGCCTGCCGTTTTCCTCCCGGTATTTACCCCAGTTGATGATCGGAGCAAAATGCAGATATCCGTCCGGCAGCTCAATATTCAGCGAATCATAGGACAGCCAGGAGATATAGGACGCATCGAACCAGTTTGGATGATTCATCATGTCCAGCCCATATTCCCTGGATTTCTTGGCATTCTCCACATCATCTGCTGCGTTCCGGTAAAACTCTTCATAGTCTTCAGCATAGACGGTATAGACCGGCGTACAGGTTTCCGTATCTTCGTGAAAGACATACTGAATCGGATTGATGCTGTCATAACAGATCAGCTCTTCCGACTGCCAAAGATACCCCATCTTGTAATCATCCCTTGAGTTCAGCACCTTCGAGAGCACGTATAGAAAGTTGATGTAGAATTTGGTGCCAGTCCGCCTGGATTGCTCCACCAGATCCGTGACATCGATTCTCGCAGTCATAGAAGTCGAGCATTTACAGTCTTCCGTAAAATGGCGGAATACTCCGCTTCTGTAATACTGTTCCTTGTCTATTACCCTGTAATTCATATGATCTTACCTCTCTCAACTCCGAGATTCTGTCGGGCCTCCTCGTTGTTTCCGAGGATCATACCAGCTTTTTCGCACGTTCGTACCTCTGCACAGGTGCCGCAAGTGGACACTTTCCTTTCCATAGCGCACTGGCGGATCGGACAGAGTGATTCACAATACGGCGTCTTTACCCCGTCAATCCGGCATCCGGTGCAATTGATCATTTCCGGGGTAATTTCCACACCGTTCAGTTCCGACCAAAGCTTTGCAACCTTTTCCCGCAGCGCGTCGTCGTTATGCATTGTTGCGATTCGGGCTTCGCAGGTTTCGCAATTCAGGCCACAATAGGCAATATAGGTTTTCATTTTTATACTCCTCCATTCACAATCGCCGCGTACTGCTCTTCCTGTCTTTTTAGAATCCGCTTATCGCAAGCGCAAATCCCACTGGAGCGAATACTGCGCCGAGGATTCATATCAATACCGCATATTTATTTGAGAGGCGTTCGCCGCCCTCTGTTTTCCACTTTTCAGAGTGTCCAAAATGAGACTGGCGACACAAAAAGTAATCCCAGTCCGATCAGGCACAGAACAAGTCCGCCGATCAATTCCTGTTTCATAACGCCATAACTCCTTTCTCCTGGCACAGTGTCACAAAAGGGCATACCAACACGCATCACAGCTCCCCTGATTGTTTCTGTCGGAACTGCGCACGGTATCTTCAAATCTCCTGATCCGTCACCACACAAACGGGATCACCTTATATTTGACCCGTTTCTTGTATTCTGCGTATCCTTCCAGTCCGGCTTCCAGTACCTGTTCTTCATTGCGGATGCGTTTTGCGATGATCGGGATATACGCCAGCATGATCACAAAGGAAATGACAGACCCTAAAACCAGCGGCATTGAAAGAAACAGCAAAAGTGTACACATGTACATCGGGTGTCGGACAACACCGTAAAGTCCGGTGTCGATCACCGTCTGGTTCTCCTGCACTTCAACCGTCCGGGAGAGCCAGACATTCTCTCGCAGGACCTCCCCATACAATGCATAGGCAAGCAGGAACAGAACCGCCGCTGCATAGGAAACCCAGGCGGGGAGCACGATCCAGCCAAACCGGAAATTCAGCCCGGCGACAGGAAATGCTGCCAGAAACATCAGCCCGCTGAGGGCAATCACCGCCTTCTGCTCGGCCTGTTCCTCTCTGGCATCCAGCCTTCTGCGCAGCAGCTCCGGAGATTTCTTCATCATGACAAGGCCCGCAACGAACATCGGAATGAACAGGATTCCTATGAGAAGCCAGGCCTGCCAGTATGCAAATGTTCCCGCCGGCAGGAACAGAAGCAGTCCGACGATCAGCAGACCGCTCAGGAATTTCACGATCGCTTGTGAAAACAGTTTTGCGTCCATATTTACTTCATTCTCCTGGATTGTCTTCCCGCACCGTCGGATCAGTTTCCTGCGGCATTTTCCTTAAACCCCATATATTTTAATGAAGTGGCGGCTGAATGCCTCAATCTGCCTGATTGCTTCCTCTGTTTTTTCCGGCTCCCGGTCGCACAGGTGAATCAAGGCAGAGATCGGCGCGGTATAGGCAAAGGCAAGCATCTCAGGGTCATCCTTCCGGAGCAGTCCCTTGTCCATCATCCCGGCGAATATCCGCGTAAACATGTCCGTGAGGCCGGTAAGGAAGTGCTTTGTCGCAAGTTTGCATGCACGCTGATCGCGGTACTGCTCAAGGGTCAGCACCTTGCGCGTCATGATGATTCTTTCATCATGGACCGTGAAGTTCACCATCTTCATCGTCATCTGTGTCAGTTCCTCCAGCGATTCCGGCACAGGCAGCAAATGCTCGGCAGAGCCGAAATGTTCCGCATAATAGGCAATCATCCGATCCAGCAGTGCATTCCAGATTGCTTCCTTGCTCTCAAAATGCTTATAGACCCCGGACTTTACAAGCCCGAGCGATGCGCTCAGTTCGCGGATATTCGTCCCCGCATAGCCGTTTTGGGAAAACATCTCCAGCGCAGCATCCAAGATTCTTTCTTTTGTATCGTTCGCCATAAGCACCTCCACAAATAATATAGTGACCTTCCGTTCACCTATTATAGTGAACGAAAGGTCACCTGTCAAGTTTTTTCTTTCCCATGATCTCCCGGCTTTATTTGCTGCAGAATGCCAGCACCCGGTCGTAAAAGTCCTTCGCTTCCTCAAAAGCCCCGTGTCCGAGGCCTTCATAGATAAACAATTCACTGCCGGCGATGGCGCTGCGCAGTTCCGAGGACGCGTTGGTTCCGACCGTGTGATCGTCGCTCCCCGCGATGATGAGCGTCGGGCACCCGATCTTTGGCAGCTCTCTACGCGCATCGAAGCGCAGGATCGCATCGGCGTTTTTCAGGAAGCGGTCATAGTCGGAGGGTTTCGTGAGTTTCGAAAGATACGGGAACGCCTTTCTGTACTTCTGCAGATACCGCTCCGAGTACATCTTCTCCGCGGTATCGCTCATCAGCGCCGTATGATTCCCCCGCTCCGCCAGTTCCATCCATCCCGAAACCACCGCTTTCACGGTCTCGTTCGCATACGGCGCCGTGACCGCCAGGATCAGCTTTTCTACCAGCGCCGGGTGTCTGATGGCAAGCTCCTGCGCAATCATGCCGCCCTGTGAACCCCCAAGCACACAGGCCTGCCCGATTCCGAGACTCTTCATGGCCGAAGCCTGATCATCGGCCATGTCTTCGATCGAGTATCCTTCCGGTATGTCGTTCTTTCTGCTGAACAGATAGACGGTATAATCCCGAAAGAATTTCCGGTAAGGCACAGACAGGAACCAGGCCTTCCCTTTTACCGTTGTCAGTCCGTCCGACAGCCCCGGCAGAACCACCAGCCTCTTTTCACCCTCGCCGAAGGAAACATAATCCATTTCCGTATTGCCGAGAAGGACGCTGCCGTTTTTCATGTTTCTCTTCTCCTTATATCCTTATAAAAATTGCTGCCGCAGGGTTTTGCATCAGGATGCAGCCCCGCGGCAGCCGTCGTTCAGACCAGGCCTTCCGCCCGGAAGCAGTCCAGAATCCTCGCGATCAGGCCGGTCCGGCCGAAGGGCGTCATCAGGTAATAGCCGTCCACAGAGTCGGCGATCTGACGGGCGAATTCCGCGGAGATCTCCACGGCCAGCTCTTCTCCCCTGGCCCGGTCCGCATTCTCATAGCGTGCGATGATCTCCGGCGCCACCGAGATGCCCGAGATTTCGCTGTTCATGAACAGGGCGTTGCGCCGGCTGACCACCGGCATGATCCCGCCCAGGAGTTTTCCCTTCAGGGTCTCGCGGGCAAGCTTCAGATTCTCCACCGCCTGCTGGCTCAGGACCGGCTGGGTCAGGAAGGCGTCCGCGCCGTTCTCCTCCTTTGCCCGGGCGATATCCAGCTGGATGCGGAAATTCCTTGCGTTGACGTTCAGCGCCGCGAAGATATGAAACGGCGTCGGCAGCACGGCTTCGTTCAGGCCTTTGATGTACCGGATCAGGCGGCGGGAGTTGAAATTGTACACGCTCTTGACCTCGTCACGGCTGGCGTTCGGAATCGGGTCTCCGGTAACCACCAGGACGTTTCCGATGCCCTCGGCACAGAGGCCCAGGAGCAGCGCCTGTGTGGCGTTCAGGTTCCGGTCGCGGCAGGTCATATGCGGCAGGGCGCTCATGCCGAGCTCCCGGTGCAGCTTGCAGGCCATCAGGCTTGAATCCACCCGCACCCGGGCCACCGGGCAGTCGGCGATGGTGATGATGTCGACATCCTTCGCCCGCAGCTCCCGTGCGCCGGTCATGAACTTGCTCAGGTCCGCGCCCTCCGGCGGATCCAGCTCCACCGCGATCGCCTTGCGGTCCGGATCGCACAGCACGTCCCAGAAGGGGTTCGGCCGGGTCTGGGGGATCTTTTCCCGTTGCAGCGGATATTCCATCCGGATGTGCGCCGGAGATTCCAAGGCTTTGGACGTGGCGGCGATATAGGCCGGCGTCGTGCCGCAGCAGCCGCCGAGGATCCATGCCCCCTCGTCCCGCAGCACCGCCATCTGGGCAGCGAAGTATCCGGGGTCACCGTCGTAGCAGCTCCGGTTTCCGCGGACCGTGGGATAGCTTGCGTTCGGCATGACGGAAATCGGGATGTTCAGCGGGCCGATCTTCCGCAGGAGGTCCACCATGTGCCGCGCCGTGGTCATGCAGTTCATTCCCACCGCGTCCACATTGGGATCCTCCTCCGCGGCCTTGCAGAGGTCCCGGATCATCCGGCCGGCTGTCGTGAAGCCGTCCGGCTGGACGTTGAAGGAGAGAATGATGAAGGCCTCCGGGTCCCGCTCCTTGATATAGGCCGCGGTCTCGTGCAGGCAGAGGTCACTGCTGTGGGTCTCGATGAGGAAATTCCGCATACCGAGCTCCAGGAAGCAGTCCACTACAAAGCGATATTCCGCCTCCAGATCCCGGTCGTCCTGTTCCTCGATCGGGCCGATGGTGGAGAAGAGGAAGGTCTCTTCCTTTGCCGCTCTTCGCGCGATCTCACAGGCAGCCCGGATCAGCGCTTTGCAGTCCGCCTCCGGCATCCGCAGACGGTTGATGCCGTAGGTGTTCGTTTTCAGCGCCCGGCAGCCCGCCTCCAGGTACGCCCGGTGGATCGCCTCCACCTCCTTCGGGTTGCTCAGGTTCGCCCACTCGCAGGCATCCCCGGCGGTGTTGTTCCGCTCGGCGTAATAGGTGCTCATCCCTCCGTCAAACAGCAGGGTATGCTCTTTCAGCCAGCTTCTGATGTCCATGTCGTCTCTCCCGTCTCAGCCCAGCACCCTGCGGGCGATATCCGCGCTCTGCTTGGCGTCCCTGGCGTAATAATCCGCGCCGATTTCCGCCGCATAGTCCGGGGTCAGCACCGCGCCGCCCACCATGATTTTGCAGTCATGTCCGCTCTTCCGGATGGCGGCGATGGTGTCCGCCATGCTCTTAACCGTGGTCGTCATAAGCGCGGAAAGACCCACCAGCTTCACGTCCTCCCGGATCACCGTCTCTACAACGGTTTCCGCCGGGACATCCCGCCCCAGGTCGATCACGGTGTAGCCGTAGTTTTCCAGAACCACCCGGACGATGTTCTTCCCGATGTCGTGGATGTCGCCGAAGACCGTGGCCAGGACGATTTTTCCCTTCGACACGGAACCGGCTCCGGATTTGGCAATGCGTTCCTTGATCACATCAAAGCCGCCGCAGGCGGCGTTTGCCGCGTTGATCAGCTGCGGCAGAAAGATCTCCTGCTTCTCATAGAGCTCTCCCACGCGGTCCAGCGCCGGGATCAGGAGCTCGTTAATCACGTCCATCTCGGACCGGCTCTCCAGCTCCTGCCGAGTGATGGCGGCGGTCTCCGCTTTCAAACCGCGCAGGATGCAGTCGGCCAGGTTCATGTCCTTCCCCGGTACTGGCGTCGTCGTCTTCGGCGCGCTGTCCGCCGCCGCAAAGCGCCGGATATAGGCCTCGCTGTCTCTGTCCTCGCCGGAAAGCACCCGGAAAGACGCCACCGCGTCCATCACCGCGGTCTGGTTCGGATTGAGGATGGGCAGGTCGAGTCCCGCATAGAGCGCCTGGGTCAGGAAGCTCACGGTGATGTTCTCCCGTGCCGGCAGGCCGAAAGAGATGTTGCTCACGCCCAGCACCGTGTGCAGGCCGAGTTCTTTACGCACCGCACGCAGCGCCTTCAGGGTCTCAGCCGCCTGCTCCTGCTGGGCCGAGACCGTCAGGGTGAGACAGTCGATGAGCACGTCTTCCTTCGGGATGCCTGCGGCCAGCGCCGCGTCCAGAATCCGCTTCGCGATGGCGATGCGCTCCTGCCAGGTCTGGGGGATTCCGTTTTCGTCCATGCAGAGGCCAACCACGGCCGCCCCGTATTTTTTGCAGATCGGGAGGATAGAGCGCAGCACCTCCGGCTTACCGTTCACGGAGTTCACGATGGCCTTGCCGTTCACGGCACGCAGCCCCGCTTCGATCGCGGCGGGGTCCGAAGAGTCGATCTGCAGCGGCAGATCCACCACCGCCTGCAGCGCCTTGACCACCCGGGTCATCATCTCCGGCTCATCGATGCCGGGAAGTCCCACGTTCACATCCAGCAGATCCGCTCCCGCGTCCTGCTGTTCAATGCCTCTTGCGACAATGTAATCGATGTCATTCTCCCGCAGCGCCTGCTGGAAGCGTTTCTTTCCGGTAGGATTGATGCGCTCGCCGATGACCCGGACCGGTCCGAAGGCGGCGGTCTGGGAGGCAGAGCACACGCCGCTGCGGCGCGCGGGCGGAGGAGACGGGATCCGCTCTCCCTGCATTGCGGCGCTGAGCGCGCGGATAAAGTCCGGCGTCGTGCCGCAGCAGCCGCCCAGCATCCGTACTCCGTCCTCCGGGGCAGGCGCCAGCTCCGCTGCAAACTCCTCCGGCGTGATCCGGTATTCCCCCGTGGCCGGGTCCGGCAGGCCGGCGTTCGGCTTCAGAATCAGCGGCTTATCCGTCCAGCGGCGCAGCTCACGGATCATGGGCAGAAGCTCTTTCGGGCCGAGACTGCAGTTGAAGCCCATGGCGTCCACACCGAGGCCGCTCAGGGTCAGCCCCATGGCCGAAACGGTCGTCCCGACAAAGGTCCGGCCGCTCGCCTCAAAGGTCATGGTGACCCAGACCGGAAGCGCGGAGTTCTCCCTGGCCGCGAGGACGGCGGCCTTGACCTCGTACAGGTCGCTCATCGTCTCGATCACGATGAGGTCCGCCCCGGCGTCCCGTCCGGCCTCCACGATCTCCCGGAAGATATCATAGGCCTCTTCAAACTTCAGGGTCCCCAGAGGCTCCAGGATCTGTCCCAGAGGCCCGATGTCCAGTGCGACCCGGACTTCTTTCGTCCCGGCAGCGGCTCTGGCGCAGCGGACGCCGCCCTCCACCAGTTCCCGGACAGAATGTCCGATCCGCGCGGTTTTGAGTCGGTTGACGCCGAAGGTGTTGGTATAGAGGACCTTGCTCCCCGCCTCCACATAGCGCCGATGGACCGCGCTTACCTTTTCCGGCTCGGTCAGGTTCCAGAGCTCGGGGGCCTGGCCCATCGGCAAACCGGCGGCCTGCAGCTGGGTGCCCATGCCGCCGTCCAGTATGATCAGTTCAGTTGGCTCCACAGTGGGCGCCCTCCTTTCGGAATCTGCAGGTTTCAAACAGGGTGCAGCTCGCACAGCCCCGGTGCCGGTGCGGCTGCGGCCGGTCCGCCACGCCGATCAGCGCGGTCACGGATTTCTGCGGCAGCATGAGTCCGCTCTCCGAGAGGCTTACGCCGATCCGCCGCGTGATGTCCAGAATCTCAAAGAAGTCCCTCTGCTGGGAAAACGGGAAGTCCCCGTAACCCGGGCTGAAGCGGTCGGTCAGGTATTTTGGCTCAAACTGATCCGCCAGGTCCTCGCAGAGATTGTCGCACACATTCTCGATGGCCGCGCTGGCCGCGGCATCCAGAATCACCGCATCGCCCATGTTCCGGATCTGACTCCGCCGGAGCAGAAGCTCCGCCTCGCTCCCCAGCGTCGCCGCCATCAGGATTGCCCCGCTGCAGTCCTTCAGCAGGGCGGGCACGTCCTTTCCCTGCGGCCGGAAGGCCGTCCCGCTGAAACTTCCGTCCGGAAGCAGCTCAAAATACCGCCAGACGGCATGAGGCCGGGCCGTGGTCAGAATCAGCTGCTCACAGCGGGAGATATCTTCCTCGACTTCCGCCGGAATCCCGCTGCCGAGATACCCAAGGTACTGAAGGGTCTCCTTCCGGTTGATGACGGTCAGTCTCGCCTCCATGTTTTGCCCCACCTCCCGGCTTTCCTCTTCGCATACAGCGCATACAGGCTTTCTATTACTGCGCACAGCGCGCGAATCTGCCTGATTATAGCACGGAGGTTCCGGTCCTTTCAACTGTTGGTGCGGGTTTTCTTTTCCCTATGATATTTATAGGTTGATTTTATACCGCTGTTTTGGTTTCTTGTCAAGATCCTTAACCCCTTTGTCTTGCTTTTCCGGCCCTGTTGTGGTAGACTCTCTTCGCTATGAATGAACGAAAACGTACGATAATCATGTGGACCGCCCGGATTCTGCCGCTCGTCGGCTTTGTCGTACTGGGGGGCTTTTTTCTCCTCTCCGGAAAGGAACTCACCGTCGACGACATTCTGAACTATACCCCGTCCGAACCTGTTCTGGCGGTGCTCTTTCTCTGGCTGGCTTTTGCGCTGAAGAGTCTGTCTCTGGTCTTTCCCGTCGTCGCCCTCTTTGCGGTCAGCGGGCAGCTTTTCCCGCTCCCCGTTGCCCTCGCGGTCAATACCGTCGGCATCGCCATCACGATGACCCTGCCGTATCTACTGGGCAGGGCTTCGGAGCTGGATTTTTCCGAGAAGCTGATGGCAAAATACCCGAAACTCCGGGAAGTCCGTCAGCTCCGGGAACAGAGCAGTTTCTTCCTCTCCTTTCTTGTCAGGGCCATCGGGGTTCTGGCCTGTGATGTGGTCAGCATGTACTTCGGCAGCACCAAGATGGACTATCTTCCCTATATCACCGGGGCGGTGCTGGGTTTCATGCCGGATCTGATCTGTGCCACCATCCTCGGCCAGCAGATTGAGGAATATGACTCTCCCGGTTTCTGGATCACGCTTGCGATTAACATCCTCTGCTGCATCGGCGGTTATCTTCTCTACCGCTGGTACAAGAAGAAAAAGGGCATCGCCTGAACCAGATCGATGTCTGTTCTCTTTCAACCCTGTGGGGTAAGGGGTGTATGCTCTTCTGTCCATTTTTCTTCTGCTTCCAGGCATGAAAGTGGGCTGTGAAGTCTGGGTGAGGTTCACCTCACCTTTTCTTCGCAGCCCTTTTCTCTTTTTCCCCTTGTCAGATGCCGGAAGCAGATCAGACTCAAGGAAAGGTACATTATTTCAGTATGTATTTACTTCCCCTGCCTTTGCCGGTCAAAGCTACACCATCATTTTCCATTTCTGCCATCAGCTTTCTGACTTGTTGTGCTGTTCTGCCGGTAACCTGGCGGATCTCCTGATTGGAAAGAGGCTGTTTTTTCAAAAGTGTCAGGATTTCTGCTTTCAGCACAGCTTCTTCCGCCTGCTCATTCCTTCTGTACTGTACATCTTCCGACAGCAGTCTATGGATTTCGTTGGAAAGAGCATAGTAACGTCCTCTGCCTTTTCCTCCCGCTGTCAGAATATTGCAGTCCACATCCATTTTGTTCAGCGTTTCTGATGTCCGTCTGACGGACCGCTGGCAAATTTCGGCAGCTGTTTGGGCAGAGATTTCACGATGCCGCAAAAGATAATTCAGGATAATCAGCTCGTCAACGTCGATCTTTATACCCTCCTCCGAGAGCTGTTTGATCAGCAAACGGATGGACGGCACAACCACAGACCCAAGCAGTGTTAATTCAACATTTTCTCCGAACACCTCATAGATCGGCGTTTCTTTGCCTTCCATAAGCATCGAAGAATAAATTCGAGGGACTCCGAGATTGCTCCGGTTTACGAGCCTCAGTCTCTCAAGAATACTCGCAAGCGCATTGTTTCTCGATACCGGTGCATGGTGCAGGATGTTGTCAGGCGTAATGCCACCAATCAACTCACCGGGGTTGCTGATAATCAACTCATCTGAATAATGCTTTACCATCACCGCGCCGGGTATACGATAATCCCGGTGGACAAATGCATTCATGATGCCTTCACGGATCGCGATCTTGGGAAACTTTTTGAATTCAGGGTGCAAAAAACCCATCTCCAATGTAGATACAGGATTATCCGCATCGATATATCTTTCCAGCTCGCGCAGCGCGAGCGGTATGGCGTCAGTGCCCTCATCTCTGATCGTATATTCTGTATCGGAAGCCATCTTGCGAAACGCCCATCGATGGCAGGGAACGTATTTTTCGATCAGACGTGATTTTCCCGCCATCAGCAAACCCGCTACAGTCAGTTTGCCCTCTTTCAGCGCACCTATGGCTTGCAGTAAATCTTCATCACTCATACTCCGCAATTCCTGCGGAGCAGATTCTTCAGCCATCATTTCACGCAGCCGTTCCAAGGCGGCGGGTGAATAAGCGTCCTTCCAGCTTTCTGAAATGACGGAAGCTGTCGCATCGTGATATCCCATACTCTCCATCATTTCACGACGGCGTGAACCCGTCAGGGGTTTATTTTCCTTGCCGACACGAATCCAGCCGGCTCCGTCACTTGTTGTGTACGGCGGCATACCTGGGAAAACCTGAATGGCCAGCAGTCTTCCGGTTCCATATTCCGTGGAGATCTCGTGAACCTTGACCGTAATGTGCGGTTCGGTCTGATCATAAATGCTTTTCTGGACACCTAAAGGGTCAACTCCGCGCGGTATACCCAGGATAGCTTTTTCACAGCCTTTTACCCGCTCTTTCACACCGGCAATAACCAAACCTTCTCCCGCATTGGCAAAACTGACCACTGCTCGGACAAGAATTTTCATCATTTCCCTAAAGCTGTCTTCCCACTGCTTAAAGTCCAGCTCCTGACTTTCAAGGTCATCGGCAACATGGTCTTCCAATTGCTCCAGCAAAGCAGGGATCTCACTGATCTGAATCATGGCTTCTCTCCTCCAGCATCGTTTCAATGAACATTTTAAATCAATAATCGAATACTGTCAACTTCATTTGCATTTATTATTGATTTATCCAATTCAGAAATGCATTTCCAAAAGTGCGCAGTTCGACGAAACCTGTAGCTCTCTTGTTTTCGGTATTCATACTTCCGGCTTTAAGCAGTAGAGCTGATCCCGCTCTCGCGCTGCCGTTCATATACTGCTTGGGTTCTGGCATGCAAAAAATAGATTAAATTGGTTATTTTCGCATGGTCAGTTTCCTGTTATCATATAGCCAGAATCCGAAAAGGAAGTGATCTCTGTGGAACATAAAAAAATATTGCAGCTGACCCAGTGCGCGCTGATCGCGGCGCTGGCCTACGTCGGCTTCCAGTTTCTGCGTATCGATATCCCCGTCGGGACCGAGCGCACCGCCATTCACCTCGGCAACACCTTTGTCGTGATCGGCGCTCTGCTGCTGGGCGGCTGGGGCGGCTTTGCCGGCGCGATGGGCCTGACGATGGCGGACCTGACCAGCGGGTATATCACCAGCGCGCCGAAGACCTTCCTTCTGAAGCTCGCCATCGGGCTGATCACCACGCTGGTTGCACGCAGATTCTTTCACATTGAGAAGGAACCAGGCATCAAGGCCCAGACCAGGATCGCCCTCTGCGCTTCCGCGGCTTCCCTCGGCTGCAACGTGATCCTGGACCCGCTCTTCGGCTATTTCTACAAGGCCTATATTTTCGGCATTCCGCAGGATCTCTCGGCGGCCCTGTCGAAGATCGGCTCGGCCACCACGCTGGTCAACGCCGTCGCCTCCACCGTGATGGTCTTCCTGCTCTGGCCGGCGCTGTACACCGCCCTCGCCAGATCCGGAAAGCTCCCCTGGGCTTCCGCCGATGAGCACGACGATATCGTCAAGATCAGCTGACGCGCTTTCTTCGTCTGAATCTGTAAATCCCTGGCCGGTCACCGCGTCTGGCAGGCAGATGACCGGTATCAGGTTTCCACGGCAAAGCCCCCTGATGTGCAGATTACGTCAGGGGGCTTTGCTATAACTTCAAGTTATAGCAGCTTTCACTTTTGGCATTGTACAAAGGAAGCATCCTCCTGTATACTGGGTTCACAAAGGAAAAACACCATCAACACAATTCACAGGAGGAATTCATCATGGCAGAAAAGCAGACGGCAGGCAGAGATCATCTGGGCAAGCTCGCTCCCAAATTTGCGGAGCTCAACGACGATGTTTTATTCGGCGAGGTCTGGTCCCGGGAAGCGGAGCTCTCTCCCCGCGACCGCAGCATGATCACCATCGCGGCGCTGTTCTCCGCGGGGCTCTATCCCCAGCTCAAGAGCCATCTCGCTCTGGGGAAAGCCCACGGCATCACCAGGGAAGAAGCCGTGGAGATTGTGACGCAGCTGGCTTTTTACTGCGGCTGGCCAAAGGCCTGGAGCACCTTCCCGCTGATTGCGGAAGTGTGGCCGGAAGAAGAGTAAAGGAGGGGCTGAGATGACACTTCATATCGCGCTGGAGGTCCCCGGCGAGGGATGCAAGGTGGAGTGGCTGGTGCCGGTCACCGACGAAGAATACGGTAAGCTGCCGTAAGAGGGTCGCACGTGATCCCCGAAGCCGGTCACTTTATGCTGATAGATACGCGGATGAGAGAAATCTGATTTCATAAAACTGGGCGGGCTTCAATGCCCGCCCAGTTCATATTCTCTTATGACTTTGCCAGATTGCTCAAGTACCCGATAATGTTGTGATTGATGCCGCCGGTGAGGACGCCGTTGTAATTGCAGAGGAAGGTGCCCGTGATAAGGATCATCATGGCCTCGGCCTCCTGCTTGCCGACCGCCTCGCCGTAGACCGCGATGAGGCATTGCTCCATGGTTTCGCGCCATTCCTTGAACTCGGCCTTGACCAGCCGCGAGACCTCCTCGTTATAGTGCGTCAGCACATAGGTCTGGGTGGTGGCGTTGGGACGCTCCTCCCCGGCTTTGCCGTTGGCCACATAGGACATAAAAGCGTTCATATAAGCCAGGTTGCTCTCATAATCCCGCCGGTCGTGCTCCAGGAACCAGGCCTTGCATTTCTCGGTCATAAAGTCCTTGGTGTAGCGCACATAACTGACCACAAGATCGTCCCGACTCTCAAAATAATTGAGGAGCTTGGCGTGGGACATCCCGGCCTCCGCCGCAATATCACGCAGAGAGACCTTGGTCAACGGCTTCTTTTCAATACAGCGCTGGAAGGCCATCAGGATCTCCATGCGCATGGCTTCTTTATCGACGATCAGGGGCACCGGTCATCACCTCGCCGCTTAGTATAAAGGAAATTCAGAGCATCCGCAAGCCCGTAATCAGCATTTTCAGGCCTATGGACGTGACCAGAACGGCGCTTGCTTTCAGGAAGTATTTGTTCCATTTCTTTGGAATCAGCGCCCCCAGCGCGCCGAACAGGAACAGCAGCGGCGCCGTGCCGAGGGCGAAAGCCAGCATGCTTTCCGCGCCATAGGCCGCGCTGCCGCCCGAAACGGCGTGCAGCCACATGGCGTAGAGCGAACCGCAGGGCATCAGCCCTGTGAGAAGTCCGATCACAAGCGGTCTGCCCGCAAAGCGTTTCTGCGTTTTCGTGGGCAGCTGGCAAAACGAAGGCTGTGACGGAAACAGCGTGGCGACGCCCGGCAGCAGCCCCCAGAGGTTCAGACCGATCAGAACGACCACAAGCCCCACCATGGTGAAGACCATGGATTTGACGTTCATGGAGTAGGCAATCACGGTTCCCAGCGCGCCGAAGATCCCGCCAATGGCGGTATAAGACAGGATGCGCCCACCGTTATAAGCGAGGGAGGCAAGCACAGGGGAGCGGCTCTGGGCACAGTTTCCCAGCAGGATCCCGCCGCACATACCGAGACAATGGGGACTGGTCATCAAACCCAGCAGGAAGGCCGCACCAAAGCCTGCACTGTCGCCGGGCTCCATGCCGTGGTGGCTGCCGCCCAGCAAAAACCAGGTAAGCAGCAGCGTCAGCGCAAGGCAAAGCCCGTCCAGCGCAAGACCGCTGAGACCCCGATCCCCGGACTGATAACCATTTTCGGCAAGACGTTTTCGCACATCGTCCAGGCTCACAAGCTCCGGATCGTATTCGAGCTGTGCCTGCCCCTTGAGGTAGCTGACCTTCGCGCGGATCACGCCCCGCGTGTGGAGCAGCAGCGCTTCCACCTCGCCCACACAGCTTCGGCAGATCATGCCGCGGATCTTCAATTCCTGTATTTCAGTTTTCATAGTGATTCAATCGCAACGAGTGCAGCAAAATGCCGTTGGACGAGAGCGTCATGGCTGCCGCGGCGATGGAGGGGTTCACGATCCCGCAGGCCGCGACAGGAATACAGATCAGATTATAAAACAGCGCCCAGCCGAGGTTTTGCCGCACCGTCCTTCGGGCAGCTTTGGCGAGCCGCAGCGTCTGCGGCACCCGACCGATGCGTCCGCCGGGCAGCACCGCGTCGGCACACTCGATGGCAATGTCCGTTCCGGTGCCCATGGCGATCGCGAGATCGGCTTCCGCCATGGCCGGGGCGTCGTTGATCCCGTCGCCCACCATGGCGACGCGGCGACCCTCATTTTTCAAGCGAGTGATCTGCGCGGCCTTTTCCTCCGGCTTCACCTCGAAGAGAATGTGCTCGATCCCGCATGCCTGGGCGATGCGTCTTGCCGTTTCCTCCTTGTCGCCGGAGATCATCCAGACCTCCAGCCTCATCGCCCTGCAGGCGTCGACAGCACATTTCGCATCTTCACGCAGCGGATCGCGGATGCCCGGCTCTACGCGGCCTTCGGTCAGTGTGCCGGTTTTGTCAAAGACGACCGTATCAATGCTCCATGCCTTTTCGATGGCCGAGGCGCCTTTGAAGAGGATCCCCAGTTCCGCCGCCCGTCCGGAAGCCGTCATCAAGGCGGCAGGCGTGGCGAGCCCCAGCGCACAGGGGCAGGCGATCACCAGCACGCCGCAGACTGTCGAGACCGCCTTTCCCCAATCCCCGGGAGCGAGCAGGAAAAACCACAGCGCAAAGATCAGTACCGCAAGCGCGACAACAGATGGGACGAAGATCGTGGCGATCCGATCCGCGAACCGCTGGACGGGCGCCTTTTCGCTCTGCGCACGGCGCACGAAGGCCGCCATCTGCTGCAGGGTCGAAGCCTCTCCGACAGATGTCGCTATGTATGTAACTTTACCCTCGCGGTCAAGCGTACCGCCGGTGATGCTGTCGCCGGGATTTTTTTGCACGGGAACGCTCTCACCGGTCAGCAGCGACTCGTCCACCAGACAGTTTCCCTCAAGAATCTTCCCGTCAGCGGGAATACGCTCGCCGGGGCGGAGCAGGATCGTGTCGCCGGAGACAATTTCCGATGCATCGATCTCGACCTCGATCCCATCCCGCAGCACGATCGCGGTCTTGGGCTGCAGGCGCAGAAGGCTGCGCACCGCTTCTCCGCTCTGGTAGATCGCCACGGATTCCAGATAGCGTCCGAAGAGCAGCAGCGAGATCAGCACCCCGTCACAGAGAAAATAGAGCTTGATGTTCTCCGTCACAGTGAAGGCGACGACTGTGCTGTAGGCATAGATCACCGTAGTGGAGAGCGCCACCAGCAGATCCATGCCAAGGCTGCGGTTTTTCAGCCCACGGATCGCATTTCGGACAAAGTACAGACCCGGCCAGAATTGCAGCACCGTTGCCAGCACAAACTGGAAGCGCGGCGGCAAATCCCAGAGAAGCGGCATGCTCAGCGCTGTGGAGGCGATCAGCAGCCGTAGCAGACGGAAACGCTGCTTGAGCTCCTCCGCCTCATCCCCGAACACCTCGCAGCCGCAGCCGAGGACAACGCCTTCCTTATCCAAGCCGCGCGTCCTTTTTCAGTCTGCGCCAGTGCTTGAAGCCGATCACGGCACAGGGCACGCAGCAGGGCACCATATGAAACAGCAGCACCCAGCTCAGCCAGTCGACGCCCTGATAGAAATTACCCTGGTATTCCACGCCTTTCATCAGCGCAAAGTAGGAGAAGTTCCACACGCCCCAGAGACCTGTGGCCGAGCCGAAGAGGTGCAGGCCCAGGAAAGACGCCGGCGTGAAGATACCGCCGATCGCCCCGACGAGGGTGGCGGACATGCGGCGGGATTTGGCGAGGAAGATCGTGATCACGGGAAAAATGTACACGGTGAGATTCAGCGCCCAGATCGCGAGTGGGATGTGATAGCCCCAGTTGAGCGCCTGACGGATGTGGTCGCCGTCGTGAATCAGCACGGCGATGACCATGACGACTCCGCAGATGAACATGGTATGCGCGGTTTTTTCGTCCAGCTTCTTGTCGAGCATGGCGGCGGTCTGTTTGTTTGACATGTTTGATCCCTCACAAAGCATATTTTATTTACCAATTGGTAAGTAAAATATAGCATCCTGGAAAGTCTGTGTCAATAGGGTGTTGACATCTTTCTGACCAAATGGTAAATTTCTATTCGAGGTGATCGAATGAAGATCCATGTTCTGCACTGCGGGTATATTCAGGTGTCGGAGAGCGTGCCGTACGGCAACAGTATTGATTTAAAAAACACGGCCAAGCAGTTGACCGCTCCGGACAGAAACCGGATCACACTGCCTGTCTGCGCCTATCTGATTGAGCACCCCAAAGGGCTGATCCTTGTGGATACCGGCTGGTGCCGTGACATAAGTCCCCGGGGCGTTTATGATCCGGATGCAGTCAGAAAGGTCCTTCCGCCCCATCTCGCCGCTCTTTTTCACCCCTATCTTCCTGAGGGCATGGCGATCCATGAGCAGCTGGCTGCCATGGGCATCCGACCGGAGGAGCTGGACTATGTACTGTTCACGCATTTGGATCCCGATCATGTGGCGGGGCTAAAGCATGTAAGCAAGGCGAAGCGCATCATTCTGCCGGAGGATGAGTACTTCTGGTCCTGCCGAACGGTGTATAAGACCCGGCAGCCCTGGAGCCTGTGGCGCGATCAGCCCATTGAACGCATCTATTACCGGGGCTCTCCGCTGGGGCCGAACCACTGGGCCATCGACCTGTTTGGAGATGAAAGTATCCAGTTGGTCAATGTCCCCGGGCACACTGACGGGCAGGCGGCGATCATCGCTCGCAGCGGCGGCAGGTTTGTTCTTCTGGCCGCTGATGCGGCTTACTCTCCCCGCAACTGGCAGGAGAGCATCACGCCCGGCTTTGGCTTTGCGCGGGAGTGGCAGCTGAAATCTCTGAAATGGATCTCGGAGATGGCCGCCGATCCCGGATGCGTCGCCGTGCTGTGCAGTCATGACCCGGCAATCGCACCAACACTCGTCCCGATATGGGAAACGGATCTCTGTCCCCCTGATGTATAAAGCACGTCAGGGGGGCTTTGCTATGTTCAGAGGTTATAACAGTATGCACAATCGGCATCGTACATTGTAGCACTTGATAAACAATTATCTGCTATCCCCAAAGAAGAACACCTCCGCCGGTCTCGGCGGAGAGCTTTTCATATGCCGATTTCTTTTTCTGTCATAGGAAAAAGCCGGTAGGAGCAGACCTCATACTGACTGCATCTTCCGATGCAGCGATGTTGAACCGGAACAATTCGTCCGGCCTAAGTCTCAGAAGCTGCTGCTCCGTGGCTTTTCTGACATTCATCAGTTCCTTTATTTCTCTGCTCGATGGTTTACTGCCGTCATCGTGCAGCGTGTGCATCTTTCTGGAAATTGCGAAAAAATCGCCTCCAATGATTCCCTCCCGTACGCTGGCTTCCCATGACATATCCCCTATCGTTCCGGAAAAGTAATACTTACCCCCGCCCGGAGCAGCCGGAGCATCTTTCTCCTGACAGGCTCTGATATCCGTATGAAGGCATCCCCTGCTTCTCACACGATACACTGCTTCTGCCGTATCGATGATTCCCTGCCCGTTCCACCCGAGCCCCGTATAAAAAGATACGCTCCTTCGTTCCGGCACCTCTCCGCACAGATCCTGATAGTGCGCCGTCAGTCCCATGAACATACGGAAGGCAAGAGCCACGCCGGCAGGCATGGCTCCCCCATGATAATTCATGATACTGTCATAGCAAAATCGGAGATACCTTCCGTCTTCCTGAACGAGCAGGGTTTCCTGTTCAGTCGAAGAAAAGGGCAGAGACATCGAAGGGCTCCTCAATCATCTCGGAGCTGTACATGAAGTCGGCAGTCTTCTGGAAGCCCGCTATATCCTCTTCGCTGATCTCAAGAGAAAAGTCATAATAATCCGCCATTTCCTTCACGGCGTCCACATCCAGATCCAGATAATCGCCGGCCGTCGCATATGCCGCTTCAGGGTCTGCTTCAATCCGTGCCATTACAGCTTCTTCCGCTTCCCTGATCTTGGCGATCACATCCGGATGGGCATCGTAGAATTCCTGCGTGACGGCAACGGCAATAATCGCCTGGATCAGGCCATCGCCGTTTGTAATAAGATGATACCCTGCTTTGGAGGCATTGTAAGCCGCCGCACCGCCCAGCATTGCCACATCCGCACTGCCGCCGTCCAGAGCTGCCTTCGCATCGGGGATGCTCATACTGACGTAGTTGACCTCCGCGATGGTCATACCGGCTGTATTCAGATAAGCAACCAGCAGCTCATGCAAATTTGTTCCGGCAGGGCCGGCAATGGTCTTGCCGCGCAGCGACTCCGGGCTGGTCAGGCTGTCGTCCTTGGAATAAAGGCAGAAAGCCTTCGGGGCTCTGCTGTACATATTGAGCACCTTGATATCTGCACCGTTTGCCGCGGAGAGGATGATAGAGGTTCCGCCGACAGCGTAAAGGAGCTGAACATCACCCGAAGCGAGCGCCTGTGTCTGGTCAGCGCCGGAAGTAATTTCGGCATACTCTACCGGAATCCCAAGGGTTTCGGTGAAGATTCCGTTCTCTTTCTCTACGATGCTGGGAATATTCAGTGGCGAAGTCACATAAGTCGCTGTCAGGCTGTCTACCGAAAGCCCGTCAGCAAACGCTGTAAAGCAGCCTGCTGTCACCATGAGTGCGAGAATGATTGCGAAAACTTTTTTCATACTGTTTTCCTCCATTTGATCTTTCTATTCCAGCCCGTATTATACGGGAGTGGAATCATTTGGCTTTTCCAGCGCCGAGACAATCGCACGCCGGACCGCGATGAGCTCATCGCACAGGATGTCGCGCGGCTGCTTCTGCGGCAGCCGGTACTCTGCGGAGACCACGCCTTCGGAAATCAAAATAATTCTGTCCGCCAGGGTCAGAGCCTCATCGATGGAATGGGTCACGAAAAGGATGCTGGCATCGGTTTCGCGGCGGACCCGCAACAGTTCCTGTTGCATACTCTCGCGGGTAAAATGATCCAGCGCAGCGAATGGCTCATCCATCATAATAAATGACGGCCGATAAGCCAGCGCCCTGGCAAGGGCAGTACGCTGCTGCATTCCGCCTGACAATTGATGCGGTTTGGACTTTTCAAACCCGTCAAGGCCCACCGTATGGATAATCCGGGCCGTATCTTCACGATTTCTCTGATTCTTTTTCTGTCCGAACTCAATGTTGTCTCTGACGTTCAGCCAGGGCATCAGACGCGGTTCCTGGAAAACGAAGGCTGTTTTCTGTTCTCCGGGAAATCTGATTTCCCCGTTTTCCGGTTCTTCCAGTCCGCCGACCAGACGCAGAAGCGTTGTTTTCCCACAGCCGCTTTTCCCCAGTACCACGGTAATTTCCCCTTCAGGGAGGGTCAGTTCGATCCCGCGAAGGACCTGCAACGTACCGGATTCCATCTTATAAGACTTTGTCAGTCCTCTGATTTCAATTCCAGCCATTCTGCGCAGTGCCTCCCACAAAACAACGAATCAACAGCCCCAGCAGCCGATCTGTACCGTATCCGACCGTCCCGATTACAAAAATCCCGACGATGACCTTATCTGTTCTGGACATCTGCTGTGCAAACAGGATCATATGTCCGAGGCCCGTTGATGCCGCAACCATTTCCGCGCCGATGATCGCGCGCCAGGAGTAGCCCAGGCTGGTCCGCATTCCGACCAGGATATCCGGCACTGCGGAAGGAAGGATCACTCGCACAAAGGTTCTCATGGGGCTGTATGAGAATGATCGTGCAACTTCAAGCAATTTTCTGTCACACCCGGTAAATCCTTTGACAATGCTCAGGTACATCGGGAAAAAGGATGCCAGAACAATGATGACCGTTTTTGTTGTCTCTCCGATCCCGCACCAGAGAATAAGCAGAGGGATCAATGAAAGCGGCGGTACATTCCGGAAAAACTGAATCAGGTATTCATAATACGGTTCACTCTTTGGGAAGAAAATACGAAATGCAGCGATCACGAAGGCCAGCAGGAACGCAATTCCAAAGCCCCGTAATACACGCCCGAAGCTGATCGCAATATCCCGGAACACCTCTCCTGTCTTCAGCATTTTCAGGAATGTAGCCCAGACTTTCTGCGGCGAGGGCAGAACATAAGAATTAAATATGCCCGCCCAGCACACGAAATACCATGCAGCGAAAATCGCTGCGATTCCAATCAGAGCGGGTACCCATTTGTTCTTTTTCTTCATTGTCTATACCCCGTCGCCGTTGTGGCAGCCCCCCGGGCAGAAAAGCGCTTCAAACAGCCTTGTTTTCAGCGGAAGTGATGCCGCCCTTTCTGTAATTTCCTGCCCCCCGGTGGCGGTAACGGTTACTACTCCGAGTGGATCAAAAAATCCGGGAGGAATAGGGCTGCAGTCGAGCTGTTTCACGGAATGATATCCAATTACGTCAAGAAACTCCCTCGCTGTTATAAATACCGTCCGCGGAAGCTTGAAACGATTCCCTTGTTCTGCAAGCGCCCGGCAGGGAGTTGTTACCACAATCTCTCCCTCTTGCAGATCTTCTCTGTCAGACAGTTCTTTCGCGCAGTGAAGTAAAATCGGCAGTACCGGCGCTTCCCGGATTCGGTCAATATGCAAAGCTCGTACAAGCTCAACCGCCATGGGACATCGCGTGTCCAAAACGGTCTTATCCTCTGTTTGCAGCACCGCAGAATATTCTTCAAGGACACGCCGAGTCCAGTTTTCCCTGCAGAATACTCGGCGTAAGCCGTGCTCATGCAATGCTTTCTCAAGTTCTTCCGGGTTTGTCATCCTGTCTGTGACTGGATTAATCAGCACATAAGTCATCGCAGCATCCTACGAAGTTAACATGAGTTTGATTAAACTTACCACAAGTTTATCACAACATGCCTACCAGGTCAATAGGTTTTTATTTTGTCCCTAGGGGAAATCGACTTTTTCTGTGATCGTATTCTCCTGTTCAGACCGGTCAGCTGTAAATAGTCATGATGCCCTCGAGTACCCCTGTTCAACCTGCGTATGTTCTTGACAACGCCTGCTCATTGCTTTATAATAACCTATCATTATTATAGGTTATTATAAAGGAAGCTGATACAGATGGCAAAAAAGGAAAACAAGTTCGAAGGATATGGGGTATCGACGCAGGCAGTCCATACCGGGACGGATTATGACGCGGAAACCGGCGCCGTAAGGAGACCTCTACACATGGCAAACAGCTATAAGCTGCCGGATGATCTTTCGACCGTTAATTATTCGTCTACCGATCTGTTGTTTTATTCCCGAAACGGCAACGCAAATCAGCATTGGCTTGAAGAGAAGGTCGCCGCGTTGTACGGCGCAGATGACGCCATTGTTTTTGCCAGTGGCGTAGGCGCTCTTCACGCGCTTTTCTGGACCTTGCTGAAATCGGGAGATCGTGTGATTTATCCCAATGTCAGCTACATGGCAGTCTACAGAATGTTCCACGAGCTGTTTAATCAAAAGTTCGGTGTTGAGACGGTAATGGTTGACATGACCGATCTGTCCGCGGTTGAGAAGGCGGTGACGGATGGAACCAGGTTGGTTCATATCGAAACACCGGATAATCCGACAGTAGGGATTACCGATATCGCCGCCGTGGCCGAGATTGCCCACCGTCATGGCGCTCTGTTGTCTGTCGATAACACGTTTGCCTCACCCCTGAACCAGAAACCTCTTGATCTCGGAGCTGATTTTGTGGTCGACGCATTAACCAAATATTTTAACGGACACGGAGATGCCCAGGGAGGTGCTGTTATTTCCAATGATCTGGAAATGATGGATCGTATCCGTTATGAGGCTCAGGTCAATGTCGGCGCAGTCATCAGTCCCTTTAACGCATGGCAGATTTTCAGAGGCTCGGTGACCTTTCCTCTCCGCATGCAGAGGATCAATACCACATCCCAATTCGTGGCAGAGTGGCTCGAGCAAAGAGAGAATGTAACCTTTGTCTCTTACCCCGGCCTGAGCAGCAATCCCGGACATGAGGTTGCGAAGAAACAGATGCACAACGGCTATGGCGGCGTCATATCGTTTGGACTGAATACCGACGACAAAACAGTTGAAAAATTCTGTGCGGCATTGAAGGTCGTAACTTTTGCAGTGTCTCTGGGCCATGATGAAAGCCTTATTTTTCCCCAGCCGAGCTATGATGAGAGGATTCATCTTTATCCTGAACAGTTTCAGAATGGGTTTATTCGCTTCTCTATCGGTCTGGAGGAACCTGATGACATTATCTGTGACCTGGATCAGGCGCTAAAAGCAGTCGGACTGTAATCATCAGAGAGCCATTCCGCTTTCTCTGATTGTCGACTCCTGAACCGGACAGTGTCATTGGAGCAAACCGACAGTAAGAATACCCCGTGCCTAAAATGAGCACGGGGTGTTTTTCTATCTCCTGATGTCACGAAACAATCTACAGGTTGGGATTGAACCGGAACAATTCGCCCGGTATGTTATTCAGTTATTAGAACGTACTAATTATTTGCCGGCAGTATCTTGTGTGCTTCACCATCGGTTATCACGGTTTCATCAACTGGGCCGGGCTTCACAGCTTCATCGCAGCGTTCACCCGGCGCCATCCGGAAATTGAAGTGTCTATCCTGCAGCAACAGATGAAGGAACTTGCGGATTATCTGGAGCTCGGCACGCTGGACGTTGCCTTCGTGGAGGCCTCCGAACTGCGCGACCGGAACGAACTGTCCTCCCTGGCTCTGTTTCAGGAAAAGACCTGCTTTGCCGTTCCGCTGACTCATCCTCTCGCAGACAGAGATCGCGTGACAATCGACGATCTGAAGGGCGAAACCATTGTGATGAACAACCACCCGTCCGTCTGCATGGACGAACTGATCGGAAATCTGATCCGCTCCGGAATCCGGCAGGAACAGTTCCACTTCGTTGATCAGCCGGATGTGGCGCTGGCACTCTCCGTGGCCGGTATGGGTCTGACCTCTCTGCCGATCTCCTTCCGTCAGGACGGCATCCCGCTCCGCTATGTGGAGTATGACACACCGGTCTGCCGCATGTCCTACTCTCTGGCCTGGCGCAGTGGCACCGATAATTCTGCGGTCCGGCTCTTCTGCGGAGAAGTCAGTCGGACGGACTGGCCCTATGCCGGAAGTTAAAGTATGCTAAACCATGACAAAAAGGACGTAACTATTTTTCTCTTTTTTGTCTCCTGGTTTTTATCGACATTCCACTTCATCTGGTGTATAATCACAACCGTTGTGTACAAGATACGGGAAACCAGAACGAAACTGTGGAGGGATCAAGATGGATGCAGTGGAATTGTGGCTGGAGAGAAGAAAGAGCTCGCCGAAACCGGATGATGATTTCCTGATCAGGCTGGAGGAACTGCATATTCCGATTCAGCACACAGCTCCCACCCCTCAGCCGCTCCAGGCATGAGGCAAACGGGAAAACGCATATCGCCATAACAGGGAGAATGAAATTTCAAATGATCACTTGCAAACTTTGTAATACAAGACTGGAAAGGAAGAATCTGAGAAAAGACGGCTCCATGCTCTGTCCCGTCTGCGGACAGATTTACTGGAAAGCGGCGGTCGAGGCCGCGGGCACTTCCTCCTTCCGTCATCACAGTGCCGAAGAAAGGATGGCAGAGTACGCACGGCAGAGCAGGCTGAGTGTGGAAATGCTGAGAGCCAGACTGGCGTAACGGAATTTAATCTGAGTATGCATCGAGGACTGCCGGAAACGGCAGTCCTCGTTTTTGCGTTGTGATCTGTGATCAGGCTATCGAATGCCCGTTGCCGTCCGGATTCATCCGAACAGGCCAAGAAACCAGTCTTTTGCGTCGTTGACGCCCTGGGTGATGCCGCTTTCGCTCAGGCTGTCAAAGAAGCCGTTGATCTTCTCCACAGCGCTGTTCATCGCTTCAATCCCCTGCTGCAGGCCCTCCGCGCCGTTCTCTCCGAACGCGTCAAAGAGTTCGTTGATTTTTTCCGTCGTATCATGCAGGTCCTTCAACGCCTGTTCCGCATTTTCATACCCCGCATCCTTCAGTCCGTCAAAGAGGCCTGTGATCTCCTGGGTCGCGGTGTTGATTCTGTCGATGTTGGTCTGCACTTCCCGGATCGAAGCGGAAAGCTTCGCCCAGACGACCGCCAGCACGATGATCAAAGCCGCAATCACCACCGCTGTGAAGATCAGCGGGATTTTCCTCTGTTTTTCATTCCGCCGCTTCTCTTCCAGCAACTCCATTAAGATTTCATGATCGCTCATTCTTGGTTTCCTCCTCTTTCCTGTTGTTTCATTTTAAACCCACCTTCCGCCACAATGGCGGCCCCGATGATCATCACCGCTCCGATCAAGGTGTAAATACTGAACGGCTCCCCCAGGAAGAACACCGAGATAATCACGGCGACAACCGGATCCGCATAGGAGAAGAAGGCGACGCTTCCCGACGGAATCCGAACCACCAGGCTGAAATACGCGATATATGCCGCGGCGGTCATTACAACGCCCAGGAGCAGCAGAAGCCCGATGTCTTTCGCACCGAGCCGGTATGCGCTCAGATCCGTCGTCCACAGGACGTAGACCGTCATCATGAGCGCAGCGGTACACAGCTGGATCAGAGTCCGTTTCAGCTGGTCGCCTTCGGGGTATCTCTTATTGATCAGGATGACCACCGCATAGCCGAGCGCGCCCAGCAGCGCCAGCAGGACCCCTTTCATTTCCGAGAGCTTCGGCAGTCCGTTCTGGACCATGCCGGTGACAAAGCCCATGCCGGCCACGGCGACCGCAATACAGATCACCTGCCGGAGGGACAGCTTTTCCCGGAGGAAGATCGCCGCCCCGAGCAGGACGAGTACCGGCGCGATATAATAGCAGAGGGTCGTGGTGGCGATGGTCGTATAGCGATAGGACGCAAACAGGCCGATCCAGTCAACGGCAAGAAAGATACCGCTGAAAATCATCGGGCCCAGAAACGTCCGGCAGTCTTTCAGCCCCTCTCTTCGAAACAGCAGCAGGAAGATCAGCAGCGCCGCGGCGGAGATCACCGCTCTCGCCCACACGATCACCAGCGACGGAAGAGAGATTCCCCGCACCACCGGGCCGAGACAGCCATAGGCGCACATCAGAAGCAGGAATTCAATCTTCAGTTTTCTCATCATGTGTCGTCACTTCTGTTTACTCACGTTCACCGCTGCTGCACGGACGGCATCAGGATGTCATAGTTGATCGTTTTATAGAACCCGTCGCAGATGGATACATAATCTCTGCCGTAGGTTCCCATCAGGTACATCAGCTTCGTGATCGTCGCCTCCAGCGTCATGTCATAGGCCTCCATCAGATGGAAGTCCTGTTTCACCTGCTGCCCGACCTCATAGACCTCCATGTTGCTCCCTTCGTTGGCAACCTGGGTCGCGATCACGACGACCTTCCCCCGGGAAATCCAGTGCTCCATCTGCTGATAAAACACTTTCCGCAGCTTATCCGGAATACCGCCGACGCCGAAGCTCTCGATCACGAGACAGTCATAATGCCCGAAGAGGTATTCCACCAGCTCCGGCTTTGTGCCGGGAATCAGCTTCAGGACCACGATGCTGTCGTCCAGCCTGTGCCCGAAGCGGACCGGCTCGGTGTACGGCGTCTGGGAGATAAAGCGGATGATCCTGCGCTCCCGGATCACGGCCAGTGTGGGGAAGTTGACACTGCTGAAGGCATTGTAACTGTGGGCATAGGTCTTCTTTGCTCTTGTCCCCGCGATCACATTTCCGTTGAAGACCAGGACCACGCCCATGGACGCATCATCGGCGGCGTAGCGGATGCTGTCAAGCAGGTTGAGCTTTGCATCGGTGCTGTCTTCGCCGATCGGCTTCTGCGATCCGGTGATCACGATGGGCTTGTTGGAGTTCTGGATCATATAGGACAGGGCCGCCGACGTATAGGCCATCGTATCTGTCCCGTGGCAGACCACAAAGCCGTCGTAATACAGATATTTGGCTTCAATGGCACAGACGATCTGCTTCCAGATTTCCGGGCTCATATTCGTGCTGTCGATGTTGCAGACCTGAACGGCATCGACATCGCACTCTTCTTTAATCTCCGGAATGAAGGACAGGATCTGTTCTGCGTTCAGCCCCGGTCTCAGACCGTGCTCGGACAGCAGGGAGGCAATCGTCCCACCTGTCGCAAGGAGCAGGATCTTTTTCTTCATCGCACTCTCCCCTATCTCATATGGGTTGATATCCGCAAAGGCCGACAGATCGAGATTCAGCCGTCGGAGTCACGGCACCACCTGGCAATCTTCCGGATCAGTTCCTCCGGTAGTTCTCTGTCATATGGCAGCCGGATTGTACCTTTGCTCACGTCAAAGTCTTTCAGTTCCTCCGCAAAGGCCGCAGTTGCCTCGTCCCCGGGATAGAGGCCGAGATGCTTTTTCGCGGCAGCAAAATGGATCAGGTTTCTGCCCTTCCAATAGGTCGGCATCGACCAGCTGATCTTTTCCAGCGCATCCGGAAGTTCGGAGCGGAGAATCCCCCGGATCTCCCTCAGCTTTGGCTGAACTGCCTCATCCTGGGCTGCAATATACTCATCAACATTTTGCGGTTTGGTGCAATAATGATCCTGCTTCTGTTTCGCGAATTCCCTGCCGCATTTCGGACATTTCCACTTCATTTATTTCTCTTCTTCCTCATTTTTGTCTTCCAGCATATCTTCCAGCGCCTCTTTTGCCGCAATCTTCACCGGCGTGATGAGGTCGCTTTTCAGGCTCTCCAGCTCTTCTTCACCGAGCGCCTGGGTGGCTTTCCTATAGAGCCATCTGCTGATTCTTCTGTTCATCTGTTCCTCCCGATCAACTGCAGGATTCTTGCGTCCATACCCGCAGGATCACATGCTCTGCAATGTCTGTGTTTGTACAGAAGTATATCAGAAAACCGGCCTCTCTTCAACTCAGGAAGTTTTCTGCGACCTGCCATTTCTTATTATACTTTTCCCATATGATTTATCGCATTTGATAGGTATTTCCTTTTTCCAGTTTCCTGTGGTAAGCTATAACCGTCCTGAGGGAGAAACAGGAAAGGACAGAGAAAACACAGAAAGAGGGTGCCAAACATGTTGAAAGAGTTCTACGAAAGCTTCTCTCACCGTGAAGGAAAATGAGAATCCGGCTGACTCCGGTTACCACAACAATATTAGAGAAAGAAGGCGTCAAAAATATTGAAGGAGTTCTATGACAGCTTCTCTCACCGCGAGGGCAAGTAATGAGAAGATACCACAATAGAAATTAACAGGGACTGTATTCTGATCGTCGGAATGCAGTCCCTGTATTTATTCCGTTTATTACATGTTCATCGCGTAGACCGGTATGAAGCAGCCCGGAAACGCCACCGCTTCCGCCATGTTCAATTTGGCGCTTTACATGATGTGCACATCCACATTTACTACAGAAGCATAGCACAGAATAGAAACAATCTCATACAGTAAGTCTGCACCATCACTAGTTGTGTATAGATTTGCACACGAAGTCACTACCGGGCTAAGATTTCCCTTCCACGGTGCCTGTTTTTCAAGTTTATCGCAGTCCCAAATGGCTTCTTCTGGCGGAAACTGTGAAAGCATATCACGTATCAGGTTAATCTCTCTTGCAGTACGCAGAGCACTGTCATGGTTGCATTTCCCAGTCCTCAAGAATTCGATAGCATAATGGATCTTTTGAACCTCGTTTTTCAACAAAACTGATACTGTTGAATAGATAGAATGCCAAAGCTCAAACGCCCCAATATTTACAGATCTCTTGTGGTCTCCACTTTCAATAATCATACCATCGCTCCCATAACATCAATCGGAATATTTGGATAGACTCCATTTAGCGTCATATGTAGCTCTTCAATCACGCTGTCAACCAATGTAGCACTGAATTTGCGGCCTTCTACATTCAGGACAATGCGCTGCTGATATCCTGCAGGCAGGTTTTCTACTCTAGCTGTAACCTGCCGAAGAAGTTCATCATTCAATCTGGTACGACACGCCTCGTCTGCAAGATTATACCGTTTTACCTCAATTGCCTCAAAGATACCATTTGTATTCTTTGTCACAACATCAGGCCGTGTAGCCCCCGGTGTTCCATAAGGCACTTCTTTCCCGCCCAAATATGTGACCTGATCGGTTCCGCCATATTTCTTGAGTGCAGCCGCTTCTGCTTCCTGAGGAGATGGAAGCGGCTTATTCAACGCAACCAGCTTGGAACCGCCACCGATAACTGCACCGGAGATGGCACCCCATTTCAAACCTTCGCTCGCTCCAACAGCAGCAGATTTCATGGCTTCTTCAAAATCTCCTGTTTGGATCCCTGTAATAATACCGGAAGAGATACCACCTAAAGCGCCAGCGGAGAGCGCAAATTTTGTCCCGGTACTTGCAGAAGCGGCCAAGACTGCGCTGACTGTTGATGCTCCTAAACCACCAGCAGCAACAGAAACCGTAACGCAAACTAAGATTACGCCAGTTCCTATAGCAACGTTCTTGATTACCTTCTGGAATGACTGGTCTTCATAAGCTTCAAATGCTTTTACAGTAGTTTTACCGTCGTTACCAAGTGTGAATACATAACGTTGCCCTTCAAATTGCTGATCTAACTCAGAGAGTTTGAATCCAAAGTATACATTTTCAAGAGAGTTATACGCCAGGTCTTCCAGAAACTCATCAGATAGATAAACAACGCTGACATCTTCAACGTGAAAATCATCGCTTTGAAAGGTTGTTTCCATCTCAGAGTATACGGTATCTTCCACATACTGCAGCAAATTCGGATCGTTCAGTGTTTTGAACTTTTTCTCATCATCTGCAATAGCTGTCACGGGTATGTTCGAAGTGATCAGAAGACAAAGTGCCAGAAATAATGATACTTGAGAGTGAAAAGTTTGCCTGAAGTCACAAGCTGAAAAAAGCGCGCACGAAGCCAAAGGCATATCATCCAAATTTGTGAGAATCCGGATCAAACACCCAACAAAGTGCTGTATTCTGGAACATAGGGATAGCTACGG
>JAFTFT010000014.1 GCA_017458335.1 Oscillospiraceae bacterium
CCTTATCGCTTCTGTCCATGTTGCCTTCCGCTGGAATTAAGGCGTCGGCCGACTGGTTGATAAAATATCGAGGCTCAATCGCCATTTAACCCTGCTTGCTCGCTGTCTACGCTTCGCAGCTGAATGCCTTTCAGCAACGCCGTTACCGGCTGCCACGCAAGACTCGCTACTGGTGGGTGGCTAACCCTTGCCAGACTGGCTTCTCACCAGTTAGATTACTCGCCCTTCGTCTGGGCGCACAATCCCGATTTATCGAAGTAATCTTACCATAACCTTTACCCCTGCGCAATTGATTCCTTGGGAGTCCCGACATGTCCACACTCAAATCAATCATCTTTGAAATTCTCCCGGATCCCGAGGAATACTACGAAACCGCCGAAGCCCTCCGTGACCTTGACCGCCAGCTCTCTGATGCCGTCACGCGCTACCAGCGCCGCAACGACAGATCTTTCAACTGGATGAAAAAAGCTCCGGCGTTTTCTTGCCAGAGCTTAGAGAGAATCAGATTGTGCTGGGCCTTATTTATCCGGATTTTCCGATCGCGTTTCACCGCCGAGCATGGCACAGGACAGCGGTATGTCATTGAAAATGATGACAATTTCATCCTGCAGTTCGGGTTCTAGCTCTGCCAGCTTGTCGTGCAGTGCCTTCATAATGACCTTCTTCACCGGCTCTGTGCGGTCCGGCATCATGGTCCAGTCGATCAGCACGGTCGGCGCCAGCTTGCGGACGTTTTCCCGCTCCATCTCATGGATATAGACATAGATGTTCTTCGGCAGCGTCGTTGTGTTTGAACAGATCTGCTGAGCGACGTATTCCATCAGGTCGGACTATACCTCTGCCGCGAGGGGCTTGGTTACGGTGATATGGACTATCGGCATATTTGATCACTCCTGCTGAAAATTTGCGCTATCATAAACGATGAAACGAACGTTGTCAACAAAAAACGAAAATTATTTTCAAAATCACTGAAAATAACGCCAAATTTCAGCATTTTTCCGAGCGCATCAACAGCTCTGTTTTAATATCCGACAAGTTCCGCGCCTTCTTCGAAAAGTACTTCGGCGTCGGCAGCAGCCTGGAGCCGGAACCTGAATCCGCGACCGACGATCAAGTCATCAGCCTGTATGATCTGCCGGAGGAGGAAACCTTTCCCCTGGTGGCAGAACCCCTGTGTAATCTATCCATTCTCTCTTGCGCATTTTCTTGCGGCGTTCAGAGCATGCTCCTTTGAGTCAAACGTTGCCAGAAAACGCCCGGTGTGGCAGAATTCACAGCCTTCCATTTCCTCCATAGACGGCAGCGGACATCTGACTGTAAAGGAATCCGGCTCCGTAGGAACACATTGGACGGTCCATTCCTCTCTCATGGAATAATAGACCACAAAAAGATTATCCGTCTGACAGACTTTTTTCTGCCAGGGAATCGGCTTTTCGAGAAAGATGACCCTTCCTTCCGCTTCGGCGATCGCTTTGGTAAGAAGCGCATCCGAACGGAGAACAGCCTGCTCTCTTCTCTGGGCTTCCTTGATCAGGTTCTGGAACAGCTTTACTGCATCATGAAACCTGCAGTCACTTTCTTCGGGCCGATCCCAGTCTGGATTCATGTCGTCAATCAAGAATGTTAACGGGTTGTCGGAAATCCCGTTATCTGCATCCTCTACAGGCCGGATATACCGGCTCAGGAAATCTTCCCGCATGTCTTCCGTCTGGAACAGATTTTCCTGCAATTCTTCATACAAAAGCCCGCATGCAGCATATTTACTTCCGTCTGCTCTGCGCCTTGCGTCATCCTGATGGTGATCATATTTCCCTCGTCCGATATCTGCGACGATAACGGTTTCAGGGAGTCCCTCCGGAACGGAAAAACACCTGTATACCGGAATATCCCTCCCTGCCGCTGTCAGCACCAATGCCGCGGCAAAGGCGTCGTCAGCGTGAAATGTTCCGCCGTGAACGATAATTGAAGTAATGTTTTCCAGCCTGATCATAGTGCGAAGCGCTCCTTGTGAGTTTTTCCTTTATGTCTTCCTTGAATAAAGGATGTTATTATAATCTATTTTGCGTTGTTGTCAAGAAAATCCTTGGCGTTACTGCGTGAATTTGCAGCCATTCCGCTTCCGCGGTTGGCTGCTATTCCGCTTTGACCCACACAGGGGGACCCACACAGAAGACGGTTCTCTGTGCCCGCTCCTGCAAAACCAAACCAGGCTGAATCACTTTTCCGGTGATCCAGCCCGATACTTTTCTTCGTTATGACATGATAAATGAGAAATGAAGAATATAGTGAGCGCTCAGCGCTCGACTCTGAATTATGCGCAGCACACCACAATTTAACATTCATCATTTAACATTTAACATTGTATTCCAACAACATTCCCACCATCTGCGCCACCGTCAATCCGGACGGCACCGCCGTGTGGAAGAGGTTAACCTTCCCTCTCATTGAGAGATAAGAGAATCCCCTGAGGACCGTGATTTCTCAGGGGGAGATGGGAAGACAAACCGGAAGATGTCGCTTACTTCATGCAGTCATCCGGTCATTCGCCCTTAATCGTGTTAAACAGCATACGGCGGCTTCCCCCGCGCTCATCTGTTGCTCCGCTGCGGGCAATGGCCACCAGAATCATAAACAACAGGTCAAGATTCTTTTCATGGGTAAAGACGCGGAAGAACATGGGATTCGGGATCTTGCTCACGACCTTATGCTGTTCGGCATCTTCTTCATGTACGAACTGGCTGGTGTTCTCTGCATAGGCAAGCGGTTCGCCGTCTTTCCTGATGTCGTAGCTCGGCCCAATGCCGCCTTCCGCTTTGTCAAAGCGCGAGTCGATGGTGACGCCTGTAGAGCGTAAGTGCTTCCAGACATCCATCCCGTCGAGTGAAAATGTGCTGTGATTGTCGATCAGGATAGAGTTCCAGTCTGTCTCCTCGGTGTGACCGATCAGATGATGGGTTGTCCGGTTTCTTTCATGATCAATAAAGTCAAATTCGTACGCGGAAAGCGGCGTGAACCTTGTCATCTTGGCTTCATAAAGCACCCTGCGGTCTTTGTCTTCTATGCGATGGCCAAATTTAGGCGTTCCGAGATCGGTGATAAAGTACAACTCTCGTTCTTTACCTTTCTCAGAGGGAAGATACTGGATTTCTCCCTGGCTTTCCTTCAGCTTACTGACGGACTTCTTCTGCCTGACTGTCAGGAAGATGATCGCCAGCAGGATTACCGCACCGACCACCGTAGCGTAGACGCCGATGCCGTAACCGGATGTGATTTTGTTCGGATCAGCGGGATCATAACGGACTTCAACTGTGCCGCCTTCTTTATAGGAAGGGCTATAGGAATCCAATGCATTTGTGTATTCTTTGCCGCCTGCCATATATCTGGCTGTAACGATATAAGAATCATCATCGGAAGCGGATTCCGGATCCTTCTCAATGGATATGATCGTTGCCGTCGTCTTCTCATAACCTGCCGACTGTATAAACGTCGAATAGATCCCAAATATCAGCGCAATAACAGCTATCACCGCAGCGAAGGCTTTTAATCCGGGTCCTTTTATTGAAATCATAACCATGCTCCTTTGCCGTAGTAATTATTCATCACTGCGAATCCCGATTTGTTGCCATGATTCTACCATAACCACTTTTTCGGCGCAATTGCCAATTTTCACATTCCATAGTAAAAGACTTGCAGGTCACAAGTCTGTTGTTCTTTTAGAATGAACAGGGGAACATGTCAACAATAAGATCCTTGCGTGCACAGGGGACGCGTCCCCGCCTTCGCTCCTTTGCCCCCTGAGCGGAATACACCGGCTATGGACAAAAGAGGAGTGGAGTTATACAATAAGTAGAGTTATACAATACTGCGTGATCAGGACTGCGTGATCAGGAGGAAGAACTCTACACATACTGGAGGTTTCTATGGAGTTTAAAATCGGCGCCGTTTCAAAAATGACGGGACTCTCTCCCAGCGGAATCCGCTTCCTGGAAGAGCAGGGGCTCCTGTCACCTTCGGGAGGACGGAAGGGAAGTTATCGCTCCTTCAGTCTGGCGGATGTTTCAACGCTGCTGGATTATCGGAATTACCGCAAGTGCGGTTTTACGCAGGATGAAATCCTGACCCTGATCAGAAATGAAGACCAGGCAATTGACGCGATGATTTTTGATGAGCGCTGTAAGCAGCTGGAGGAGGACATCCTTCAGTCGACGAGGCTGCTTCACTTCCTGCATCGCCGTGCACGCGACGTTTCCGTGATCCGGGAGGCGGAGACCTTTTTTGAGATCACGGAACGTCCGGCTATCATATGGATGCCTTTGAAGGATACGAAAGGATCGATGGCGGAATGGCCGGAGGATTCGGGCTTTGAGATCCCGTATACGGATTCGGTGCTCCTGTTCGATCACGGCATCCTCACCGGCTCCATGGAACACGGCCAGGCCGTGCTGGGGATTGGAATCCTGGAAGAAGACGTTCTGCACTCGAGTTTCCTCGGACAGGAGGAGGCCGTGTACCTTGGCGCTCATAAGGCCGTCCACTGCATTGTGGAGATCACGGACGACTTCCGGATTCAGGAGGACAGCCTGCTTCGCTGCCGGAGGCGCTTGAATGACATGCTCCAGGGCCAAAC
Source organism: Oscillospiraceae bacterium (assembly GCA_017458335.1). Taxonomy (GTDB): domain Bacteria; phylum Bacillota; class Clostridia; order Oscillospirales; family Oscillospiraceae; genus Limivicinus. The sequence goes on from JAFTFT010000014.1 coordinate 4,628, forward strand.
CAAAGCAATTCATATGGATCAGAGGGTGATTACCAGGCGGATTATCACGGAAAAAACGTCCGGCCGATTCTGCCGCTATGATCATCTCTGGATCGATATCGATGTGTGAAAAAATTTGCAATTAACGCTTGACTCTCCAGATACTGTAGGATTTATAATCGGTTCAGAAACTGAAGCTGGACATGGCTTCAAACAAAATTGAAAAAGGAGAGTCAAACCATGAAAGAAATCAGCCGTCGTTCCTTCCTGAAGGGCAGTGTTGCCGCAGCCGCCGCCCTCGGCCTCACCGGGATCGCCCCGTCTGCTTTTGCCGAAGAGGCAGAGAAGGCCGCGGAAGCGGAAGTCGAATTTGCCGCACTTGACTATGCCGCCGCGGAAGCCGCCAAAGAAGAGGAAACCGATGTTGTCGTTGTCGGCATCGGCGTCTCCGGCACCACTGCCGCAGCCGGCGCCGCGGACAAGGGCTGCAAGGTCATTGCCATTGACCGCGCGGTAGGCTTCCAGGCGACAAATAATGTCAACACCACCGGTGCCTGGCACGTCGAGTCCAGTGAACAGGTCAAGTATGAAGGCTACATCACCAAGCAGGAAGCTTTCGAGCATATCATGGCCGGCACGAATTATCAGTGCAACGCCAGACTGATCCGCAATCTTCTGGAAGTCAGCGGCAGAGCCATCGACATCGTCATCAACAGCGGAATGCCGCTCCTTTACCCGTTCTCCTTCGGCGCGACCGACTGGCTGAGCCGCGGCGGACATGTTTATCTGGTCGACGGCATGGAGCGCGTGCCCTTCCTGCAGAAGATTTTCGATGATCGTCCCAATATTGAGCTCCGCTGGCAGACACAGGTGACGAACCTCCTGAAGGACGGGGATGCGGTTGTCGGTGTCCTGACCACTGACAAGGACGGCAATGTGACGAAGATCCGGGCGAAGAGCGTCATCGTCTGCACCGGCGGCTTCCTGCAGAATAAGGAAATGGTCGCCAAGTACTATGGCGGCGCGGAGCTTGTTCCTCAGGACAACAGATACAATGACGGCGAAGGCATTCAGCTCCTTCAGAACGCCGGCGCCCAGATGGGAAAGAACTTCTCCATCTCCATGAACGAGATGGGCTCTGCCAACTTCAAGGCGACCCCGACCTTCTCCTGGGCTCCCGGCCGCGGGACTAACGCCACCTTCTATTTCCCGAACTTCGGCCTGATGCTGGTCAACCGTGCCGGTGACCGTTTCATGGATGAGCGCCGCATGTGCGAGGCGACCATGTACAGCGGTGAGCAGGCACTCCGCGAGAGCACTTATTTCACCATCGTGGATCAGGACTTCATGGACAAGATCAGCACGACGCCGGTCATTGACTTCCTGGGCGAGGGCGCGAAGGCCAACATGGGCCAGGCTCTTCTGGCCGGTTTCGACGGCGTTGTCCTCGACAACATCTACGACGACTTTGAAGAAGCTGTTTCTCAGGACTGGGCATTCAAGGCCGATACCATTGAGGAGCTGGCGGAGCACTTCAACATGCCGAACCTGGTCAAGACCGTGGAGACCTATAACGCCGCCTGCGAGTCCGGTGTGGATGACCAGATGTACACCCCGGCCGAGTATCTGATTCCCGTGAAGAAGGGCCCGTTCTATATGGTGGAATACAACGTCGGCGCGTGGCTGACCCTCGGCGGCATCAAGACGGACGGAAATCTCGCCGCTCAGACCGCGGACGGAAAGAGCATTCCGAACCTCTATGTCGCCGGCGCGGATGCAGATCTGTGGAGCGTGCCTTATTATCAGGGCGGCAGCGCCCTTGGCTTCTGCTATGCTTCCGGCCTGCTTGCCGGTGAGACAGCCGCAGAGAATGCCATGAAATAAAGCACAGCTGAAAAGATCAGAATACAAATTAAAAAAGTTCAGGCCGTTTCTCATGCTTCTGGCAGGGAAACGGCCTGAGCTTTATCATGTCTGAGCTTTACCATATCGCTTCGAGAGGGCAATCATGCTCTTCTTACCGTTCATGTTCGGCACTGATACTGCGGATGATCTCCTCAATCTCGGCCCAGTTGTCTACCCGGATCATGCCGTTCGCCTCGGCATCGTAATTGCGGTTATGAGGGGCTGTCATCAGAATCTTGATATAGTCTCCGCCTTCCAGGTTATGAACTCCGTCGTCGATCAGAACATCGCCCCGGATCAGCTGTTTGCGGCTTGTGATGATCAGCTGCTTCCAGGAGAGAAAAGGGAAGTACCGGAAAAGCAGATCGCTCATCTTCTCCGTGACGGATTCATAGGGGGTGGCCGTTACGATGAAGACTTCATGCCCTGCCGCCATGAAACGCTGAATGGCCTCTGCGGCGCCGGGGATCGGCTCGACGGTTTTCCAGAATCCTTTCTCGAGCGGAACGGCATAGACCTGTTCATGTGTCAGGCCGGGGTAAGCCAGGGACACATCCCATGAATCGATTTCTTCATAAGAAACGCTTCGGCCGTATTTGCTGTTGACACCGCGGACCCAGGCCTTGAGAAGGCTTTCGATGGTGTCGTCCATGTCAATCAGAATGGTCATGCGGGAAATTCCTCAGACAGCAGCTGGTCTCCGTTATAGACCGTGAGCCAGCGGGTCCTGTCGACGGTAATCTTCTTGTGCTTTGTGATGTAGTCCATGATCAGCTCCACAACCTCGACCGGCGTGTCGTTCAACACCTCACACTCCGTATAGAACTCATAGCCGCCGGAGCCTGCCGCACGGTAGTTGTTGAGGCAGAGGGTAAGGCTTGTATCGGGCGGCAGTTCCTGCCCGTTCCGCCGGATGGAGAGGACACGCTGCCCCCGCGGACGGGAGATGTCGATCGCAGCCTCAATCCCGGAAATGTAATCGAAATTATAGTGCTCCTCCTTTGGATGCAGAAAGCTGTCCGAGACCCGGAGCTTTCCATCTTCATCGAGGTCATAATACTCTGCGGAGCGCTCCAGCGCCTTCCGCAGGATCCCGCGGTTCACGCGGATGGTTGTGAGCGTGTTGGGGTAGATATACGTCGCGACAACGTCACGGATGCTGACCGCACGGTCAAAGCCGCGGACCTCATTGCCAAGACAGGTGGCGGAGAGGTCTGCTCCGGACGCGTCCAGCTGCACCTGATTGAAGAAATTGGCGATCAGGGAACCGTGCACCGCCATCTCGAGATGATCTTCCGGCATCAGGGCCGTGTCCAGAGCCCCGACCGGCAGGTCGAGCCAGCGGGAAACCTCGTCATGCATTTCCCCGAGGTAAGCGGCCATGCCGGGCTCCGTCCGGCCGCCGGCGGGGAGCAGGGCGCTCTCGGCGCGGACGCTTCCGTCGTCTCGGACGATTACCTCCATGCGGACGTAGCTGCGCGCCTTATCCGGCGGCTGGCAGGTCCAGGTGTTCCGGATGTGCGCGGCCGGAAGCGCCATGTGCTGGTGCCCGGTGAGAAGAACGTCGAAATCCAGCTCCTGACACATCCGCCAGGCCTGATTCTCCGCGGTGTCGGAGAGGGGACGCCCGGTAGGAATGTCGTTCTCAAACCCGCCGTGATAGATACAGACGGTGAGATCGGCCCCCGCGGCCCGGAGCTCTTCGAGGGCTTCACGGGCGGCTTCCACGGCGTCGGTGACCCGGATCCCCGTGAGATGCTCCGGCTTTTCCCAGACCGGAATGAAAGAGGTCGTGACGCCGGTGAGGCCGACGCGCAGGCCGTTTTCCAGAGTGACGACGGTGCTGCGCTCCACCTGCGGCAGGCCGAGAACATTGGCGCAGAGGCAGCGGGCGTCGAGCCCGTCGAGGTAGCGCTCCAGAACCTCGCGGCCGTAGTTGAAGTCATGGTTTCCCAGGGTGACAAACTGATAGCCGGCGAGGTTCATGAGCCTGGCGGGAACAAACGGCCCTTCGGCGGAACCGCGCTGCTGCAGCCAGTAGGTGAAAGGGCTGCCCTGCAGGACGTCGCCGCCGTCGATGATGAGGCTGTTCCCGTCGCGTACAAAGTTTGCCGCGCAGTTGGCGAGGCCAGTGGGGGCCGGAGCGGCCGCGGCGTAATCGACCGGGGCGAAATACCCGTGGGTATCGCTGGTGAAGAAAATGGTGAGTGTCTTTTCCATTCTTGATGATCCTCATAAGAAGACCGGTGCCTCCGCTGTACAGGGGACACCGGTTTGCTGCTGATACGGAATGATGGTTTGGAATGATGGTTCGGTATTACTGGCCGCGGGCGAGCTTCTTGCGTACGCGGGTGGAGATGAACTCGATGATCAGGACCAGAATCATGAGGCCCCAGACAAAGGAACCCACCATGGCCCAGCGGCGGCTGTTCAGGCACTGAACCAGAGAGGCGCCGATACCGCCTGCGCCGACAATACCGAGCGTCGTGGCGTCCTTAAGATTGATGTCAAAACGGTAGATGGTCGTTGAGATGAAGCTCGCGGTGAGCTGGGGGATGACGCCGTAGCGAATCTTCTGGAATGCGTTGCAGCCCATGGCATCAAGGCTCTCAAGAATGCGGGTGTCCAGATCCTCGATGGCGGTGATATACATTTTGGAGATCATGCCGATGGAGCAGACCGACTGGGTGATGACACCGCAGGAAGCGCCGGGGCCGGTGACGCGGATCCACATCAGCGCCCAGACCAGGCTGGGAATGGTGCGGATCAGAAGAATGATCACGCGAAACAGATAGGCGATGGGCTTCGGCATGATGTTGGTGGAGGCGAGAAACGCGAAGGGAATTGCGAGGATCGCCCCGATCAGTGTGCCCAGCACGGCGATGGCCATGGTCTGCAGCAGCAGGTAGGGCACATCGGTGTCTCCGGTGCCGAACATCAGCTTCATATCGGGGTGCGTGACGCCGCTGACGACGCCCTTGGCCACCTCACGGCCGGTGACGGTGAGGCCTTCAAAATGGATGCTGGAGCCGGACCAGCCGACCAGAACGACGAGGATCAGAACGATCAGGGTATACATCAGCCATTTGCGCGGACGCATGAGATACATCTGCGCAACCGTCAGTTTCTGATCAAAACTTTTTTCTATCTGTTCGAATTTTTCCGCCATGTCGTTCCTCCTCTCAGCTCAGCTTCTTGCGAAGGTACTCGCTGAAGAACTCGATGGCGACAACCACCACAAACAGCGACAGCAGCACCATACCGAGCCCGTTGTAGTCGCGCCATCCGATGCGCTCGTTGATGGTAATGCCGAGACCGCCTGCGCCGACATAGCCGAGAATGGCGGAGGCACGGACATTCATCTCAAAGCAGTAGAGGCTGTGACTCAGATAGACCGGGAGAATCTGCGGAACACAGGCCGACCAGAAGGCCTGAAACTTGTTCGCGCCAAGGGCCTCCATGGCTTCAAAGGGCCCCATGTCGATGGTCTCGATGCTCTCGTAGAGCATCTTGGCCACGATGCCGAAGGTGAAAATGGAGATGGCGAGCGTACCGGCAAAGGTCCCCAGACCGAAGACCAGGGCGCAGACCAGCGCGATCACGAGCGTCGGCAGCGTGCGGATCAGGGCAAGAATGAAGCGGAGGACGCTCACGATCACCGGACTCTTGCAGATGTTGGTGGAGGCGAGCACCGCGATCGGCAGTGCGAGCAGACAGCCGATGACCGTACCCAGGATGGACATCTTGATGGTGTCCATCAGGGGACCTGTGACCTTGTTGAAGAACTCCCACTTCGGGTGGAAGAGCTTTACGAAGAGGTCCAGCAGCTTGTCAAAACGGGTGATGATGAGCTTCATGTCGAAGCCGGTCATCTTCAGCGACAGATAGATCGCCACCAGCAGAAGCAGCAGGATCAGGGGCGCGCGGCTGCGGCGGCGCAGGACGGAGTGCCCGTTCGGAATGGTGATCAGCTCCGGCGGGAAGATCTTGTCAAACAGGGTCAGCTTGACCGGGGTGGTGTTTTCGTTGTCCATCGGCTCACTCTCCGTCGCCCAGCGTGGGGGCTTTTGTGCCGTTGTAGACGAAATCGATCTGCTCCTGGGTAATGGTGCTGGCCGGACCGTCAAAGACGATCTCGCCGGCGCGGACACCGATGACCCTGTCGCAGTACTGCAGGGCCAGGTCAATATGGTGGATGTTCAGCAGGATGGTGATCTGGTAGCGCTTGTTGATGCGGACGAAGTCCTGCATGACCTGGCGGGCGGTGATCGGGTCGAGGGAAGCGACCGGCTCGTCGGCCAGGATGATTTTCGGGTTCTGATTCAGTGTGCGGGCCAGGGCGACGCGCTGCTGCTGGCCGCCGGAGAGCTGGTCGCAGCGGGTGTAGGCTTTGTCCAGAATTCCGACCTTGTCCAGGCTGTCCAGCGCACGTATTTTCTGAACCTTTGAGAAAATGCCGAAAAGCACCCGGAAAAAGTCCATGTCCGGAACATCCGCGGTCAGAACGTTCTTGATGGCCGTACTGCGGTTGACGAGGTTGAAGCTCTGGAAGATCATGCCGACCTTGCGGCGGTAGCGGCGCAGCTCCTTCCCGCGAAGGGTATTCACGTCCACTCCGTCGACGGTCAGGGTGCCCTTGGTCACATCGTGCATGCGGTTGATGCAGCGCAGGATCGTGGACTTGCCCGCTCCGGACAGACCGATGATGGCGACAAACTCGCCCTGCTCGATCTTGAGATTCACATCCTTCAGGGCCGTGAAGCCGTTGGGGTAGGTCTTGTAGACATTCTTAAACTCAATCATGCGGCGGCTCGCTCCTTTGGCTGAATAAAAATATGCTGAGGATAGCTGAGGATAAAGGAAACCGGTCAGCGGCAGAACCGTTCTGCCGCTCAACGCTTTCGTTTATTCAAAAAAAGGGCTCTGTAGCGTGAGTTACAGAGCCCGAAAGAAGACTTGCCTGGATCAGCCGTCGACGGCTGTCAGAGCGGCGCGGGCACCGTCATAGTCGGAATCGACAGCCTTGGCATAGCCGGTGTGGCTGTAGACGTCGAAGATGGCCTTGCCTTCGTCGGTATTGATGATGTTGATGAAGCAATCCTGCAGAGCGGCCTTGAGCTCGTCGGTGTAGAAGGGGCTTTCCTTGGAGATGGCGACCGTGTCGTTGTAGATTCCTTCGGTCACGCCGATGACGTTCAGCTCGTTCCAGATGCTGTCGCTGCGGCCCATGCCCTGCTTGCCGGTCTCATCCTGCTGATCGGTGGGCAGCGTCCAGGAGGCCTCATAGTCGTTGCGGCCGTCGGCATAGCAGACGATCACGTCGACCTGCTCGGCGGCGGCATAGGAGAAGGCAGTGCCGTAGCCGGAGTCAATGGGGATGACGTTGGAGAGGTCGGAGATCTTCTTGCCGTCATAGTTTTCCATGAGCCACATGGTGGGATAGATGTAGCCTGCGGAGGAAGAGGTCTTCTGCACGGCCCACTTGGCGCCGTCGAGATCTTCCCAGGTGAGCTTCTCGCCGTTGTTGACCTTCTCGGCGAGCATCTTGCCGTACTCGGAAGGAGTGGCGTAGATCAGGGCGCGATAGAAGGTGACCTGCGGGCCGTTCTTCTGGGTGGCGTTTTCTTCACCGTTCCAGTCGGCGGGATTCTCGCTGTCATTGCTCAGACCGTTGCGGGTGGCGGTGAGGATGACTTCGGTGTCGTCGGAGTAGAGGGCATAGGTGCCGCCCGGCAGCCAGCCGAGGTCGATGGCGCCGGCAGCCATGGCTTCGCCGGTGGCGTCGTAGTTGGTGCCGACGGTGATGTCGACTTCGTCGATGTCATAGCCGAGGTTTGCCATCTCAGCCTGGACGAGCTCGGGCAGGTTGGCGGTGCCGGCGATGATGACGTCCGCGTCCTTGGAGGGAACAAACTCAAGGGTCAGCTTGTCGAAGTGGGGACGGTCGGCGGCATAGGCGGTGGCGCCAAGACCGAAGACCATCACGAGAGCCAGGACCAGGGTGATGATACGCAGGGTGTGCTTCATCTTTCAATCTCCTATCAATATATAGATTTCGATTTACGGAGCAGGGCTCCGCAACCTGTTAAAGTATAGCCCAGGGCGCGAAGCAAGTCAACCATTTTCGCGTTCCGCCGTACCAAAATTCCGCGCCGCCGTACCACAAAATATTGGGACATCTGACCAAAGAAACCACAAAATGATTGAATGTAACGGGAATTCAGACCGCGATCATCAGCGGTACCAGGACCGGAACCAGAAGGGATAGAATCAGTCCGGAGAGAAAGGCATACACCGTGATCCGCTCATGCGTCGCGCCGACAATCACCGGGAGCACGGTGTCCATGGCCGCCGCCCCGGGAAGAGAGACGCATTCCAGGTAGCCGATTGATCTTGCGACAAAAGGAATCGCGACGATTGAAAAGATTTCCCGGAGCACATTCGAAAGAAACGCGATTGCCGACAGCGTGAGAGAATACGGGGCCAGCAGGGTCGGGGCCAGCGAATACCAGCCGAAACCCGCGGCCGCGGCGACGGTTTCCTTGATCCTGAGCGGAAGGAGAAAGCTCCCGGCAAAAGAGAAGAGAAGCGTCCCGATCACGACCGCACCGGGAACCAGCAGCACCTTGAATCCTGCGCTTCTGATATTCTCCAGGACATGGCCCTGCTGTCCCATGTCGATGCCGACCAGAAAAAGGAGGATGTAGAGCCCTACATCAATGATCGTTCCGCACCAGGCCGTGCTGCGGCCGGAAAAAACGAAATAGCCGATCCCCATTCCGGCGGCAACGGCGATCACGATCCATTTTGTCAGACCGGAGTTTGGCGTCTCCTCGGTGCCGGAGCCGGAAGCCGGCTCTTCGGCGGTTTCTTCCTGCCGCCCGAAGCGGTCCAGATGAAGAATGTACCTTCGAAGCAGCGTGACCGCGATCAGAGATCCTGCCATGGAAAACAGGGTGATCGTCAGAGAAGCCAGACCGATCCTGCCCAGAGAACCCATGACCTCCTCATCGGCGCCCAGCCGAATTCCCAGCGCTGTGATCAGGGCCAGAAGGGAAGCCAGCTGCACCTTCCCGAGCAGGCGGAAAACCCGTTCGCCCCAGAGATGCCGCCCTCCCAGAAGGATTCCCAATGCGACAAGCGCGATGTAAATCAGCATGTTGATCAGTGTGCTCTGCATGACAGTCATGTTATGTTCCCCTGAATCCCGAGTGAATGGCCTGATTCTACCATATGACGGGACCCGGCGCAAGTGCGGTCGCCGGAGTGTCACGGGGACGGCCTACAGGTCCCGTCTGCTGTAGGGGAACAGATCAAAGCGCGTAATGCCGAGGCTCTTCAGGGCCGCGGCGCTGCTTTCTTGGTCCTTCTCCGTGTTATAGTCCGGAATCAGCGGCACGCGGACCAGAATGCGCTCTGCCCCGGCCAGGTCAAGCAGGCGGCGCAGATTCGACACCATGAGGTCACGGTCTCCGCCGGTATAGCGCCGATAGATCTCCGGGTTCATGTCTTTGCAGTCGACAATGAACTCGTCCGCCGCCTCCGCCGCCGCGATGACCTGCTCCGCCTGGACGGCGAGACTTGTTTCAAGACGGATCTTCCACCCGTCCGGGGCCAGGGAGTGGAACTGCCGCAGAAATTCCGCGTGCAGCAGCGGTTCTCCTCCGCCGAACGTGACCCCGCCGCCGGATGCGCGGAAATACAGATCGTCGATTCTGACCCGCTCCAGCAGCTGTGCCGCGGTGACCTGCTCAGGCGCGCCTTCCTTCAGCAGCTTCCTGTTGATGCACCAGCGGCAATGCAGCGGACATCCTGCCCCGGCGACCAGGGTCGTGACGCCGGCTCCGTCGATGCCCATGCGCAGCCGCGCCAGCGCCAGCAGGGGATACCGCGGCTCATTCGTCATAGGGAACCATGCCGGAGAGCTCAAATTGATCCGCCGGGACCGGGGTGTTTTCTGCCGGCGTCGTGCAGTCTGATGCTGGCGGGTTTTCCGCCTTCTCCCCGGTCCCGTCGTCAAACGGCATGGCAACCTCTCCCATTTCAATCAGCATTTCGGGATCGTCCGCGGGCGAGACGGTTGCGACAGAAGGGGCCGGTGCTCCGGCGGTCTCTCCTCCGGGAATCCGGAACCTCGCGCCGCAGGCAGCGCCGGAAAAGGCCATACCGGCGCAGAGCGCCGCGACCGTGATCCGCTTTCCGAGGGCGGCCCGGCGCTCAAGCTGCTGCTCCAGATAACGGAGCTCACTTTCGCAGCGGGGACAGGTGCCGCTGCAGTTTCCCTGATGATGGCATTCCTGTGTCACATAGGGAATTTCGTTTTCATCGGCGATCTTCTGACGGATTTCCTTCAGAATACGGCACTTCTCTTTTCCGAACATGAACGAACCTCCTTGTCACTGAATCTCCGGATGATCTGCACAGCATAAAATCTCTGTTTTCGATCAGATCATATCATTTTTTTCGTGAAAAGACAATCAGACGATTCTGAAGAATTATAAAGACCGAGCCTTTTCCCACGCGATGCCGTCCCAAACCGAAGGACCGTCTGATAAGTCTTGTCCTTTTCGGGCAAGCGGAAAGATTTTCGTAATAATTGCCAAAAATCAAAGGGAATAATTGTCTAAAATGCTGTGGCCTGCCGGCGTTGACCTGCCGGAGCGGCCTTTTTTTCATACATTCAATTCCGGCCTGTCTATACGGGAACCAAAACTTTGCAAATTGCACGAAAAATCAACAGATTTGGATTTTTGTTGTGTTCATCTTGCATATTTTGTGCCCATGTGTTAAAATGCGAACGATAGTCAAATAATGAGTCAGTATGCGTTTCTTCGGTGTTCTCCGTAGGCTGTTCTGCCGTACGTCAGGGCTGCTGCCGGGGGCGCCCGGGGAGGGCATACGGGACTCATGTTGAATTATGTCTGAACGGACAGGGGGGACGTTTATGGAGAACAAGGCCAAGATTATTACGGTCGCCGGCAAGGGCGGCGTCGGGAAGACATCGATCTGTGCCTGTATCGTGAGACTTCTCGCGGAGAAGTATCCGGACAAGAAGATCCTAGCCATCGACGCGGATCCGGCTGTCGGCTTGTCCGTAGCTCTTGGCGTGGACGTGAAACTCACGCTGGACGACATCAGGATGAGCATTGTCGACAGTGTGGAGAACGGGGAGACGAAGGAGGCCCTCGAGCTCTTGAGCGAGGCGCGCTTCCGGATCTTTGACGCTCTGGTGGAGCAGGCGGGCTTCGCGTTTCTGGCGATCGGCCGGCCGGAGAGTTCCGGGTGCTACTGCAAGGTGAACAGCTACCTGAAGGAAGTGATCGGGCTGCTGGCGTCGAGCTTCGACTATGTGGTGATTGACGGCGAGGCGGGGATTGAGCAGATCCAGCGCCGCGTGATGGAGAAGGTGACGCACCTGCTTCTGATCACGGACCAGAGCGCGAAGGGCGCCCAGGTGGTGACGACGATCAAGTCGGTGGCGGATGAGCTGATCGCGTACGAGCGCGTGGGCGCGATCATCAACCGGGTGACGAATCCGGAGCTGGTGTCCCTGACGCGCATTCCCGGGGTGGAGATTCTGACGGCGATCCCGGCGGACGCGGCCTTCGCGGCCAACGACATCCGCGGGGCGAGCGTGCTGGAGCTGCCGGCGGACTCCGTGATGCTCGGGAAGGTGGAGGAAGCCCTCCGGAAAATGGAAATCCTGTAATTTCCTGCAATTTTAAAATAAAAGAGGTGTAACATTTGAAAGATCTGAAACATCTGATCTACTTTGAGCGCCTGCTTGAGAACGCGGACAACGAGCTGATCGAGAAGAAGAAGGCGGACGGGGGCATCTGCCTGGGCTATACCTGCTTCCACATCCCCGAGGTTCTTCTGAACGTCGACACCTGCTTCTCAACCCGCCTCCGCGCCCCGAACACGGGGTCGATCGACATCGCGACCTACTACATGTCCAACTACACCTGCGAGTACGCCCGCGCCCTGCTGGAGCGCGCGATCGAGGGCGGCTACAAGTTCCTGGACGCCCTGATCGGGGTGGACGCCTGCTCGATGATGAACCGCTCGATGGAGCATTTCGAGATCCTGCAGGTGAACGACAAGCCGAACTTCTTCGTGACCCACACGGACATGCCCTTCAAGATCACCGACTACACGGTCGAGGGCTACCGGCGCCAGATGCGTGTGCGCGTCCTGGACCGCCTGACGGAGGTCTTCGGGGTGGACACCTCGGACGCGGCGATCCGCAAGGCCGTGGAGGAGCACAACGAGGTCTGCAAGATCATCCAGGAGATCCGTGAGATGCGCAAGGCCGAGAACCCGGTCATCACCGGCTACGAGTTCCACGTCCTGAACCTCGTGACCTACGTCTGTCCCAAGAGCGAGATCCTGCCCTACCTGCAGGAGACGCTGGAGGAGCTGAAGAAGCGCAAGCCCGACAAGGTGAGCCCGTTCCGCGCCCGCGTGGCGATTGTGGGCTCCGAGATTGACGACCCGAACCTGACGAAGCTGATCGAAGGCTGCGGCGCCCTGGTGGTGTCGGACCGCTACTGCTTCGGCTCCACGCCGGGGCGCGAGGTGATCGAGCTGAAGGACGACGAGGACGCCCTGACCCAGATCTGCCGCCACTACATGGAGGTCTCCGAGTGCGCCCGCTACATCTCCGACGAGAAGGTGCTGCAGCGCCGCGAGACCTCGGACCGCCTGGCGAAGGAGTTCGGCGCCGAGGGCATCATCTACGAGCAGATGAAGTACTGCGACTACTGGGGCTTTGAGCGCGCCCTGGTCAGCCACATCATGCACGACGAGTACGGCTGGCCGGTGCTGTCCATCGACCGCCTGTACAACAACGGCAACTCCGGCCAGCTCCGGACCCGTGTCCAGGCCTTTGTCGAGTCCCTGGAGATCAAGCGCATACATAAAGAGGAGGGCAAAGCATAATGGCGAAAGTGCAGTACCCCAATCCGAAATTCTGGAAAGCGAAAGACAACATTGAGTGGAAGAAACAGGGCGAGAACCTGAAGGAAGTCATGGGCATCTTCGGCGGCATGCTGAAGGAAGTGGACTGGAAGGCCTTCGGGAAGAAGACCGTGGAGGACTTCAAGGCCGACGGCGTGCGCGTGAAGGGCGAGTTCAAGGACTTCATGGCCCTGGATAACGCCGAAAAGTGGGACCGCGTCGTCAACGGCGAGCGCAGCCTGGGCCGCCTCTACCGCAAGGGCGCCATGGCGACCGTCCGGCGTGAGTGGCGCGGCGTCGTGGACACGGCGTATGACTTCTACGAGTGGGCCCGCATGTGGGGCATGCTCCTCATGACCTTCTCCAGGGACCTGATCCCCGCCATGAACAGCGCGCTGTGGTACCGCTGGATGATCTCCTACTTCTGCTGCCACGGCTTCATGGACAAGAACATCCTCGGCCTGCGCGGTTCGAACCTGCGCATGAGCCACGCCGCCACCTACGAGATCTTCCGCTACGTGGCGGAGAACCTGGTCTTCCTCTCCAAGGCCGACCGCAAGAACGGCAACAGCACGGAGCTGAACAAGATGCTCTTCACCTTCGACGAGATGACCATGGGCCAGATCGCCGCGGGCTTCCCGGACCTGCTCGCCATCCCGCACCAGCTTCTGCCGATGTTCCTGGTCTCCGAGATTGACCAGCTGGTCTGCATCCCCTACATCGACGCGGTGGAAAGCTACGGCCTGCCCTCCGACACCTGCCCGGTGCCGTCTTCCGAGTGCGGCGCCCTGGTCATCAACGCCCTGCCGGACATGGGCTCCCTGTTCATCTCCAGCTCCATGCCCTGCGACGGCTCCACCATGGCCAGCTCCTACTTCTCCCGCCGCTTCCCGAACACCCCGGTCTTCCATCTCTGCTTCCCGGTCCGCTACATGGACGAGGAGACGGTCCAGATGGGCGCCGAAGACATCAAGGCCTGCATCAAGGCCATCGAGGACGCCACGGGCGCGAAGTGGAACTGGGACCACTACTTCGAGTGCATGAAGCGCTTCAACCAGGAGACCGACCTCGAGCTGCAGAAGTGGGAGATCAACAAGTCCGCGCGTCCCCAGTTCATCGGCCCGAGCTACGAGCTCTTCCGGAAGTGGAACTACGAGATGGACGGCGGCATCGACCCGCGTGTCCTCCCGGCCATGCAGAAGATGAACCGCATGCTCCTCAAGGCCTACGAGAACGGCGAGACCGCCTGGCCCGAGCGCAAGATGAAGTACCGCGCGCTGGTCTGGTCCTGCCCGGCCCACTACTACGCCAACTTCTCCAACTGGCTTGCCAACTGCTGGGGCATCGACGTCCTGGTCGAGATGGAGTCGCTGAACTACACCAAGCACCTCGAGACCGAGGACAAGGAAGAAGCGCTGCGTGACCTGGCCCGCCTGTACGAGCGCATGGTCATGCGCCGCCACACCAACGGCGGTTACCAGAACGTCGTCGACGAGTGCTGGCGCCAGTGCGAGGCCTGGAACGCGAAGCTGGTCATCATGTACCAGAACGTTGCCTGCAAGAACATGGCGACGGTCCAGGGCCTGCTGGACGAGCAGGGCCGTCAGCGCGGCTACGACCTGATCTGGGTCGAGCACGACCTGATGGATCCGCGTACGGTTTCCCGGCGCACCATGCGCGACAAGGTCAACGAGTACATGCGCACCGTCATGCGCGCCGAGCCGGTTGACCCGTCCCTGGTCGAGTTCGAAGACGAAGTCTGCATGTAATAAAATAATTTTGGAGGCTAACAAGTAATGAAATATTTCGGCGGTTGCGACGTAGGTTCCACCTATACCAAGGCAGTCATCCTCGACGAGAACGGCAAGATGGTTGCCGACACCACCATCAAGAGCAAGATTAACTCCGAGCAGTCTGCCATCGCGGCGATGCAGGAA